>JBBAWA010000070.1:0-8086 GCA_040397425.1 Methylacidiphilales bacterium
GGGCGGCTTAGGATGCCGCGGCGGGGGACGGATCGATATGGATGCGGCGGTTTCCCTTATCAAAGCGGACCCGGCCGTGGGAGAGTGCAAAGAGGGTGTGATCTCGGCCCATACCAACGTTTTGACCTGCCTGAAATTTTGTTCCGCGTTGGCGGATAATGATGGAACCGGCGGGAATGGTTTCGCCGCCAAAACATTTGACTCCGAGGCGTTGGCTGCGGCTATCGCGACCGTTGCGTGTGGATCCTTGACCTTTTTTATGTGCCATGACGGTTTCCTCGGTTATTTGCCGGCTTGGATCTTTTGAATTTTGATCCGAGTCCGAGCCTGACGATGGCCGACGGTGCGGTGATACCCTTCCCGGCGGCGATATTTGAAAGCGATGACTTTGGGGGCGCGATCGTGGGTGACAACTTCAGCAACGACCTTGGCACCGGCGACCGTGGGTTTGCCTACTTGAACCTTGCTGTCTTGGACAACAAGAAGGACGTCAGAAAATTCTGCTGAGGATCCTGGGGCAGTAGTAAGGCGTTCAATCTCAAGGGTCTCGCCTTCGCTGACCTTGTACTGTTTGCCTCCTGTACGGATGACGGCGACGTTTGCCATAAGAGGTAAGAGTATCGGAAAAAAAAGGGTTCGGCAAGAGCAGGATTAGGCAGGGGGAAGTTTTGGGGCTTTCTGGAAGGCGGTACGAACGAGAAGAACGTCCTCGTGGCGGGCCCGACGGCGTTGATAGCGTTTATCGACCTCCTCAAGAAGTCGTTCCCATACATCGGTCGGAAGAAGTTTTGGGGTTTCCCACTTTTCCGCATCTTTCTCTTTGCGTTGCCAGTGGACGACACCCGAGAAAAGGGAGACGCGGTAGGTGGTAGTGGGACGAGTGCCGTCGGACTTATCAGTCCACTCCATGCAGCGACGCATGGGGTGTGTTTACAGTTCGCCGCGGTCGACGGCTTCGCGGGCGAGACGTTCCGCCTCTTTCACTCGCTCTTTTTCGGCTTTCGTCGTCCAGTCGTCCCACGATTTGCCGAATGCGGTGTCTTCGCCCGTGAAGTGAACGGAGGTGACATCATTCGCTGGGAACGTTTGGGGAATCGAGTCTTTGCCTTGAGGAATATAAATATGAACCACTCCAGGGGATTCGTCGTATCGAAAAACGAATCCGACAATCTTCTTGCCGCCGCCGATATCCAAAGTGACGTCGCCCCGGTAATCGAAGGCGGTTTGAAGGGCATGTCGACGAGATGCGCTGTCGGAACAGGTCAGCGTCGTGCCCTCGATCGAGCCCGGCTTATGAGTCGGTAAAGCGTGTTTATCGGCCTGAGGCATAGTGTTGAGCAGAAGTGACGGAGGGGTTCAGGTCCCGTAGGCGATGGCAGCTTTCACCGTGCGGGCGAAGCCAGGGAGAGAACCGAAGGTGTCATCGACCGAACTGGCTTCGTAGCCGCAGTGGACCATGCAGTCGCGGCACTTCTCGTTGCCGCTCTTCTGGCCGTAATTTTCCCAAGCGGTGTCTCCCATTAACTGTTTGAAGGTCGGGACGTAGCCGTCTTGGAGTAGGTAGCAGGGTTTCTGCCAACCAAAGACGTTGAAGGTGGGGTTGCCCCAAGGTGTGCAGTCGTAATCCACGTTGCCTTGGAGGAATTCGAGGAAGTTGGGGGAGAGATTGAATTTCCAAGATTTTTTTCGTTGGTTGAGAATTTCTTGGAAGAGTTTCTTGGTGCGTTCACGGCCTAAGAAGTGTTCCTGGTCGGGGGCTTTTTGGTAGCTGTAGCCTGGGGAAAGCATCATGCCCTCGACCTTCAGTTTCATCATTTCATCAAAAAATTCTCGGACGCGGGCGGGGTTGGCTCCTTCAAAGAGGGTGGTGTTGGTGGTGACACGGAATCCACGAGCGACAGCTTCTTTAATACCTTCGAGTGCGGTTTTATAGGTGCCATCGCGACAGACGGCGGCGTCGTGTTCGGGCTCGAGACCGTCCATGTGGACGCTGAAGGTGAGATATTTGGTAGGTTTAAAGAGATCGATTTTTCGTTTGAGGAGGAGGGCGTTGGTGCAGAGGTATATGTATTTTTTGCGGGCGACAAGGCCTTCGACGATTTTATCGATCTCGGGATGGATGAGGGGTTCCCCGCCGGGGATGGAGACCATAGGGGCCCCGCACTCATCCGCCGCGTCCCAGCACTGTTGGGGTGTGAGTCTTTTATTGAGAACGTGATCGGGATACTGGATTTTGCCGCAACCTGCGCAGGCAAGGTTACAACGGAAGAGGGGTTCGAGCATGAGGACAAGGGGATAGCGTTTGTTGCCACGGATTTTTTGTCCGAGAACATAAGAGGCAACTGTCCAAGCTTGGCTAATAGGAACTGGCATAGAAGAAGTAGTGAGGCTACAAATACAATCGCATATGTCAACGGAACCTGACGGAAGATATGGATCGCCTAAATACCTGATGGATAGATTTATATGAAGATAGGTATTTTACAGTTAAATTTTACCGTTGGGGATTTTAAGGGAAATAGTGAAAAATTAGTGTCTGCGTATGAGAGGGCGGTGAGGGAGGGGGCGGAGTTGTGTGTGGGATCAGAGCTAGGGTTGTGCGGGTATCCGCCCCGGGATCTGTTGAATCGACGGGATTTTGTTGAGTCGCACGAGCGGGCATTGCGTGAGGTAGCAAAGAGGGTGGGGAAAGTGCCGTTATTGATCGGGGGGATTGAGAAAACGAATCAAAAGGCGGGTAGGCCGTTATACAACACGGCTTTTTTAGTGGAGAAGGGAAAGACACGAGCAGTGGCACGGAAGATTTTGTTGCCGACGTACGATGTATTTGATGAGGACAGGTATTTCGAGGCTGGGGATAAGGTGGGGAGTGTGAGTATCGCAGGAAAGCGGGTGGGGGTAACGATCTGTGAAGATATTTGGAATGATGAGGACCTGTGGCCTGAAAGAAGGTATCGGATAGATCCAGTGCGGGAGTTGGCAAAAAAGGGTATGGATCTGCTGATCAACTTATCGGCTTCACCTTGGAACATTGGAAAGGAGAAGGTGCGGTATCGGCTTTTGGCGGAGGTGGCGAAACGGGAGAAGATTCCTGTGATTCAGGTGAATCAGGTGGGAGGAAATGATGAGCTGGTGTTTGATGGGCGGAGTTTGGGAGTGGGGGTGAAGGGTGGGTTGCTGGCGCAAGGGGCGGCGTTTATGGAGGATGTGAAGGTGGTGGATATCGGAGGAAAAGAGGAGAAGCCGATCTGGGCGGGGGATGAGGAGCAGGTGTTCCAAGCGTTGGTTTTGGGGACAAAGGATTATTTGCAGAAGTGTGGATTTCAGGAGGTGGTGCTGGGATTGAGTGGAGGGATCGACAGTGCGTTGGTTGCGGTTGTTGCGGCGGAGGCGCTGGGAAAGGACAAGGTGTTGGGGGTAGCAATGCCGAGTCGATTTTCGAGCGCTGGGAGTGTGGCGGATGCGGAGGCGTTGGCGAAGCGGTTGGGGATTCGGTACCAAAAAATTCCGATTGAGGACACTTTTGCAGCGATGTTGAGATCGATCGCGCCTGCCCGTGAGGGAAGAAGCGGGGGATTGACGGAGGAGAATTTACAGTCACGAATCCGCGGAATGACGCTGATGGCTATTTCGAATGATTCGGGTCGGCTCCTGCTCACGACAGGAAATAAGAGTGAAATGGCGGTGGGGTACTGCACTTTGTATGGGGACATGTGCGGGGCGTTGGCAGTGATTGCGGATGTGCCCAAGACGTTGGTGTACCAGATTTCGCGATGGATCAATCGGGAGCGGGAGATTATTCCAAAAAACTCGATCGAGAAGGCGCCGAGTGCCGAACTACGACCTGACCAGAAGGATCAGGATAGTTTACCGCCGTATGAAGAGTTGGACCGGATTTTAGAGAGCTATGTGGTGAATGAGGGGTCGATCCAAGGGATGGTGAAAAAAGGGATTTCGAAAGTGTTGGCAGAGGAGATGGTGCGGAAGATCGACATTTCGGAGTACAAGCGGAGGCAGGCAGCGCCTGGGCTGAAGGTAACGACGAAGGCGTTTGGTGTGGGCCGGCGGATTCCGTTGGCTCAGCGTTTTGATCCGCGGGGGGCGGTTTCGGTCGGAAAAGGGAAGTGATAGCGTTTCATTATTCCGCCCAGCTCTTGCATTACCCAAGTTTTGGTGAGTCCATATTCTTTTAGGGTGTATCGGTGTGAACTTTTGTATTCGAGGGAGCGCTTTGTTTCGGTCTGGATCTGGCGTGCCGCGCGGGGAGTTAGGGGAACTCCAAAATGATGGTAAATCGAGCGGACGACCGAATCGGGGTTTCGAACAAGATCGGTGTAAAAAATGCGGAGGTAGGATTCGGATTTGGAGGTGATGTCATATTTTTCCAAATGAAGAAACCAGGCGGCGGCAAGTTCGGCATACTCCATGGATTCAGGTCCATCCTTCTGAATCTTGGGATCGACCCAGTTCCAGACGGTATAAAAAACGCTGATATGGGACGGGATGGATTCAACTGGGTTTCGTAAGATATTAATGATGCGGGCATCGGGAAATTCGGCACGGATGGATTCGATCGAGCCGGATAGCTGGGTGGCTTTGGATAGAAGAATCTTGTCGGGACCATTTAGATAAAGGTGTCGCTGAAGGCAGGAGCGGTAGTAGCGCATGAGGCGGCGGCGTTGGCGGGGTGGGAGGTCGTCTGCAAAGCCAGCCCCCCAGAGTGCGCGGACGTAGGGGAATAGGAGGTAGATGGCCTCTGTGACGAAGGTGTAGACGAAGAATCCGTCGTCCTCTTCAGGTTCGGCAAAGCGCATTTTGTGCATTCCGTCCCAACCTCCGAAGCAGTGGCGTTCGATCCATGAGGAGATATCGAACAGAAGTCCGCCTTTTTGGCGACTCGCGGCGGCGACGGAGTGAATGAATTTCTGGATCGTAATGCTGGGAAAGATGGTTTGGTACATGAGGACAGGGGCGAAGGTGTTGCGATTTTTGGCGAGGAGTTTTTGAAGAAAGGTGGTGCCGCTACGGGGAGGGGCGATAATAAACACGGGCTTGTGAATCTTTTGCCTGCGAAAGCCGGGATAAAGGATATGATCAAGAATGCGACCGATGAATACGACGACCCAAAAGCAGCAGAGCAGCAGAAGGAAGAAGGTGACGATCACCCAGCGCCTGAGTTGGAAAGGGCGTGCCAGGTAGTTCAGATAAAGAGCTTTGGCGGTAATGCCTAAATTCAGGTACATAGGGATTAGCTTTTTTTAGTGAAAAAGGCGTTAAGGACAATCCAAACCCCCTAACTACGATGACCCTCGACTTTCTAATTCGTGCAATCTCTGACTTTCGTTATCTGGCGATGTTTGGAATTCTTTTTGTTTCGGCCATGGGAGTGCCTCTTCCGGAAGAGCCTTTGCTGGTGGCGAGTGGGTTATCGGTGGGTTGGGGAACGTCTTCTTACTGGATGACGTGTCTGGCTTGTTTGGCGGGAATTCTATCGGGGGACTTGTGGGTTTATTTCTTAGGGAGAAGGGGTGGAGAGTGGTTTTTGCGAACGCGCTTGGGCTCGGTGGTCTTTTCACAGAGCAGGCAGAAAAAGATTGAGCACCTGTTCGAGAAGCATGGGATGAAGACGGTTTTTCTGGGGCGATTTATTCCAGCGGTCCGGTTCGGGGTTTTCTTTTTTGCAGGGAGGCACCAGATGGATCTGAAAAAGTTTTTAGCTCTGAATGCGGTGGGTGCACTGGTCTATGCCCCTTTATGGATCTGGTTGAGTGCGGTTGCGGGGGAACGATTTGCCCGGACGCCTGCTGCTGCGAGACTAGCGGAGCAGTGGGTGGGTCAGGGGAGTTTGGTTCTGATTGGGCTAGTGGTTTTGATAGTCGGCGGTTTGATTTGGGGAGCGGGCAAAAAAAAGGAGTGAGTTAGCGGGAGAAGTTCCAGTCGTTTGTGGAGTAGCGCTCTTTTTCAAGAGAGTCAGCGAGTTGGAGTTCGGCTGAGGTGAGTGATGAGTGTGTGGCATTATCACCCAGGCAATCGGCGAGGAATGTGGGCAGGAGATCGAGAAGAATTGGTGGGATGGTTTGGGCAAGAAGGATGCTGCCTTGGTGGAGGCAACCTTGTTTGGTGCGGCGTTGGGCGGCTCCTGCTAGTTTGTGGCCTTGGGGATTGAGGATATCGGCTGGAACAGGTTTAAGGAAACAGGCGGGGTCTTCCTGTTTGGGTTGAGCTGTGGCGAGCTGGCAAGGGACGCCGCTTTTCTGGAGGGCATGAGCGATTGAAGAGTGGATTTTTTGGTAAGAGGGGAGAGTACCTGAGGTAGTAAGAGGGTGAGTGGGGGTAAGGACGAGAGTGTAGGTGAGGTCTTTTCCGTGTTCGACGAGGCCTCCTCCCGTAAAGCGGCGAACCATCGGGCGGTCTGTGGGGGCGAGCTGGGCTTTTTGAAAATATCCGATTGAGACGCAGGGTTGATCCCAGGAGTAGATGCGCAGAACGGGGGATTGGACATGGCGCAGGAGGGATTCATCGATGGCCATATTACGAGCGGGAGACGCAGCGGTGTGAAGGAGAAGGCGAAAGGGCATGAGGGTACGATGGTGAGAAGAAGAGGGGCGGGCAAGAGTTGCCAGCGTCTTGGGGTTTGCTAGGGAAAGGGGATGAAATTTATTCTGGCGATGGGTGGTGTGGCTCTTCTGTTTCTTGCGGGTTGTGCAAGTTCGGGAAGTCGGGATGCGGGCATGGCAATGATTTTGTCCGACGTCCCGTTCAAGGAGGCAGGGCCGAATCAGGTGACGCCTGCCACATCGACCCTACGGAGGGGTGATCGCGTGAGTGTGAGGAGAGTGATAGGGGATTATGCGGAGGTGGAAACGATGGATCATCGGCGGGGATACGTTCCGACGGCAGTTTTAGAAGACCAGTAAATTGGAAAAATAATTGGCGTTGGGGCAAGGGAAGTTTATGTTTGTTTTGTGGGGAGTCTGGACGGCCGGGCTGAGAGTCGGGAACCGTGGTCCCGAGACCCTTAAAACCTGATGCGGGTCATGCCGCCGTAGGGAATAGGGATGACCCTTTTTCCACGGCAGCGCGCAATGGGGAAAGGATTCAAGATGAGCAAGAATGTAAAGATGCCGAAGATTGAGGAGTTGGAGGATTTGGAGGGGATGAAGCGGGTGTACGTGAAGGGTTCCCGCCCTGATTTAAAAGTTCCATTTCGCGAGATTGAGTTGCAACCCACGCGCCAACCCGATGGAAAACTCCAAGCGAATGAGCCAGTGCGGGTGTATGACACGAGTGGACCTTGGGGAGATCTGGATTTTCATGGAGATGTGAGGCGAGGGTTACCTGCGCTGAGGGATGCGTGGATTCAAGAAAGGGGGGATACGGAGACTTATGTGGGTCGTTCTGTGCGTCCTGAGGACAATGGTAATTCGGGTGCGAATGGAGTAGTTCTCGAGCAGTTTCCTGGAGTTTCGAGAAAGCCCAGACGCGCGAAAGCGGGTTCCGTCTCGCAACTGAACTATGCGCGTAAAGGGGTGATTACCCCGGAAATGGAATTTATTGCGATTCGGGAGAACATGAAATTGCAGGCGGCGAAGGAGGCGGTAGAGATGTCGGTCCAGGCACCGCGGGATGATTTACGGTTCCAACATCCGGGCCATTCATGGGGTGCAGCGATTCCCAAGGACATCACGCCAGAGTTTGTGCGAAGTGAGGTTGCGCGTGGGCGGGCGATTATTCCCGCCAATATCAATCATCCGGAGTTAGAGCCGATGATCATTGGGCGGAATTTTCTGGTGAAGATCAATGCGAACATTGGAAACAGCGCAGTGGCGTCGTCGATCGAGGAAGAGGTGGAGAAGTTGCGATGGTCGATTCGTTGGGGGGCGGACACTGTGATGGATCTTTCCACGGGAAAGAATATTCATCAGACGCGGGAGTGGATCTTACGCAATTCGCCTGTGCCGATTGGAACCGTTCCGATTTATCAAGCGTTGGAGAAGGTGGGGGGCAAGGCCGAGGATCTTACATGGGAACTTTTCCGCGACACCTTGTTGGAGCAGGCGGAGCAGGGGGTGGATTATTTCACCAT
>JBBAWA010000071.1:0-3534 GCA_040397425.1 Methylacidiphilales bacterium
GGAGGCCGGTACGCCTCCGAAACGTTCGCATACATCGCCATCTCCTGGGGCAACGCATACTCCAGACCCAATCCGATCAGCGGAACGAAGTTATTTTGCGTCTGACTTCCAATCGGTTGGCCTGCTGCAAATTTCGACTGATTGATCGTCTCATCCACCGACTGCCATATGTTTTCCATCCGGAACCCAGGAACGACCGAAAGATCCCCCACGGTAAACTTGTTCTCCACAAAGAAGGGTGCGTACCAAACAGACCGATCACTCTGATTGCGGATCTGACCCGTGTTGGAGGTGGGAGTCAGCCCCTGCTTGTCGGTTCTTGGGGAGGTCGTGTTATAGACCATAAAACCCGCAGTCAGCGTCTGAGACTCGCCCCCCAGATCCCAATCCCACCGCCACCGAGGCTCCATTCCCCAAGTATAAAACTGCTGCGTCTCAATCTGGGTGGTTTGTGAAATAGGAAGTGTTCCGAAACCACCCCCTTCTTGTCTCCGACTCCATCGACGATAGTAGTCAAACCACACCCGATACGAAAAAAAGAGGTCCTCCTCGAATTCCGACTCATGAATGGCGGAAACTGCGTACCGACTCAGCTCAAACTGGTCGTTGAAACGAGAGGTAGCATTCCGATTGACGTTGTAATTTACGGGAGTTCGGGCCGTGTCATTGTTCAACCGCATCCCTCCCGGCTCTCCATGACACTCCTCATAGCCGTTTAACTTAAAATACCAGCGATGCTTTGTCTCCGCATCGAGAGCCAAAGTTAAATTCCCATTGTTCAGATCGTACTGGCTGTTGGCATCCCGAAATCCTTGCGATTGGCGGTGATTAAACCACCCGTAATAGCCGACCTGATCCACGGTACCTCCTACGGAATTGAAGCTGGAGATATAATCGAAACTTCCCCCGAGCGTCACCGACTCTACCGTAAATTTTTTATCCAGAGGAGGTTTTCGCATCACAAAGTTTATCGCTCCCGCAGGTTGCGGTCCGTACATGAGAGCTGCGCCCCCCCGAATAAACTCCATTGTCTCCATCGGATAGGTTGGAGGTAGGTAATACGCCTCAGGATACCCAATCATGTCTGCTTGAATGGGAATTCCGTCTTCCAGGACCTGAAAACTTTGCAATCTGTGAGGATCAAATCCTCGGTATGCGAAACTAGGGAGTGGCGTGCTCTCGTCTGGCACGACTAGACCAGGGGTGGTTGCTGTCAGCTGCCTCCAATTATCATCTTTCATCTCGGGCAGGTAGTGGGCATCGATATTGGAGGTGCGTTTTCCCGCGTTGATTCGGGTGCCCTCCACATCGGGCAGGAACGGTAATCGAGTCTGTACGTCATAATCCGCCTCAACTTCCACCTGCTCCAAGCGCACAACCTCATCACCCGCCCGCTTGCCCAACGCCCCCTCCTCAACCGTGTTGGTTGAAGAGAGGGTTTGAGCTTCCAAACGAATCCCAAAAATGAACAGGACAACGCTAAACGGCAGATATTTCAGAAAAACCAAACCCATGAGCCCTTAAAGATACTGAGACGCAATCTCATGATCAATATATTTATTGAGACTGTGTCTCATTTTTTCCGTGACTCCAAAATGCCTCTTTCCTACTCTTACAAAATGAACTCCATGTCTCTAAGCGAACTCTTTCATCGAGGAGGCTCTCTCATGTGGGTTCTCCTGGCCTTCTCCTTGGTCGCTTGTGCCGTTGCTGTGGAGAGATTCCTCACCTACGCATCATACGGCTACTCCCCCGATCGCTGGTTCGAATCACTTTTAGCAAAAATTCGGAAGTCAGGACCGGCCGCAGGTTTGGCCATGGCGATTCCCTATCGCCACCCGGTTGCCCGTGTAGCTCAAACTTATCTCGAGCAACTAAACCGCCCTGAAAAAGTCCGTCAGGACAACGTTCGTCGCACAGGATCTGTGGCCCTCGAATCAGTAGAGAAAAATCTGCGCATTCTCGCCGCACTTGCCCACTTAGCGCCTCTCGTGGGTCTACTTGGAACCGTCATCGGCATGGTCGTTGCGTTTTCACAAATTCAATCCATTCAAGGCACCGTCAAACCCTCCGACTTGGCGGGCGGAATCTGGGAGGCCCTTCTCACAACAGTCTTTGGCTTGGTGGTCGCAATCCCCTGCATGGCTCTGTACCACGCATTTGAAGGTCATGCGGATAAAATCGCACGCCGAATGGAAATGGCTGTCACGTCCCTAGATGATCTTTTGAGTCCGTCCTCCCCCTCCACTGTCACCACCAAGCCCCGCCAACGCGCCCAAGAAGAAGAGTTTTCCACCATCCAGTAACCCCATGTTTACTCGACCCAAACGTCTCACCACCTCGATCGATATGGCCCCCCTGATCGATGTCGTATTTCTTCTGCTAATCTTCTTTATGCTCACCTCCTCCTTCACTCTACCCTCCCTCCAGGTCAAGCTTCCCACAGCGCATGGGCAATCGGACACATCCCCGGAGGTCATCCTCGTGTCGGTTGATGCAAAAGGATCGATCACTCTCCAAGGCTCTCCCGTTTCTCTCTCCCAGTTCGATCAGAAACTCCGCGCCCTATCCCAAGGTCAAGTAGATCGAAAGATCCATTTTCGCGGAGATCAAAGCATGAACTACGGCCTTTTTGTCGATTTGATGGATCGAGCCAGGCAGATCGGGATCGTTCAATTTAACCTCGTCCACGATCCCAAAAAATAGCTCATGACCCTCTTTTACCCCGCCCCCAGCGATAAACTTTTTCTCCTTCTGGGGTTCTCTGCCTCGTTGGCTCTGCATGGGACCCTCTTTTTCTCGCGGCCCTCCATCCCCACAACCCAAGACTTTGCAGTTCAACCTTCAGATTTCTCGGTCGAAATTACAATGATTGAAACCTCCGCAGGCCAACCTGAAATAGTTGAGGAGCCTGTTCTAACTACCCCCCTTCCGACCTCCGATACCGTCGATACCGCACCCACTCCATCTTCTCTTGCCCCCACCCTACCCACACCCGACCCTTCACCCCGCCTACTTCCCACTCCCTCCCCCTCACAACTCCCGCCGGCCCCTGCCAGTTCGACTGTCCTCGCCCGCCCAAACCCATCCCAAAATTCCGCACCCATCTATCCCGACGTAGCCAGAAAAAAAGGTTGGGAAGGTTCGGTTATTCTACGCGCTCAAATCACCGCCCAAGGTCACGTCGAATCACTTACCCTGCTGAAAAGCTCAGGCTATGAGATCTTAGACCAATCTGCGACCAGTGCCGTCGGCCGCTGGCTCTTCCATCCCCAACAGATCAACAAACAGCCCACACCCTCCACCGTTGAGATACCCGTTAAATTTTCACTTAAACGCTGACCAATCTGACCTTGGCTATATGCCCGGACGCGCGTAGGTTGCATGGCTGCATATGAAAGTTTCACTAGAAAACATGGGCGGTTGCCGCCGCCGCCTCAAAGGCGAAATCCCCGCCGATCAGGTCCGCCTAACGGAAGAAAAGGTCACTCTCTCCTTCCAAAAATCAGCCAAACTTCCAGGATTTCGCCCAGG
>JBBAWA010000071.1:3634-8048 GCA_040397425.1 Methylacidiphilales bacterium
ACCCTCGAACCCCGTCCGGCTAAAGAGGGTGACTACGCCATCCTCGACTTCGAGGGAACCTGTGGGGGCAAAAAGATTCTCGAAATAGACCCCAAAGCAGGTCAAGTGGGCGAAGCAAAAAAGCTTTGGGTTCTGCTTAAGCCCGACGCCTTCCTGCCAGGATTTGTGCCAGCCCTCTTTGGAATGAAGCCAGGTGAAACTCGGAAAGTAGAAGTCAAATTCCCTGCCGATTTTCCCCATGCCTCACTCCAGAAACAGACAGGCACCTATCAGGTGACTCTTGTGGAGCTGAAAGAGCGACATGTTCCTGATGTGGATGACGCCTTCTGCCAAGAAAATTATAAAATGCCCAAAACAGAACTCGAATCCCGAATCCGTGAAGATCTAACCGCTTCACGAAATTCCGAGCATCGAGCCGAAGAAAGCCGCGCGGTGACCCAAGCCCTCCTCTCCTCGACCAAAATGGACGTTCCCGAACCTCTCCTCGAAGACGAACGCCGCCGTCTTGTGGCCCGCCTCGTGGAGGAAAACCAGCGCCGTGGCGTCTCCAACGAGGAGCTAATCAAACACAAAGACGATATCCTAAAAACAGCAGGCCAAAATGCGGAGGAGAACGTTAAGCTTAGCTTTCTACTGCGTAAGATTGCTGAGTCCGAAGGCCTGAAAGTTGAGGAGCAGGAAGTCGTCCAAGAAATCGCGATTCTTGCCGCACAATCGGGTCAAGACGCCCGCCTCTTTGCCAAGCGACTCCAAAAATCGAACGTCTTACCCTCACTTGCTGACACTCTTTTGCGCAGAAAAACCGTTGATTTTCTTTTGCAACACGCCGTTCGCGGGTAATTTGAACAGATGAGTATGGATCCTAAGGCCGACTACTTTGTCCCTAGCGTCATTGAACAGACGGGGCGTGGAGAGCGTGCCTACGATATCTACTCCCGCCTCCTCAAAGATCGGATTATATTCATTGGCACGGCGATTGATGACAGCATGGCCAACTCGATCATCGCCCAACTCCTCTTCCTGCAAATGGAGGACCCCAAAAAAGACGTCAGCATCTATGTTCACTCCCCAGGCGGTTACGTCACCGCGGGCTTGGCCATTTACGACACGATGCAGTACATCAGCTGTGAGGTGAACACCTACTGCATCGGACAAGCCGCCAGCATGGGAGCCGTCCTCCTCGCTGCCGGAACAAAAGGAAAACGTTACTGCTTACCCAACGCCCGGATCATGATTCACCAGCCTTTGGGCGGAGCCCAAGGCCAAGCCACCGACATCAGCATTCAGGCCCAGGAAATCCTTCGCGCAAAGAAGCGTCTGAATGAAATCCTTGCCCACCACACGGGCCAGACCTTTGAAACGGTGGAAAAAGACACCGACCGGGATCGCTTTATGTCCGCCGAGGACGCCAAGACATACGGCTTGGTCGATCATGTCGTCTCCTTCCGCAAAGAGGAACAAACAAAGAAGTAAAGTCGGTGCCCGATGGCCCGCCCCACCCACCTCACCCTCTGCTCTTTCTGTGGCAAAAGCCATGCAGAGGTTAAAAAGCTTATCGCGGGCCCTGGGGTTTATATTTGTGATAACTGCATCACTCTCTGCACAAATATTCTGAACCGCGAAGCGGGAGACAGTCCCGTCGGAAAAGGAATCTTAAAGACCCTCCCGAAACCCCGTGAGATCCGCGAGGAACTGGATCGCCATGTGATCGGTCAGGATCGGGCGAAGCGCACTCTCGCCGTAGCAGTTCACAACCACTACAAACGCGTCCGTGCACCCCAAACGGACACCCTTCCGACAGACCATGCGGACGTTGAACTAGAGAAAAGCAACATCCTCCTCATTGGACCGACAGGCTCGGGAAAAACCCTTCTCGCACGCACTCTTGCTCGGATTTTAGACGTCCCCTTCGCCATCGCCGATGCCACCTCTTTGACCGAGGCGGGATATGTGGGCGAAGACGTGGAAACCATCATTTTGCGACTTCTTCAAAATGCCGATTACGATGTAAAACGAGCCGAGCTAGGAATTGTCTACATCGATGAGATCGACAAGATCGGCCGAAAATCCGACAGCGCATCCATCACGCGGGATGTCTCTGGCGAAGGTGTTCAGCAAGGTCTTCTAAAGATTCTTGAAGGAACAGTTTGTCACGTCCCCCCGCAAGGCGGACGCAAGCATCCTCAAGCTGAACATATTCAGGTCAACACCCAGAATATTCTCTTTATTTGCGGTGGTGGCTTTGTCGGTCTTGAGGAGATCGTTCATAAAAGGATGGGAGGCCGTTCGCTAGGATTTGGATCAAGTCTGACAGCCAGCGCCCAGGTGTCAGAGGAGGGCCTTGGGCTACTCCGTTACACCGAGCCAGATGACCTGCTGCGCTTTGGAATGATTCCTGAGTTCATTGGTCGTTTACCTGTTTTGAGTCACTTAAACCCACTAACCGTGGATGAGCTCATTCTTGTTCTCACCGACCCAAAGAATTCTCTCACTCGCCAGTATGCCAAGCTTCTTGGGATGGAGGGGGTGAAGCTCAATTTCACACGCGACGCCCTCCGTTGCCTCGCTGAGTCGGCAATCAAAAAAGGCACGGGAGCTCGCGCTCTCCGCAGTCTTCTTGAGGGTATGATGCTCGACCTTATGTATGAAATTCCCTCACGCAACGACGTGGAGGAGGTGATCATCAATCAGGCTGTGGCTGAGGGGCATCGCCCTCCCCTTATCAAACGCAAAGAATCCCGCAAAGCCGCTTAATCTCTAAACTTCTTTAGAAGCTATACACCACCTCAGCCCCGGCGTAATGGGCCGGACCGCTACTAACTGAATCAATTGTACCATTACTGTTGTTTTCATCGAGGCCATAGACTGAATTCACACCCCAATCCAAGCGATATTCTGCACGGATGAGCAGGTTATCGATTACAGTGATGCCAGCGGTGATCGTATATTCCCATAGATCCATTCCAGATGTCTCTTGAGGCTGGAGACTTGTGCCGTCGGCAAGATTATAACCTTCAGTATTTCCGATTTTTCCGAAATTGTTTCCATGAAAGTATTCCCCACGGCTCGACAAAGAAAACCAGTCATTGAACTGATATTTTGTATAGGCCGCCGCAAGGCACCACGAAGTGTTGATTGCGCCGCTATTGCCTGCATTTGAGGTTCCGAGAGCGCTATCAAAGGCAAACAGGAGTTTATCTTTTGCAAACTTGGGTGACCAATTTCCCCAGGAATTGTAGATAAAGGTGTAGGCACTTCCCCGGCTACCATTATTTCCGGCGATGAAGCTCGTGTTGGAAGTCGAACTTACAGCCGTATCATTTTCGGAATTACTGCTGTACTGGAAGTTATTGCTCCAGTTCGCGTTGGCAGCCGGTGCCGTTACATTCAAAGAGGCAATTAGTCCACAGCCGTCGCTATTTCCGCCCGTTGTAGTATTGTTATCGGTGTCCGAACCGTTGATCACACCCAATTTGCCGTCGAGGTAGTCGTTAAACTTGTAGGACGACAACACGCCGGTGTAGAAGATCGGTAATTGCTGCCAGACTAGGCTGTAGGTGATGTTCATATTGGCAGGACGCTCGATCACTTCATATCCGAGGATCGAAACGAACCTTCCCACCTTGAAGTCCCAACCGTTGCCCACCGGCGCACGAATGACTGCATAAGCCTGCTCCAAAAAAAGGGCGTTTGAATTTTGGTCATTATTGAGCCCGTCTTGTCCGGTAGTACGGTTGGACAGGTAGTTCGCATCCTCACCGATCATCACATCGGTACGAAATCCAGCTTGAGCCTTATTCTCCGAGGTCAAAGCCTTTTCCAGGGCGATTTTGACCGCATAGAGGTTGAAGTCTCCTTTCGCGGCAGTATCAGAGCCAATACGGCCTGCGACATTGCTCGCACCACTCGATGAACCGGTAAAGTTATAGCTGTATCCTGTATCTACATAGCCAGAGAGCTTGACCCCCTTCTGAGCTGTCTCGACGAAGTTATTCTGCACTATCTTTTTGGTATCTTGAGCGGAAGCTTCCTGAGCACTGTCCGCAATAGACAAGCTGACCACGGCCACAAAGACGCCGAGAATCCGTGCAATATTCTTAATCATTTATCCATATATCCTGAATGTTTTGGCAGCTGTTTGAAAAACATATCCTTACGCGAGATTTTCATGTGACGGCAGATCTTATTTCCTACTCAGCAATGTAAGGAGGCGACGTTTACCCGATTTTCTTCAACCCCTCCGCAAGTCGGCCCCACAACTCTTCCATTCCCTTCTCCGTCTCATCCCCCATGTGGGAAACGCGGAAATTGAGACCCTTCATCTTTCCGTATCCCCCGTCAAAAATCGCCCCGTGGGTTTCCTTGAGCCACGCAATCCACTTTGCCACATCCACACCCCGCGTATTTTTCCCAC
>JBBAWA010000072.1:0-7970 GCA_040397425.1 Methylacidiphilales bacterium
TGCCTTTTTCCGCAGAGAGTTTGCCAAGTGAGACGGCTCAGACTCCTCCTGCCCCCCCTGATGAGGAGATGGTTCAGGAGGAGAAGAGTGCAGATCCCAATCTAATGGATGAAGCGCCTGCGGCAGAAGAGTCGGCTCCTCCGCTTGAAATGATGACTGTGCCCGGGGGAGCAAGTTGGGCACCCGCGATTCCGAAGGATATGAAAACATCTCTGACAGGTAGTGTGGGCGGAACGGGGACGGGAACGGGGACGGGGACAGGGACGGGAAAAGGGACGGGAAGGTCGGGGATGAAACTGTTTGGGGTAGAGGTTAAAGCAAAAAAACTTGGAGTGATTGTGAGTGTTAATAAAGGTGCGCAAAGTTCCGGGCGACTCCCGGGAATCTTCGAGGAAATCTTTAAGCTATTTCCAGACAGCCCCGTCTTTTTGACCAATGGGGGCGGAATGGAGGATTGGGATAAGGCTTTGGCGAGTTTCAATCAAAGAGTGGAAGAAGGTAAAAAGAAAGAGAAAGAAACTAAAGTGCCGTATCGTGGACCGAGCAAGATGGAAAAACCGAAAGCGGCTCGCTTCAATACTGGTGAAGCTTTGGACTGGGTCGCCGTGAGGGGAAGTAGTCTCATTCCTGATTACCCCGGATTAAAAGAAAAGCATCCGGAACTCTTTGAGGATCTCCGTAGGCGTAGCAATGTATGGTTTATCACCAGCTACAAGGACGCCAACGCGTCGTATCTGGCTTTTGACGAGTTGCTCAAGAGGGGAGTCGAGGCGATTTATTGGTACAATACGTTTGATAGCCCCATTGAGGGGAAAGAGTCCGAGAGGATCGCCCAACAAATCAAGGATTCAAAAATCGAGATTCTCATCCAAAGTCAGGGAGGGGGTGGAGGCGGTCAGGAGTGGCTGACCAAGGTCGAAGCAAAGTTCGTTAAATAGAGCCGAAGTCTTTGAGGGTCGGACTCATATTGTTTAGGCAGGGGGTGTATAGCTCTTTGGACCGCCCAGTTTCATGAATTTGGCGTGAACAACGAGTCCGAGAATGACGGCGAGAAAGGCCAGAGTGGATGAGGCGATGAAGGTGAGGCGGTAGAACTTTTGAGTGAAATCGATCAGGTGTCCGACGATCGGGCCAAAGGTCATGATTCCCAGTCCAATAAACATGTTTAGAGCAGAGTAAAACTGGGAGAAGTTCTCCTTGGGAAACATTCGCAGGGGCAGGGATGCGGAGCTGGTGAACCAAGCGCCTGAAAGAACCCCGTGAAGGATAAAAAAAACGGAAAAGATTGATGCATTGGTGGAGAAGATCGCTCCTGCTGCTGTAACCAGTGCATAAAGTGAAATTACGATGAGGGATGTGCGGAGGGGGTGAAACTTGTCGGCCAACATTCCGAGCGGATAGGAGAGAACCAAGGAGCAACCGTAAGTCAGGGCCAAACATTTGCCGTAAAATCCCATATCCATCGCCAGACTTTTGGCGAAGTAGACGCTGAAGTGATTCACGCCGATAAAGGCGATCCAAGGAAGAGCGATCGAAGCGAACACCCAGAGGTAGTAGGGCTTGCTGAAACATTCATGAAAGTAGGTACGGGCGGCGACAAAGAAATTTCCGGCACCGTCCTTGGGTTGAGGAGGGGGTGGATAGTCTCCTTCCTTCACCTTGAGACACATCATTGTGAAGCTGAGCCCATAGACGAGACCGATTCCGAGAAAGACGAGGGGGAAATGTTGCTCCGCTTTGCCAAAGATATAGTAGTTAAAGAGAATGCTGGCGATCAGGCTGATTGCGCGAAAAACCCCGTAGAATCTTCCCAGGAGGGAACTTGGAACCACGTCATTGATGAGGCCGTAGAAGACTGCATTCGCCACCACTGTCGCCAGTTCGAACACGCCCCAGCCCATCCCAATGATGATTAGGGTGCATGTGGAAAGGCTAGGGGAGTATTGCCCCAATCCCTGATGTAGAAGCTCGCCGAGCTGTGGGCTGAAGGCCACTGCGATCATGGAAAGGACGACAAAAGGAATGTGAATGGCTAAAAAGGGAATTCGTCTGCCCCATCGACTGCGATGTCGATCACTTCGATAGCTAATAATCGGACCAATCAGTAGAATCATCGCGTACGGAAGAGTCGAGATCAGGAGGCTGGAGACAAAGTTGGACGCGCCAAACTTCTGGAAAAGAAGCTGCATGACGCTCGGAACGGAGCGGTCGCGCAAAGACCAGGCCACGTCACCCCAGAGAAGCCAAAAGGTCAGGGTCGCGAGACCCAAAGCGGTGTACGTGAGAGTTCCGACCGTGAAAACTGTCGCTACGGGTTTTGCAGGCTTGCTTGGGGAGGAGGCGTGACTCATCAAAAAGAGGTCAGCGCTCGACCCGCGCCCCACCGCCACCGACAAGCTTTTCGACTTCGGATAGCGAGGCCATCGACGTATCACCAGGAGTGGTCATCGCGAGAGCTCCGTGAGCCGCGCCATATTCAACAGCTTTCTGGGGGTCTCCGAATTTTAAAAATCCATAAATGAGACCGGAAGCAAAACTATCCCCACCCCCGACCCGATCCATGATTTCCAGGTTCGGGCGGTGTTTGGATTCGTAGAATTTACCGCCTGCCCAGAGGATGGCGCTCCAGTCGTTGACGGTGGCAGATTTCACCGCACGCAGGGTTGTGGCGATGGCCTTGAAATTCGGATACTCTTTCGCGGCCTGTTGAATCATCTTTTGAAAACTGTCTTTCTCCAGTTGGGTCAGATTCGTGTCCGCCCCTTCGACATGGAGCCCGAGACATGCGGTGAAGTCTTCCTCGTTTCCGATCATCACATCCACATTCTTGGCGATCTTCTTATTCACTTCCTGGGCCTTTTTCTGGCCACCGATTCCCTTCCAAAGAGAGGGTCGATAATTGAGGTCATAAGAGACGATCACACCGTGTTTTCGGGCGGCGGTCGTTGCTTCGATCACCAGATCAGCCGTGCTTTCACTGAGAGCTGCAAAAATTCCACCCGTGTGGAACCAGCGAGCGCCCTGTTTCCCGAAAATCTGATCCCAATCAAAGTCGCCCGGCTTCAATTGCGATGCGGCGGTGTGGCCGCGATCCGAACATCCGACTGCACCGCGGACACCGAAGCCTCGCTCGGTAAAGTTCAGACCGTTGCGTACGGTCCGACCGATCCCATCGTAGGCGGTCCACTTCAGATGCGTGGTGTCGACCCCACCTTGAAGAATGAAATCCTCTACGAGGCGTCCCACTTCATTATCGGCAAAGGCACTTAGAAGGGCGGTGCGAAGGCCGAAGCACCGACGCAAGCCCCGGGCTACATTATACTCCCCGCCTCCTTCCCAAGCGCGGAAGGAGCGTGCAGTTCGGATCCTGCCTTCGCCGGGATCCAGGCGTAGCATGACTTCGCCCATCGAGATTTCATCAAAGCGGCACGATTCGGCAGGTTTCAGATTAAAAAGACTCATGATTTGGCTCCTTTGGTGAGTTGGATCGCTTCCTTGGTCAGGCGACCGATCGTTTCCCATTCTGCTCCCTGAATGTACTTCTTGTCCACAAACCAGGATCCGCCAAGAGCAGCGACTGATTTCAAGGCCAAGTAAGGACCCACATTGTTCGCCTGCAGTCCGCCTGTGGGAATGAATCGGACGCCGGTGTGGCCGTAGGGCCCTTCGAGGGCTTTGAGATAATTGGCTCCACCTGCCTGTTCCGCTGGGAAGAACTTTTGAATGGGACAACCCAGCGAAAGACCTTTCTGAATCTCACTGGGAGTGACGACTCCGGGAACAAAGGTCAGTTTTGCTTTTTGTGCGGCGTGGATGACTTTTTCATCCAGCCCTGGGGCCAAACCGAACTGCGCTCCGGCATCGACCGCTTTCTTAACCTGATCCGAATCGAGCAGAGTGCCCGCTCCAACCAGCATCTTGGGACACTCCTTGGCGATTCGGCGGATTGATTCTTCGGCTGCGGCCGTCCGGAAAGTGATCTCGATAACTCCGAGTCCAGCCGAGAGCAGGGTTTGCGCCAGATCCACGGCCCTCGCCGCGTCTTCGATCACCACAACGGGGACGAGCCGGCGTTCGAGCAGACGATGGGTCAGGTCAACGCTCATGCGCGTCTAGCTTATCCCAGCTTGGGTACGTCGAGCCAGCGCCGTTCCGCCCAGGATTGCAGGCCGAGTTCAGCCAACTGGACGCCTTTTGCGCCCTCGAGGAGCGACCAAGGGAACGGTTCGTTGAGTACCACATGGCGGAGGAAAAGTTCCCACTGCACTTTGAATGCGTTGTCGAAGACCGCATTCGTCGGTTGGGTGATCCACCCGTCCTTATAGTCGACCGGACTGTCCTGATCGGGGTTCCAGAGGCAGCGGGGGGTGGCGGAGTTGTCCTGCACCGTGCAGTTGCGAAGACCTGCGACGGCGGAACCATCGGTTCCGTCGACCTGCAGGGTCAGCAGATCGTCCCGCTTCACCCGAACGCACCAAGAGGAGTTGAAGTGGCAGATCACCCCGTTTTTCAATTCGAAGGTTGCGTACGCTGAATCGTCGGCAGTGCACTTGTACGGCTTGCCGTTCTCGTCCCAACGCTCGGGCAGGTGGGTGGCTCCCAAGCAGGAGAGGGATTTGATTTCTCCAAAAAGATTTTGGATCACGTACTGCCAATGGCAGAGCATGTCGACGATGATTCCGCCGTCGTCTTCCTTGCGGTAGTTCCATGAGGGGCGTTGTAGCTTTTCAAATTTTCCGGGGAATACCCAGTAACCGAACTCTCCCCGGACCGAGAGTATTTTTCCGAAGAAGCCGGTGTCGATGAGGTAACGAAGTTTGAGCAGACCCGGAAGCCACAATTTGTCCTGCACAACGCCGTTTTTCAGTCCGGCAGCAGTGACTTCCTTGGCGAGGGCAAGGGCTTCCTTGGATGTCGTGGCAGTTGGCTTTTCGCAATAGATGTGTTTCTTCGCTGCGATCGCTTTGCGGACACCCATCGGACGCTGGCCGGTAAGGGTGGAATCAAAGTAGATCTGGTTGGCGGGATCCTTGAGGGTGGCGTCGAGATCCGTGGAGACGCGGGTGATGCCGTGTGCTGCGCCGAGAGTGCGAAGCTTTTCCTCACTTCGGCCGACGAGGATGGGATCGGGCATGATCACTTCACCTGGTTTGATCTGCACTCCGCCCTGCTTGCGAATGGCCACAATGGAGCGGATGAGGTGCTGGTTGGTTCCCATGCGTCCGGTGACGCCGTTCATGATGATTCCGACTTTATGTTCTTTCATATTTTCCTTTGGGTTGAGTTTGTTGGGTCAGGGTTTTTTCGTGCACTGGGGTTGGGCGCCGGCCGGAAGGGCCGGAACATCGATGCCTGCTTTCGGAAGGGTGCCTTCCAGTTCCTGTTTCCAGTGCGCGACATCGCCGGCCGGACCATATACGTAGATCATACGCATGGGCTTGTCTCCGGTATTGGTCAGTTGGTGGAAAACTTTGGAGGGAATGAAGACCGCTTGGCCCGTTCGGACGGCTCTACGTTCTTCGCCAAGACACATTTCACCTTCGCCTTCGACGATGAAGTAAACTTCTTCCTGTTCCTGATTGTGCCACGGGACCTGTCCGCCTTTGGGTTCGAGAGTGACGTTGCCCATGGAAAAGTTTTTGGCCTGCACGGGGGAGACACCTCCCACGAGGTTCTGAGTGCGGCGGCGGGCAGGATAAGTGCGACCCTGAATTTCGCTGAGATCGGCAATCGTCATAGTTTTTCTCCAAAGAAGGTGAGATACGGTTTTCCGCCAGCAAGGCGGAGCAGGTAAAGAGCTAGTTCGCGGAGATGGTAGTCGCCCCACATGGCGGCTTCGCCACAAGGAACCTTGCGGCCTTTTGGAATGTGATCCCATCCATTCGGGCGGTGATAGACGGTGTGGAGGAGCAGGCCTTCGTGCTTGGGATCGGATGAGAGATACGGTTCGGAGAAAAGAGTCCGTGCCGTGGTGAGTCCGGCAGCGAGATAGTTTTGGGCGGCTTTTTTGTCTCCCTTCTTTTCAAGAATCCGGGCGAGACGGAGAAGTCCTTGGGCCGAGATGGCAGCGGCGGAGCTGTCGACAGGCTCGTGTTCGTTGAAAGGTTCCGCCGGGCGGTTCAGGTAGTCGCCCAAGTGGACAAGGCCGGGGGCGCCAGTATCCCAGTAAGGAATGCCGTCGGTCGGAGTTTCGCGGAGATAGAAGTCGGCGGTGACACGGGCGACTTCGAGGTAGCGGTCGAGGATTTTCTGTTTTCCTCCGAAATCCTTGAATTCGGATTCGGGCAGAAGCTCGAGAAACTCGTACTGTTCGGGGAAACCACAGAGAACCCAGGCGTGCCCGCGGGTCCAGGTGGTGAATGCGGAGTAGCCCTGCTGAGTCGAGGGGCAACGGTACGCTCCGTCGGTCACATTGAAGATCGATTCGTGCACGACCCGGCCGGAAACGTCGTATGTGTCGCGGCCCTTGCCGTAGTAGACATTGTAGCGGGCGGTGGTTTCCGCGTGCTGGAGGGAGCGGTGGAGAAGATTGATATTCGCATCGTTTTCCCCCATGAGGCGGTGACCCAGCACATGGGCAAGGCTGAGAGCGCGGAGAGAGCGGATGGTGTCGGAGAAGAGGGACTGGGGTCCGTTAAAGGAGCGGATGTAACCGAGTTCGGGGGTGAGTTGGGTCCAGCGGGAGGCTTGAACCGCCCCGCTAGCTTTGAGTGCGAGATCGTAGAAGTGTGACTCCCATTCGTTGGAAAGGAGCCGGCCTTCGTGGAGAAGGCGGCGTAGGTTTCCGTAGGTGCTGACGTTGTTGAAGCCGTGATCGTGCACCCCGACGTGGGTCACGTGGGCAGCCATACGGCGGAGCGTTCCCTCGCGGCCGATTTGGAGCATCGAAGCGTCGCCGGTGGCGTCGTACTGGAGGATGGCAGAGCCGTAGACGAAACCCTCGGTCCACTCGGTCCAGCCCCGGGAGGTGTATTTGCCTTCAATGGTGAAGACAGGGGTGCCGTCCGACTCCTTCCAACGTTTCTGGAGGGAGAGGATTTTCGGGGCGGAGGCTTCGAAAACTTTTTTGGCGGAAGCTTCGAGACTTTTCGGGGTCAGGGTGGTGTCGCTTTTAATCATAAAATCACAGTCGGCGCAGGTGGAATCCTCCGTCGAGGTAGATGACATCGCCAGTGCTGAAAGGGAAGTCTCCTCGGCAGATGGCTTTGGCGGCGAGACCGACATCTTCGGGTTTACCCCAGCGTTTTTGTGGGACGAGGCCTTCGCCGATCAGCTTGTCGTACTTATCCTTCACGCCAGTCGTCATATCGGTTGCCATCACGCCAGGGCGAAGTTCGATGACCTGGACGCCGTCGGCGGCGAGTCGGGTGGCCCAGAGTTGAGCGGCCATGGCGAGGCCAGCCTTGGAGATGCAGTATTCACCACGGTTTACGGAGGCGGTGTTGGCAGAGATCGAGGTGACAAAGATCAGCTTGTATCCACCGGGGAGAAGGGATTTTCCGGGGTTGGCCAGCCAGTAGCGTGCCGCAAGTTGGCTGAGGAAGTAGGGACCCTTGAGGTTGACGTTGATGACTTCGTCAAAAATCTCTTCTTTTGCGTCTGGGAGGTCGGCTCTTTCGCGGGGGGCGATGCCCGCGTTATTGATCAGGGCATCGAGGCGTCCGAAGCCGTCGAGAACTCGCTTCATCAGGCTGGCGCGGTCTTCGGAAGAGGCGAGTTGTGCGGGGACGGCCAAAAATTTCTGATCTTTGGATTTGGCTGCAGCCTGGCAGGCGGCCACCGTTTCTTCGGCGGCCTGACGGTTTGACGCGTAGTGGATGGCGAGGTCATAGCCTTCAGGCGCGAGACTGAGGGCGACGCCCCGTCCGAGTCCTCGGCTGGCTCCGGTGATCAAGATGACGGGTCGGGACATGGGAAAAGAGTACCCCAAGCGGATGGAAAAGGGATGGAAGAAACCGCTTTATTTAGCA
>JBBAWA010000073.1:0-7969 GCA_040397425.1 Methylacidiphilales bacterium
GTGACGATGAAGAAGATCAGAAGCATGCATAAGATATCGATCAACGGAATGACGTTGATTTCGGCTCGGCGGCGTCGGCTGGGATTAAACTTCATCGCGGGCGAGCCCGGCAGGGCGCTAGGCGGGGACTTCTTCGGTGTAGAGCTTCTTCAGGAGGAGCATGGAATACTCTTCCAATTCCACTGCCAAAACGTCGACCTTTTTGCTGAAGAATGTGAAGGGAAATAGCATGACGATAGCCGTGCCGATACCCAGAACGGTGGTGTGAAGGGCTTCGGCGATACCGGCGGAAATCTTTCCAGGATCCGCATTTTCAGTTCCGACGGCAGCAAAGATGGTGATCAGGCCGGATACAGTACCGACGAGGCCGAGGAGAGGTGAGGCACCCACAAAGATTTCAAGGTAGACGATGCCGCGCTCGAGACGGGCAACTTCGGTCCGGGCCAAGGTTTGGAGAACTTCCACATTTTCCCCTCGGGGAAGCGAAGAGTGTTCCAGACAACTATTCACCAAGCGGGCGAGGGGGGAGTCGTTGCGCACGCAGAGGCGTACGAGTGTTTCCGTATTACCGCCCGCCTTGAGAGCCCGAATGGCATCAATAACTTCTTTGGGGGCGACCCGTTCGCGGCGGAGACGCATAAAGATCACGGTCGATAGGAAAAGGCCGGAAATTAGGCATGAGACGAGGGGAAAAAGGATGGCTGCGATGATGAAAGGGCTGACTTTGGTCAGATCTTGCAAAGTGCTGATGACATCGAGTCCCATAAGTTGATTATCCTAGTGAAAGGCGAAAGTTTGGCGAGCCTTGATCCTTTAATAGATGCGAAAAGCCAGTTGCCAGGGGAAGCCGTCTGGCTTCTCGGCTTTGAGGTCTGCTGGAAAGGGACCGATCAGGTTGCTGGACTGTTTGATGGAGTCCGCGCTGATCATGCCGAGAATTGAACTGGGGTTGCCTTGTACAATATCGACATCGGAGAGAGATCCATCGGCATTCACGTGGAATCGAACTACCACGCGATCGACGCCGATTTGAGCCATTGTCTGTTGGACTTTCACATTCCAGCGGGATCCGATAGCGAGGTAGAGCTTGTGCTGGTAACGACCCAGTGCAGTGCCCATAGACGCAAAGGAGGCGTCTTGGCCCATTGCGGCACCCCCAGATACAGCGCTTCGATCACGAAAAATGTCCGGTGGTGGAGCCATGGCCGATGAGGAGTCGGAGGCGTTGGAGGCGGCTTGGGCGGCGGAGGGTGGCGAATCGTTCTGATTCTGGGTTGGGTCCTCCTTTATGTCGGGAGTGTCGTCAACTTTTTGGATGGGAGTTCCAGGGCCAGGAACGGGTTTGAGAAGATCCGGCTTGGGTAGAGCAGGAGCGGGTTTAGGAGTTTGTTGGGCAGGCTTTGGGGTGGATGGGCTCAGGCGGGCGGCTGGAGGGGGGGAGGCTGGGTTGGCGGAAAACTGGGAGTCCCGCATCGTTAAGGAGTCATCTTTTTTGCCGTCCTGTCCCCCCAAGGTGGGGTCCGTTCCATTCACTACCTTGCTAGATGCGGCCGTGTTGCGGTCACTTTGCAGGGCAGTTCTGGGGTCGGGTTTATCCACCTCTTTTAATCCCGAGGCGTCCACAAATTGGCTTTGCATAGGGGGAGCCATCTGGGGAGCTTGAGCGAGGCGCTGAATTTTTAAATTAGTACGGAGTGGATTTTCAGCAGGTTTTTTTTGTATTGCGGACAGGGTTTGCGACGAGATCCAGAAAAAAGCAAAGAAGAGGAAGTAAAGAATGGTAAAGAGACCTGCGATGATCATATCCCGACGTTCCCGAGCGTCCTCGTTGGCGTAGGGAAGAGGAGAAGCCCCATCTGGGGGGATGGCCATCGTCATAATTTGAAAGTAGGAAGCAAAAGGGTTTACGACAAGGTCGAGGGTTGTGTTTTTCGTGCTGGGATAAGCCGATCGATCAGAACATAGAATGCTGGAACTAAGTAAAGGGTTAGAAAAGTAGAGGAGAGCATGCCTCCCACTACGGCGACCCCGAGCGGGCGTCGACTTTCTGCTCCCGCCCCAAGGCCTAGGGCGATAGGCACGATTCCGATAATGGTGGAGAGAGCTGTCATCAAGATGGGACGAAGACGGACAGCCCCAGCTTGGCGCATCGCTTCGACCGCGGAGATGCCGAGGGCACGGCGTTGGTTCGCGAACTCAACGAGAAGAATTGAATTCTTTGTGACGAGACCCAGAAGTAGGACTAAACCGATCAGGCTATACAAGTTCAAATTCATGGAGGGGATCTCGGGCAGGATTCCAAAAATCCATGCAACTGGGGCAGGGAGTGTCCCGGGGGGCACGTACTGGGGAATGACTGCTAACTGATTGATGAATCCCAGAGAAAAGAGAAGAAGCAGAGCTCCAAATACGGCCAAGGGGAGGGCAATCATGATCGTGAAGGGATGGACGAGGCTTTCAAACTGGGCCGCCAAGGCCATGTAGACAATGATCAGGGCAAGAAAGATAATTTGCCAAGCTTCTCCCCGACCTGAGCGAAGCTCCCGTGCCTCTCCGTCGAATTCCAAGGTCACCTCTGGCGGAAGAATTCGTTTTGCGATCGCTTCCGTTTTTTCGATTGCTTGGCCCAGCGTGACTCCTTGGGGCTGACCCGTAATAGAGGCGCTTCGTTGACGCAAAAAATGGTAGATCGAGTTCACGGAGCCTTGTTCGGTTGTGGTGACAAGATTGCGGATGGGCACCAGCTGACCGCTCTTCGTTCGAACGTAAAGGGAGTTGAGTTCGTCGGGAACAAGACGGTCGGCTCGCTTGAGCTGGGCGATCACGTCGTACTGTTTGCCCTCGTAGTTAAAGCGTGAGATGTCGAGGCCTCCCAAAAGGATCTGAAGGGCCTCTGAGATGTCTCTAACTGAAACTCCCAAATTGGCGGCACGATCGCGGTCGATGGCTAGGCTGAGTTGGGGTTTCTCATAATTGAAATTGGTGCGGGGTTGGCTGAGAAAGCCTGCATTGGCAATCTCGTCGCGCAATTGGCGGGCTGTTTTTTCCAGTAGGGCGAGGTTGGAGGATTGAAGAATGACTTGGAACGATTCTCCAAAGCCACGCCCCACGGCTTTGGGAAGAAAGGGAATCACTACGGCTCCTTGGATTTCAGAAATCATGCGGGTGAACATCGATCCTCTGGCTCCAGGGCGGGCAAGTTGAAGAGCGGAGCGATCCCGGTCTTGTTTGAGGCGGATGAACATAATTCCCAAGTTGGACTGGCCAGGTGCTCCGCGAGAAAGAGCGACGGCGCTGAAGTAGCTCAATACTTCGGGATATTCGGAGGCAATTTTTTCCGCTTGGCGAAGATAACGGTCGGTGGATTCGGAGGTCGAGCCCTCGGGGGTCACAATCACGGCGATGATGGTTCCCTTGTCCTCATCCGGCAGAAACTCTTGGGGAATGGCTCGATAAAGAAGAACTGTGAGAGCCAAGATTCCTGCCCCTAAGCCGATCAGGAGGCGAGGGGAGCGAAGTGCGAATCCCAGACTGGATGCATATTGGGCTGAAAGGCGGTGAAGAAGGCGTTCCACCCACCGGGAGAAAGCGGTGGTTTGGTCCGTTTTAGGCTTTAGAAAGTGTGCGCCGAGGGCTGGGCTGAGTGTCAGGGCTACAAACGCGGAGATCGCAACAGATCCAGCCAAGGTGATCGCAAATTCACGAAAAAGAATTCCTGTCGTTCCGCTTTGGAACGCAATGGGTAGAAAGACAACGATGAGACTGGCGGTGATGGCAAGCACGGCTCCCGTGATTTCCTTCATCGAAAGAATGCTGGCCTCGAAAGGGGACATACCGTCTTCGATATGCCGCATGATATTCTCGAGTACGACGATGGCGTCATCGACTACGATCCCGATGGCTAGAACAAGAGCGAGAAGAGTGAGAATGTTGATGCTGTAGCCGAGGAAGTAGAGAAGCCCAAACGTCGCAAGGATCGACAGGGGAATCGTCGAGGAGGGGATTAACGTGGCGCGGACGTTGTGCAGGAAGAAATAGATAAGCAGGACGACAAGAACAAAGGAGAGACCAAGCGTAAATCCCACCTCCTCGATGGCAGTTTCGACATATATTGAGGAGTCATACGGAATATCGATTCGAACGTCCGGTGGGAGTGTGGGTTTGATCTTTTCCAGCTCGCGGCGGACAGCTCGAGCCACATCGACTGCGTTTGCATCCGACTGTTTGACAACGCCGAGACCAACAGCGGGTTGACCGCTGAAGCGGGCGATCGTTTCTTCCACCTCGGGACCGATTTCGATGGTGGCGACGTCCCTCAGATGGATGGTGGAGCCCTCGTTTTCGCGAACGATTAGGTCGGCATACTGTTCGGGGCGGTCCATCCGACCTCGGGATAGGATACTGAGTGAGCGGGTTTGACCCTCAATTTTGCCTGATGGAAGCTCAACATTTTCGCGTTGAAGTAGGGCTCGAATATCTGCTGCGGTCACTTGGCGGGAGGACATTTTCGAGGAGTCGAGCCAGATCCGCATCGACGGTCGTTTTTCGCCTCCGAAGTTGATGCCGCCCACTCCTTGGAGGATTTGCAGGCGGTCTTTGATCTGCCGCTCCGCTAGATTTGAGAGTTCCAAAGTGGATCGAGACGGGCTGGAGAGGGCGACCCACATGACCTCTTGAGCGTCGGCATCCTGCTTGGCGACGATGGGCTCTTTGATGTCCTCAGGGAGTTTGTCCCGGACTCGGCTGATTCGATCCCGGATATCCTGAGCGCCAATATCCACATCGCGATTCAGCTCAAACTCAATCGTGATCGCGCTGACCTGTTCGCGGGATTCGCTTCTGAGGATTTTGATTCCAGGAATATTGTTAATTTCCTGCTCCATGGGTTCAGTCACATCGGCTTCGACCAGTTCGGCATTGGCGCCAGGGTAGATCGTCGTGACGGATACTACGGGCGGGTCGATGTCGGGAAGTTCACGAACGGGAAGCCGGGAAAGACCAACCACACCAATTACCGCGAGGGCCAGGTTGAACATGACGGCCGCAATGGGTCGTCGTATGCAAAATTCTGGAAGGTTCATCCGCTGGGCGTGGCGGGGTTGAGGATTAGTTTTCGTCCAGGGGCCAATCGCAGATTTCCTGAACGTGCAACCTGATCTCCAGGCTTGAGGCCCTCGAGGATTTCGATTTTGCCTGGAGTGCGAAAACCCACTTTTACGGGAACCAGTTCTGCCACGCCGTCGGTCGCGCGATACACGGCAAAGCCCCTGTCGTGGGGAAAGATGCAATCCTCTGGAAGGGTAAGGGCTTTTTCTTTAGTGCCGACGGTCAGGGTAAGATTCGCGAACATGCCGGGTTTGAGGCGATGATCCGTGTTGGGAACGAGCGCACGTACGCGGACGGTTCGGGTGGCCACATCGACTTGCGGTTCGATCAGGTAAATTTCTCCTGAGAAAGACTCCTCGGGGTGAGAAGCAACGGTCAGTTTTAATGTTTGGCCGGGGGTGACACGGGCGCTGTATCGCTCCGGAACACTGAAGTTGAGTTTCATTCGATCCATGGCGTAAATGCTGACGAGAACGGTTTGAGGACTGACGTACTGGCCGACACTAACATTGCGTTGGCCGAGAATTCCATCAAATGGAGCGGTCAGTGTGTATTCGTGCATTTTTTTGCGTGCGAGGTTTAATGTGGCCACAGACCGTTGGTAGGCAGCGCGTGTCTGATCGTGTTCCTGTTCCGAAATCGTGCCGTCTTTAAGAAGAGTATCGGACCGTTGCATCGTTTGCTTCGCGTAGTTGTAGTCGGCCTCGGCTTCCGCAACTACGGCAGCTTGTTTTGACTCATCGATCTGGAGGATGGGGTCGCCCTTTTTGACCGAACTTCCCTCCGTCATCTGAATCGATGTGATTTCGCCGTCGACCTCGGGTTTGAGATAAACGGACTCATCAGCTTCAATGGAACCGATAGCGTCTAACGTCTCCTTAAGAGGTCCGACCTCAACTGACACAAGTTCTGCGGGGACAGGGGGATCTTTCGGGGGACCTCCTCCCTTCATACAGCCAGCTAGGGCAAGGAGTAGACATGGGATGAAATAATGTTTCATACTATGAATGATTAATAATGTGAAGTATCTGCCCTACCGGGTCAAGCCGGGAGGGATTTCCGAATCGCGTCGAGAAGAGCAGGGAGGCCTTCTCCACTTTTTGCGGAAATGGGAAAGATGGCCCGACGGGCGGCGGCACGGAGTGCGGCCAAATTCTTAGCGGATTCAGGAAGGTCGCTTTTATTCGCTGCGACAAGAAACGGGCGTTTTCCAAGAGCGACATCGTGAAGTCGGAGCTCTTTGCGAAGAAGCCGATAATCTTCGGTTGGGTTTCTTCCGTCGACTCCGGCGGTATCGATGACGAGTAGAAGTACAGAGCAGCGTTCAATATGGCGGAGAAAATCGTGTCCTAACCCTTTTCCTTCATTGGCTCCTTCAATCAGTCCGGGGATATCTGCAAGAGTGAAGCGAGTTTCCTCAGGTGATCCCACAACTCCAATGTAGGGGGCAAGGGTTGTGAAGGGGTAAGAGGCAATTTTTGGGCGGGCTGCAGAAAACGCAGCTAGGAGGCTGGATTTTCCTGCGTTGGGAAGTCCGACAAGACCGACTTGGGCGATCGATTTCAAAATGAGGATAAATTCTCCTGCCTCTCCAGGGCGACCGTCCTCCGCATGGCGGGGGGTTTGGCGGGTCGATGTGGCAAAGCGGGAGTTCCCCCGGCCTCCGCGACCTCCGTGACAAAGGACAAACTTTTCTCCGGGATGGGTTAAGTCTACCAAGGGGTCTCCTGCTTCTCCCGGGGGTAGGGGATAGACCACGGTTCCAGGGGGGACTTTCAGCACGCAATCATCCCCTCCGCGACCAGTGCACTGTTTGCCACTGCCGCTTCCGCCGTGACGGGCGCGGGCGTGGGGTCGGTACCGAAGATCGATCAGATTGTTGAGTTGGGGATCGACGACGAGAACAACGTCTCCTCCTTTTCCTCCGTCTCCACCGTCCGGACCCCCTTTGGGCACGAATTTTTCGCGTAGAAAGCTGACGGCACCGCGGCCCCCGTTGCCTGCGTTGGCGTGAAGTCGGACTCGGTCAACGAACATGGGAAGACTCCATCCAGTTGCGTAGGCGAGGTGCAAGTAGAGTGGTGATAACGGCTCCAACAGCGAGGGGGAAAGCACCAGCGTATCCCTCCGTTTTCGCTGCGATCCAACCCAAGCCCATGACGAGGCCTGCAAAGGCCAAGGACTCAATCAGACAAACTCTTCCGCGGTTGCCAGAGGATAGGCCCAAGAGCCCAGCAAGAGTGAGGATGGATAGAATCACCCAAGAGGGTGGATGGAGTATTGGTGCAGGGCCTTGGACTAATCCGGTCCATGCGCGAACGACAGCTTCGGCCAAGGAGCGAGGACCGATGGGGGAATCGATGATGGGATCCACCTCAGCCAATCCTCCTGCCAGAATTGCGGGACGTTTTGAAATCGCTTTGAGATCGTAGTACGGATGAACCCCGATGCGTTCCTGTTCGGCGGCGAGAACAACGCCCCGAATTTCCATTTTTTCTGGAAGCTGATCTGGGCGACTCCAATCAATCAGGATGGAGCCTCGTAGGTCGAGAGGAATGCTTTGAAGTTCAAAATCCTTGCTATCTCGGAGAATTAAACGCCGTCCTTGGAGTAAGGAGTGAGAAAGATCTGCTCCCAGAGCTTGTGCGTAGAGTTGGAGAAGCCAGGAAGGTGTGACGGCATTCTCGTGACGAAAGACGAGAGGGAGACGGCAGAGAAGTCCGTTGGCCTCTGGGGTGACTTTCCAGGCAGCGGTTTGACCCGTGCGTCGCAGGCTGGCCTCAGGCGCAAAAAAAGAGTCGGCGGAACGAAGGGATTCGATCGAACCCGTGTGTGGAATTTTGGGAAGGGAGAGGGTTTCAGC
>JBBAWA010000074.1:0-7928 GCA_040397425.1 Methylacidiphilales bacterium
CTGGATCTCATGATCAATGGCCAAAATAATCTGGTTCCCGAGCAGTCGGCAACCGGGAGCCGGCTAAATCTCCTCAATAATGGCGGCACCCTGCAGACCTCTTCCGACGACATCCGGGCGTTCCTGATCGCCCCCCAGATCAACGGAGCGGCCAGCGACAAGGATCAGGCCAGTTTCACCACCGTCACCCGCCGCAACCAAGCTCAAACCCATCAGGTCGAGGTGGAACTAACCGGCTCCGGGCCCCATTTCGTCACCCTAGGATTCGACCAAGGCACAGATTTCATGGAGCCCATGGATTTCGACTCGGACCTTGATGGGATTCCTGACGCCTGGGAAAGGACCTACAACAACGGCGATATTGATTCCATGACCCAATCCACGGACGGCGACAGCGATGGGCTTCTGGACATCGAGGAATATGTGATGGGTTCCAACCCGAATGATGCATCCAGCGGTCTTATGCAGCCTCAAACCTCTAAGACGGCGGAGGGTTTCCAGGTCAGCTTCCCAACCATCGCCGGCAGGGTCTACACGGTGAAATTCCGCGATAACCTAGGTTTGTCAGCTGTGCCCCTCCCCACCGAGAAACTCCTACCAGGGCAATCCAACCCGATCTACGGGGATGGGACGACCAAGAGCGTGACCGATATCACTGCGGGAGCTGTTTCCCGCAGATTTTACGAGGTTGAAGTCTCCCTTCCGCCCCCATCCCCCTGACCATGAATTCTTTGAGCACAAACAACCAATGCCCTGTCAAATTGAATATAACATGTCCAAAAGGTATGAACTTAAACCGTTCCACAATCTTGCCTATGGATTTACACTCCATTCGCTTCTATGGTAAATAATTACATGAGAGGTCTTTGTGTAAAATCCGTAATCTGCGGGTCCCTGTTTCTTTCTGCCTTTCCCCATTCAGGTCAATCCGAGGTTATTCTCCAGTACTTCGAGACCCGTTGGGACGAGATGTATCAACGCCTACCCGAGATGGCCGAGATCGGTTATGAATCCATCTGGACTCCTCCGCCCGGCAAGTCCCCGATTGGCGGTCCCTACCCTTACGCCTACGGCGGTAACGTCGGCTACAACTCCTTCGACCGTTTCGATTTGGGTGACACTCCCCAGCGAGGCCACTGGGAAACCAGGTACGGCTCTCGCACCTCTCTTCGTAACCTCGTCGACAACGCTCACCAGTTGGATATGAAAATTTACCCGGATATCGTCTTCAACCATACTGGAAACGGTCCCGATTTCCGCACCTATCCCGGAATGGTTCCTCAGGATTTCCACGTATGGGCCGACGCCTCTCAGCCCGGCAGTTTCAAACGTGCCGACCGCATGTGGCAGTGGGACTCCAACAACGGCATCGGCGGTACCTTGCATCAGGAGCTGGTGAGCCTGATGGATATTGTTCTCGAATTCGACAACCGCTTCCAAGTCGGCGGTTCGAACTCGGTTGGCTATGTCGCGGATCCTGCCCCGTTTGTGCGGCAAGCCGGTGATTACGATAAATATCCCTATCATAATGTTGGCGACGCCCTTCCAACAGAAACGTCCCGCCAGTTCATCGTCCGCTGGATCAACTGGCTCGGATACGCCATGGACTATGACGGTGTTCGCCTCGATGCCCCCAAACATGTCTACAAAGACTTTTTTGGCCTTCCAAATCAGGCGGAATCACTCCGCAACCAAACCTTTACCTACAATATCCAGCGGAACCTCAAGGAACGCCGCCAAAATCGAACCAAGAACACCTCTGTCGCCGGGATGAACTTCGACGATATGTATCAAAACGACATCCGCCGCGACAGCGCCCTGATTTTCTCAGAGTTTTTCATCGGAAGCGTGGGCGAGGTGGATTATTGGCGCAATCCCGCCGATCGCAACTGGGGTATCCAGGCCCGCTATCTCGATTTTCCGCGCAAAAAGGGGATCATGACCGACGCCTTTCAGGGCGGAAACCTGGCCGCGTTGGCCGGCTTCACGGGTTTCGATCCCACGGAAGGAGTCATGTTCGCTCACAGCCATGACGAGGGACCGCCGTCTAAGCTCGAGTTAGCCTATGCCTACATTCTCACGCGTATTGGCGTGCCCGTGGTTTACTTCTCCGGAAACAATCTGGCGCAAAGCCAGATCGGCCGCACGGCCGGAAAAAATACTTGGATGGAGAAAGGATACGATTTTGCTCTGGGAGACACGGTCAACGGCTCCTCCAACGGCGCAATCCCGAACCTCATCTACATACACAACCATTTTGCTCGCGGAAAAGAATACACCCGCTGGAGCGAGGGTGATTACTTTGCCTTCGAGCGATATGACGATCTGAACGGCAACGGCAACCCAGATTCAGGCGAAGGACTGATGCTGGTGGCGTTGAATGACTCCGGATCCGACCTCACTAAAGGCCCGATCCAGACCGCCTTCTCTCCTGGGACCAAGCTGAAGGACTATACCGGCCGCAATGCTGACGTCGTCACCGTCAACGGTAGCGGTCAGGTCACTGTCCGCGTGCCCGGTTGGTGGGGCCAAGGTTTTGTCTGCTATGCCCCTTTCAATGCGGAACCTCCCGCCAGCACCGACCCGTTGCAGTTCAGCGGGAGCGGTGTTAGCACGATTTCTTGGGTGATTCCCGGCGGCCGAGACGGTGCCGCAAAACCGGCCCGTAACATCGTTCGTCTTACCGGAGACACCGTCCAGATCGACGTCCGCTACAGCAACACCAACCCTCAGCAGAATGGGGAGATGGTCGACAATGTTCTGCTGAAATGGGGCCAAGGACGAGATCTCAACGGAAACGGGATTGTCGACAACGATGGAAAAAGCGTAGTCACGGGCGGCTTCGAAAACATGACCAAGATCAATGACGGAAACTATCGCCTCAGCGCGAATATCGCGAATATCCCCGAAGGGCTTCACGTTATCAAAGCCCGCACCTTCAATGGTCGTGTTGGCAAGCCCGCCCTCTTCCAGACCTGGAGTGAAACCGTCTACGTCGACCGCCGCGGGCCGGACCTGGAATTTGAGAATCTAACTTCAGACGAAACGATTCACGGCGCTCGGGTGATCACCATCAACAATCCCGATCGCACTCTCTACAACCTGACTTACAAAATAGATGGCGGATCAGACCAGCAGGCCGACCAGGTGATTAAGGGAAAATGGCGTATCAGCTTAAGCGGTCTCTCCGCAGGGAACCACAGCATCACCCTGAACGCCACGGAGGCCGATTACGGCTTGAACCGTAGTGTCATCAACACCTCCACCCTGACCCGCAGTTTCACGATTGATACCGCCGGTTCCTCGATCGCCATGAACCACGCCAACAACGCCACCATCAACGAGCCTTTCTTCAAGACGACGATCACGACTCCCGCCGGCACCTCTGCCAGCAATGTGAAGCTCTACTGGAACGGTTTCGAACAGCTGGCACCCACGGAAACGTCTCCCGGTAGTGGAGTTTTCGATTTTACCTTCACCGGGGGCTACCGGCAGGGGGGTGTCGACAAACTCTTTACCGGTGCCTTCGTGAACGGACCCCACTTCTTTGAAGCGGTGGTCAATCCCGGCACAGCCAACGAAAACCGCGTCTCCCGCCGAGTGGTCTTCAACCTGTTCGGTCAGAACATGCATGATTCCGACGGAGACGGTTTGCCCGACGAAATTGAACTCTCTGGATTCCTCGATGGCACCAATCCAGGCCCGGACGTCCAGTGGCCCGGGGACAACAGCAAGGACCTGATCCCAAACTTCGGCGAGTCTTGGTCACGCCTCAATGCGATGGCCGCCGATACCTACTACAACGGCACGTTGGACGGCAATCGCGATACTGACGGCGACGGTACCACCAATCTTCAGGAAGTAATCAAGGGCTTCCGCATCAGCGGTAATCCGTATTCGTTCAGCATCTATAACGCGTCCAGCACACCTCCATCCACCATCGGATCGTATGCCACCTCCGCCCTTACCATGTCTGGTGGAAATAAAATCATGACCATCACCTACCGTCCCAACGACGGTCCTCTGGCCAACGCCTCGGCGGTGACGGTTAATCTCACGCCCGTGGATGTAGGCTCGCCACAAACTGTCGCGATGACCGGCGGTCCGGCCGAGTTTACCTACTCCTACACTGTGCCTTCGAGCGCCACCGCGGTGAATTACACCTTCACAAGCGGTGGAACCAGTGACAACACCGGCGGCGCCGGCTGGTCGGCCTCCACCAGCGCGGCCTTTGTCATGGACGGTCTGTTCGACAGCCAAAACTTTGTTGTCTCCGACAATGGCATGCGCATTTACGCGGCCGTCCGCGGCAACAAACTTTACACCGCCACCTGGTCACCCAAGGGCGGCAACAACGATCACGTCATCTACATCACCGATCAATTTGGTGATCCTTTGGGCGCCGGGGGCTATTCGAGTGCCGACAGCGGCTCTAACTACGGCTCCGGCCAATTGACCAGCAATGCCACAGGTGGCTCAGGATTCGGAGCGTGGACTGTGTCCGCGGGCGGCGGTCTCTCCGGCGCCTTTCTTGGCGATCCCTCCGCGGCGGGCATTAAGGGCATGAGCGCGAAGTCTTTCGGTCTCTACGCCAAAGGCGGGGGCGACTCTATTGTGCAAGCATTCCGTTCACTCACCACGCCGTTGGCCGTCGGGGATTCGCTTTCCTTCCAATGGAGCATCAACTGGGACAGTGCCAGCGGCGAAAAGGGGTTCAATATCCGTGCAGCGGACAACACTTTTCTCTTCAACGTGAAGAATCAGGCCGATGCCAAGATTTTTGTCGCTGGCATTGACTCCGGAATCGCCTACGGCGATCGAGTGATGACTTGGAGCATCACCCGCACTGGAAACAACACGCTTCTTGTGCGGGCCGGTGGCCGCGATGGATCCTCCTTCTCCCGTGAAGTCACGGTGAGTAATCTGGCTCCCGGCCGAATCGAGTTCTACGCGCAGAACCTCCCCGATGGCGACCAGCGTCAGCCCTACTTCAACGACCTGAGAGTTTACCGTAGCGGCGCGGTGGCCAAGAACGGCCGTGTTTACGGGAATTTCACCGGCTCGGCTGGCTCCAAACCTTGGATCTTCGGCACTCCGACCCTTGCCAACCAATATGGGTTCGGTGCCTCGGGGCGGAACTGGCTTGGCAATTCCGGCCAGGCGCTCGAGTCCGAGTTGGATCTTGTTGAGGTGTTCGAATCCATCCCGAAAACTCTCTACATAGCCGTCGGTGCCTACGGCGGGGGCGGAATGGGCGGCCTGCTTTCGCAGGCACCAGCTAAATTCGGAAATTCCGACAACGACATCGAAATTCCCGAATACCAACCACTCAACATCGAGTCGCTGCGCGACGAGGATCTCGACGGCAAATTCGACGTAGGCACTCCCGAAATGCTCGTCTCCGTCAACGGGAACGAAACCGACGGTAACTACGGACTTCGTCGCTTCTACCTGGACGAAGTTGCGGGAGACACAGCTTCCCTCACGGTGAGGTTTAAGCCGAACGCCGCAGGCACGGTTTCCAACGTGGAAGTTTTCACCAACCTCAACCGCCGCGACAAAGCCGTCCTCGAGGAAAATCCGTCCACAGTAACTACTTCGTCGGACACCTATTTCCGCGCCTACGCAATGTCCGGCCCCGATGCGAATGGCTACTACACAGCCACGCTGCCGGTGGAACTCTGCGGCGCCTATCGCCTGCAAGTGCGCTACAAAGTCGCTGGCGTTAACGGCAGCAACTACATCTACTATACTGACAACGCTCTGCGCCGGGACTGCGCTATCGTGGTTTCGCCCAAGAAAGCCCTCACCCTGAACATGTATGAGGTAAACCCGCTCATCGTCGAGGCCAAGGACACCACGGTCAACGGGCGCAGCACCTTCCTCGACCTCGTGAACGATCCCTCCATCGAGGGCGAGGCCAATGGATATGACGGTCGTCCCGATGCGCTGAACAAAGACTACTACGCCGCTCTCGGCGTGAACATGCTCTGGCTACAACCGATCCACCCGATCGGTATCGAGGGTCGCGATATCAACCCTGAGACTAGTGCGGCCTTCGATCCCGGCAGCCCCTATGCCGTGCGCGACTATTGGAAGGTGGCCCCGATGCTCGGACGCAGCAACAACGAGAGCAATGCAATGTCAGAATTCCAGACCTTCGTCCAGCGCCTCGATCAATGGGGTGTCGGGGTGATGATGGACGGAACCTTCAACCACAGCTCACCCGATGCCATCATGGGTCAGGGTGCAGTGGACCTCGGAATCACTGTCAACGCCGGGCAGCAAATCCGTGCCTTCAACCCCGGCTGGTATGCCATGGAGGGCTCACCTGCCACTCCAGCAGCCAACGCGGACGAAATCGCTATCGCCCCCGACCGCAACGACTTCGGCAATTGGACTGACGTGCGCGAATTCTATTTCGGCGATTACGATGCGCTGGTCAAAGAGAAGGGACAGCAAAACGCCGACAAGTCCTATCCGGACAACGCCTACAAGCTCGCCTTCCTGCTCGAGCGCGACGATTTCGCCGGACATACGGACACCACGCGCCAAGTCTGGAACTACTTCGCCTACTATCCGATCTACTGGCTCGAAAAATCGGGTCATACCGCCTCGACCCCAAAAAATCAGTCCCATATCGGCATCGACGGACTGCGATGCGACTTTGCCCAAGGCCTTCCCTCCCAGTTCTGGGAATACGCCATCAACAAGACCCGGGCCCGCAAGTGGGACTTTATCTTCATGGCCGAGTCACTGGACGGTGCCCGTGAGGTCGCCGGCAGCAAGCGCCACGGTGTCGGTTACCGTTCGGCCCGGCATTTCGACGTGCTCAACGAAAACATCGTCTTCTACTGGCGCGACACCTTCTACGGATATCCGGCCAATGGTGGTGAGGGCGAAATTAAAAATCCTAAGACCTACGATACATGGAAGGCCTACGACGACCGCCGCAACGCGTTCGACAACGTTACACTCCTGAACAATCTTACCAGCCACGACGAGGTTTTCCCCCATAACGATGTTTGGGCCATTGCCTACGGCTATGCCCAGGTCGGTGCTTTGGACGGCATCCCGATGCTGATGTATGGGCAGGAAGCGGGTGCCCAGAATAGCGCTTCCGCCTACGCAGCCAGCGTCGCGAATTTCGGCTCAATTAACTCCGCTAACAACTTCGCGAAATATGAGGCGAATTTTGGGAAGAACATTCCCAACTTCAAAGTCTACAACAACATGGCCTCAATCTGGAACAACCGGACAGCCGATGAGCTAAAACTCCAGACTTTCTACGGCCGAGTCAACAAAGCGCGCCTGGCTGCGCCCGCTCTGCAAAGCCAGAACGTCTACTTCCTCTCTAAAAAACAGGTCGGGGGTGGATACGACGATGGGATCTTCGCGGTCGGCAAGGTGCAGAACCTCGGCCAGACCGGTGGCGGCAACGGGAACAGCGTGGTGTTTGCCTTCGTGAACAATAACCCTCGAGTCACTACCTCCGCCTCAGCCACCTTCGACCTCAACGCCAAGGTTCCGGGTACGGACTTGAACTACTTCGGCATCGACCGGGGCCGGAATTATAATGTTAAGGATCTGCTCGCCGACAATCCGAACTCTTATGTATGGGCAACAAGCAAAAGTGGCGCTGATCTCATCGACAATGGTCTTTATGTCGGGCTGCCCAATGCCGCTGCGGTGACCGAAAGCTATCAGGCGCAATACCTGCAGCTGGTCGATGTCTCTGCCCCGAGTCTCAGCTTCGTAACCGCACAGTTCGCGACCTTCGGCACCACGGTCACACTCAACGCGACGGCAACTCCTTCCGCTCCTGTGTTCTACTCCCTCGTTGGTGGGGATATAAACAAAGTCAGATTGAACGGCAACCAGTTGGCCATCAATTCGGGCACGGGTTCGGTGACCATTCGTGCCACAGT
>JBBAWA010000075.1:0-2525 GCA_040397425.1 Methylacidiphilales bacterium
TGGGATGAGAGGGGCACGCTTCTGACTGAGGAGAACTGGCAAAGCGATCATCTGGACGGACAAGTTCGCGAATTCTTCTCGGACGGCAAACCCCGCACCGTCACTCCCTACCTTGCTGGAAAGAAAAATGGCCGATATGAAAGTTTCAATCCCGATGGAACCCTCGCGACATCGGGAGAGTTTCTTGACGGAAAACTTCAAGGCCCGATCACTCTTCACTACCCCACAGGCCAACCGTTTGCCAAATGCGACTACCAGGGAGATCTCCTGACAGGCGGTCGTTTGCTGTATCCAGACGGGAAAGATTTGGGCCAGTTTGGACCTATTTCAGGCAAGGAAGGAAAAGTCAGCTTTCTCCTTCTCCAGTATCCCGATGGCAAACCGCTCTCCACCGCCCGCTTCGACGCAGCCACCGGAAAAACCCAGTGGAAGGGCTGGAACCCCGATGGCTCCCTGCTTGGGCAAATGGACCATCCTTCCAACTCTCGCCTACCAACCCCCGAAGACAATACTTCCAACCCCCAGCTTTCCTCCTGGAAAGCGCAGCAAGAATCTTTGGAACAACAAATCGGCCTGTCCCTTCCCCCCGAATTCAATCTTCTGCCTAGATAAGCCTGCTCTTTAGAGCTTTTTAGCCGCCGAAACCGCATAATCCCGATTCATTCGCCCAATCCAGTCCGCCGAGATCTCTTTAGGACAAACCGCCTCACACGCATACTGATTCGAACAGTTTCCAAAACCGGCCGCATCCATCGCCGCAACCATCTTACGCACCCGCTCCGCCCGCTCGGGTTGCCCTTGTGGCAACAGACCCAAATGCGAAACCTTCGCCGCCACAAACAACATCGCCGACCCATTCCGGCACGCCGCTACACAAGCCCCGCAACCAATACAGTGAGCCGCATCGAAAGCCTGCTCGGCCACTTCCTTGCCGATCGGAATCGCGTTCGCATCCGGAGCCTGCCCCGTGTTCACCGAAACAAATCCCCCCGCCTGAATAATCGAATCGAATCCCGACCGATCTGTCACCAAGTCTTTGATCACAGGAAACGCCCGTGCCCGCCACGGCTCGACCGTCAAGGTCTCCCCATCCTGAAACGACCGCAAATAAACCTGGCATGTGGTCGCGCCCTGATTCGGTCCATGCGGTTCTCCATTGATCGCCATGGCACACGAACCACAAATTCCCTCACGACAATCGTGCTCAAATGCAATCGGTTCCTTACCCTCTTTCGTCAACCGGTCATTCACCACATCCAACATCTCTAAAAATGACATGTTCGGCGTCAAACCATCCGCCTCATACGTCTCAAACTGACCTTCACTCTCTTTGGACTTTTGCCTCCAAATTCTAAGATTGAGCTTCATTTGTAACTCCTCGTAGCCAACTGCACTTCCTCAAAGGACAAAGGCTCGGCATGCCTCACCTCCGCCTTGCCCTCACCCTGATACTCCCACGCTGAAACATGCGAAAACTCCTTGTCCTTACGTTCACACTCTCCATCCGAAGTCTGATGCTCCTCTCGAAAATGACAACCACACGACTCGTCACGCTCCAACGCGTCCCTACACATCAACTCGCCCAACTCTAGAAAATCCGATACCCGCCCCGCTTTCTCAAGCGACTGATTCAAATCCTCTCCCGATCCAGGAACATTTACATTTTCCCAGAACTCCTTCCTTAACTCACGCACCGCATCAATTCCCTTCTGCAATCCCTGTTTGGTCCGGCTCATTCCACACTGATCCCAAAGAATTTTTCCAAGCCTTCGATGGAAATCACTCACAGGCTTGCTTCCCTTCACGCTAAGCAGCTTTTTCGTCCGAGCTTGAACCGACTCCGTTGCTTCCCAGAAAGCCTCAGCTTGTCGACCACTCTTCGCACCCCCCGGCTTCTTTTGGGAGAGATAATCCCCAATCGTGTAGGGCAAAACAAAATACCCATCCGCCAGACCCTGCATCAACGCACTTGCTCCTAACCGGTTAGCCCCGTGATCGGAAAAATTCGCCTCACCCAACACAAACAACCCTGGAATGTTGCTCATCAAATGATAATCCACCCACAACCCACCCATCGTGTAGTGCACAGCTGGAAAAATTCTCATCGGGGACTCATACGCACTCTCCCCCGTTATCTCGTGATACATCGAGAAAAGATTCGCATACCGTTCACGCACCGTGCTCTCCCCCAATCGCTCAATCGCTTCTGCGAAATCGAGATACACCCCCAATCCTGAAGGCCCCACTCCCCGACCTTCGTCGCACACCCGTTTTGCTGCTCGGGACGCAATATCCCGTGGCGCCAAATTTCCATAGCTCGGATACAACCTCTCCAAAAAGTAGTCCCTCTCCCCTTCGGGAATCTGAGACGCCGATCGCTTATCGCCCGACACTTTAGGCACCCAGCAACGCCCATCGTTCCTGAGCGACTCCGACATCAGGGTCAATTTCGACTGATAATCTCCAGACACAGGAATGCAGGTCGGATGAATCTGCGTAAAACAGGGATTCGAAAAAAGAGCCCC
>JBBAWA010000075.1:2625-4731 GCA_040397425.1 Methylacidiphilales bacterium
GCCGAGTAAGCCCCCAAAAGGAGCTGCTGCCCCGTCGCTCCCCGCGCATAGAAGGTTCGCGACACCTGCGCCCCGCCGAACGACCGGTTCGCCAACATTCCCCCATACTCCCGCGCAAAAGGTACCCCTTGGGCCACACACTGGTCGATGATGTTAACGCTTACCTCAGCCAACCGATGTACATTCGCCTCCCGAGAACGAAAATCTCCTCCCTTGATCGTGTCGTGAAACAACCTGTGCACCGAATCACCGTCATTTTGGTAATTCTTGGCCGCATTAATTCCACCTTGGGCCGCAATCGAGTGCGCCCTACGCGGACTGTCTTGGAAACAGAAGGATTTTACCCGATACCCCAGCTCCGCCAAACTTGCAGCAGCAGAGGCCCCAGCCAGACCCGTCCCAACCACAATCACTTCGTACTTCCGCTTGTTGGAGGGATTCACCAAACGCGCATTCGCCTTAAACCTTGTCCACTTGTCCACCAACGGACCCTCAGGAATTCTCGGATCCAGCTTCATGGCCGTATCCAACCCAGCATCACCCCGACAGGAATAGAGCTAAACCCTACAAAAAGTGCCAAGGCCAAAATCCATGCCCCCGCCTGAATGACTTGAACCAACTGCCTGTCTCGTAACCCAAATGTCTGAAAAACACTCGCTGCTCCATGCTTCAAATGGGAAAAAAGCAGGGCCATCGCAATCAGATAGAACCCGCTGATCCAAGGATTTGAAAAACCTTTGATCACCATCCGATACACATCGTGCATCGCCACGCCACCCACGGCCGTTTCCATACTCGCATACGATTTGTCCACCACTTGGGCGGTAAAATGCAGGAGATGGAACACCACAAAACCTAGATTTACTGTCCCGCTAATCACCATCGTCACGCTCGTCCATGTCACCTTCAGTCGCGATTTTCTTCCCGCGACCGCATAGTCGACAGGCTTCGCTCTTCGATTTTCCCGCGCCAAGGAAAGTGTTCCCCAGATGTGGAGGGCGGTCACCGCAAGTAAGCCCAAACGAAAACCCCAAAGCACCAGCGGATAGGAGTGCAAAAGGTGAGCGTACAAATTGATTTTATCCGGCGTGCCCGCAAACATTTGCAGATTTCCCGTCATGTGAACGAAGATAAAACCGATCATCAAAATCCCCGTGATAGCCACAATCCATTTCCTTCCAATCGAGGATTGAATCATAGACTTAATTTGTGTGCTCATGGTTGGGGGCAATGCAGGGCAAATGTTTGCTTAGTAGAAAATGCGCTCTTCTTCCCCTTCTGTCAAAATCCCTCCACCCCTATAAGAACCCAAAAATCAAAGTCTCAGATCCTCTAATGCCTCCCAAAGACCCCTCTTGGGCCTCTCGACCAAAGAACAGAGCCACCCCGCCGCCTCCGCACCCGCTCGATCACTTTTCGGGTCGTCCCCGATCAAGGCACACTCATGCGAATGAATCCCCACCACCTCCTCCGCCTTTCGGAAAAATCCTGTACCAGGCTTCTCCACACCCCACTCCTCTGAAATTAAAATAGGATTCAGATCCTTGGCCCAAGAAAACCCTGACAAAACAGTGCGCAAACGCGGATCCCAGTTGGACAACAGCCCAACTCGGACTCCCTTCCTCCGAACCGCTTCAATCACTTCGCCCGCCTCAGGAAAATCCCGCCACGCTTGTGGTCGGGCAAAAGCCTCATACACCTCCTCAAAGTACTCGGAAAAAGAAAAATCCACGGGCATTTGCGCAATCTGCGCACTTTCATAAACAATTCGTTTCCATCCCTCCTTTCCTAAAGTTCCATCGGCACCCGCCCCCTCTTCTCTTCTTTTTTTCCAAGCCATCCGAAATCCTTTTTCAAACTTCTCCTCATCGCCTGTCCATCCATGGGAGGCCGCAATCCGCGTATAGGTTTTTCCGACAGGCTCCGCAGGGTGAAGCAGTGTTCCTCCCGCATCAAAAAACAGCACGCGAATCACTCCAAATCCTCTCCCACCTCCCGTAGCACCTCACCCACAAGCACCAAAGATCCCAACAAAAGCGTTCCTCCTCGGGTTGGATTTCGCTCATCCTCCAGCACTGCCTCCGCAACACTACGCCATAAACGATC
>JBBAWA010000075.1:4831-7901 GCA_040397425.1 Methylacidiphilales bacterium
TTGGATTTCGCTCATCCTCCAGCACTGCCTCCGCAACACTACGCCATAAACGATCTGGATGGACTTTCCACTCTAACGGACTCGACCCTCGCTTGCTCTGCAACTCTACCCCCCACAGTTCCGCTCCTGTCTTTCTAAGTTGCGACAAGATTCCATTGGCTGGCTTATCTTCCAAACACCCAAATATTACCCGACCCGGCATCTCAGGGAACAGCTCCTGCCAAGTTTGAAGGGCCGCGCGTACTCCTTCCAAATTGTGCGCTCCATCCAACACCCGCCGATTTCGTCCCTTCAGCCGCATAAATCTTCCTGGCCAAACAGTTCGCTCCAATCCCCTTGCTAAAATCGAATCCGGAAACCCCAAATACCTTCCAACGGCAATCGCAAGCGCCATATTTTGCCTTTGGTGACCTCCCTCCATGGGTAGTCGATCCTTTCCCTGAACCAGTGGCTTCACCACCCTCCATGGACACCTCAACCTCCTCGCTCGAGATGCCAAGATCTTTTTCGCCGCTTTCGGCCAAGGAGCGGAAAATACAGGCACCCCCCTCTTTAAAATTCCCGCTTTCTCCATTCCGATCTTTTTCCAACCAACTCCCAATACCGATTCATGGTCCCGACCCAACGACGTTAAAACACAGCACTCAGGCACGATCACATTGGTCGCGTCAAGACGTCCTCCCAGACCCGTTTCCCAAACTACAAAATCCACCTTCGCATCGCGAAAAATCAGCAAAGCCAAAACCGTTGTCGCCTCAAAGAAAGTCGGCCTATCTGCCTCTGGCCATCGCCGAATCTTTCGAATCAACGACTCAAGGTGCTTGTGGAGCACTCTTTTCTCTACTTTTCTCCCTCCACACCGAAACCGCTCGCGAAAATCGACTAGGTGCGGAGATGTGTACAGCCCCGAGAAAAATCCCGCGGCCCGTAGAATCGAGTCGATCGCCGCCGCCGTGGATCCCTTGCCATTGGTTCCAGCCAAATGAATAAAATTGAGCCCCTTTTCCGGATGCCCGACTTGGGTAAGCAACTTTTTTGTACGACCTAAGCCTGGTTGAATGCCTGCGGCACACACCCGCTCCAGTCGAGCTACGGAGTCAGACTGCTTCAGAGGTAGTGGAGGAGACGCGCCAAGGCCCCCTTCATCTCGGGGCGTGAAATAATCATGTCGATCAACCCGCGTTCGTGCAGAAATTCCGATGTTTGGAACTCCTTCGGAAGCTCCTGCTGGGTCGTCTCCCGAATCACACGTGCTCCGGCGAATCCAATCATCGCCTTCGGCTCCGCCACAATAATGTCTCCCAAAGAGGCAAAACTCGCCATCACTCCTGCCATCGTGGGGTTGGTGAGAACAGAAATAAACGGCAAACCCGCCGCCCCCAACTTTGCCAAAGCCCCGCTCGTCTTCGCCATCTGCATCAGACTGAACATTCCCTCATACATCCTCGCACCCCCCGAGGCAGAAAAAATGATCACGGGCATTTTCTTTTCCAAGCCCCTCTCAATCGTTCTCGTTACCTTCTCCCCCACCACCACCCCCATGCTTCCGCCCAAGAAAGCAAACTCCATCGCTCCCAATGAAACCTCCCGCCCTCCGATTTTTCCTACTCCACTAATCATGGCATCAGGCATTCCGGTTTTCTTTCGGTTCGCCTTCAGTTTGCTCGCATAGCTTGCCACCCCCTTGAACTGCAAAATGTCCACCGCCTCCATTTTTGCATCGTGTTCGTGAAATTTTCCACCATCACAGACAGAAATCAGACGCTCCCTGGCTCCAAAGGGAAAGTGATGCTCGCACTTGGGGCAAACTTGATGATTTTTTTTAAGGACCTGATTGTATACCACCTCCCCACAACTCGGACACTTCGTCCACAATCCGCTGGGCACACCCCGAGGGCGAGGTTTTGCCTCTTTCCTAGGTTCATATTTCCTGCGCTCAAATACCGCCATAAATTGTGTTTTATCCTCGAGCCACGGCCAGAGCCGCAACCTCCTCGGCTCCTGCTTGCTTCAGGACCCGCGCACATGCGTCCGCAGTAGCTCCTGTCGTGAACACGTCATCACAGAGTAGCAATCGCCGTCCCTGGGGGTCAAACCCAGGAGCAAGAGCCAACGCCCCCCTCAAATTCCGCAACCGCTCCGCCCTACGCAATCGTGCCTGCGGAGGGGTGGCCTTAACCCGAACCAACCCCTCCTCCACCTTCACCCCAACCTTCGACCCTAACCATGCCGCAATTTCCGAGCTCTGGTTAAACCCCCGCTCTCGACGGCGCTCGGCATGAATCGGCACAGGAATCAAAGCATCCCACCTCTCTTCCGCATAGTAGCGCCGGAATCCATCCCTCATCCATCGGCCCAACCACGGTCGAAGGAAATACTCCCGCTGATATTTAAATCGAAGCACCACCTCCCGAACTGTACCCACCGCACGATACGCCGCCCGCACCCGAGCCAAAGCCCACCGTCGCCCCGCACAATTGCTGCAAAGAAACTCTCCCGGTGCATGCCGAGCGTAAGGCTCGGCACACCTCGAGCAAAACGGCTCCTTTAATTCCACCCATGGCCGTGGGGGTCGCCCTACGGGAAATATCAAACCTCGAAAAGCTTCAAGCCAAACGCGCACGAATGGGCCGCCCCCAAAGCCAAAACGCTACAACGAGAAGCAGCAGAAAAGGCAGCGGCCCCTCTTCCAGCGACGGCCCCCACCATCCCGCCACCGCCGCAGGCACCGTAGGCCACGCACTCTCCGCCCAGCGCAAACCCGCCACCCAACCCGCATGCAAACCGATCGCCCCCGCTAACGTTTTCTCATTCCAAACCACTCGGGCCAAAATCAAACCTATCAAAACAAGCCCTGCCAACTTCCAAAGATGCGAACTTCCCGACCACAACTCCAACCTCCCCCACGCCAAAAAACCCTCCGCCCATCCCATCTCCCCACCCAATCCAGGCCCGGGCCGAATAAAATGCGCCGCTGCAAAAATCACCGCCCCCACAAAAATCGTACCCCCCACTCCCCGTTCTCCCACAGCTCTCCACCACGCCAACCCCAATACCCCGCGGAAAAAAA
>JBBAWA010000076.1:0-7807 GCA_040397425.1 Methylacidiphilales bacterium
ATTCTCCGAGTGTGATTTTGGCGCATGATTTGACACCGTCTGACACGGCTCTTCTGAATCGCCAGCTCGTTCTTGGCTTTACGACGGAGGTGGGGAGTACGACGTCTCACACGGCGATTATGGCTCGCTCGCTAAACATCCCGGCGGTGGTGGGCTTGCATAGTGTTTTGGCAAAGTGTGAGTCTGGCTCGCCTGTTATTTTGGATGGATATGCAGGGCTGCTCATCGTCAACCCAACGGAGCAAACGCGATATGAGTATGGGCAGATTGAGAAACGGCGTTTGGCGGTCGAGCAGAGCCTGGAAGTTCTGCGGGATACGCCCGCGACTACGCAGGATGGTAGGCGATTGGTCCTCTCAGCCAATGTGGAGCTTCCCGAGGATTTGCCTCTGATTGCGGAGAGTGGGGCGGAGGGCATTGGGTTATATCGTACTGAGTTCCTTTTCCTAAATCGTGTCCAGTTTCCAGGTGAGGAGGAGCAGACAAATATTTATCAGCAGGTGGTTCAGGCGTCGCGACCTCACTTGGCTATTATTCGAACTCTGGATTTGGGCGGAGATAAGTTGCCCTCGCATCAGGGGTTTGATCCTGAGGTGAATCCATTTTTGGGGTGGCGGGCGATTCGCTACTGTTTGGAGAAGCCTGATTTATTCAAGACTCAGCTTCGTGCAATCTGCCGATCCAATCCCGGTGGAAAGGTGAGAGTGATGTTTCCGATGATCGCGACGCGTGAGGAGTTGGTGGCGGCGCTTGGATTGTTGGGGGAGGCGCGGGATGAACTGAAAGCGGCGGATATTCCCGCGGCGGCAGAGGTGGAAGCGGGAGCGATGATTGAGGTGCCGTCAGCGGCTTTGATTGTCGATCGGTTGGCTCCCCTGGTTCAGTTTTTCAGCATCGGGACGAATGATTTGACTCAGTACACCTTGGCTGCGGATCGCACGAATGAGCGAGTGGCATCGCTTTATCAGCCGACCCATCCTGCGGTGCTAACTTTGATTGAGAGGGTTGTGGATGCAGCGCATGCGAATGGAATCTGGGTGGGGGTGTGCGGGGAGATGGCGGGGGATGTTGTTATGACGCCGATTTTATTGGGCTTGGGGGTGGATGAGATGAGCATGGGTTCGGTGGCAATTCCACGGGTTAAAAAAGCGGTGCAAAGTTTGCACTATGGGGAGTGCCAGGCCTTGGCAAAGAAACTGCTAAAAATGGATTCTGGAGATCAAAGCCGTAAGGTTCTCGTGGAAATGGCGCAGCGGGTGTATCCCGAGCTGGTCGGCTAAAGACTTTGAGTTTGAGATTGGTTTGGAAGGGGCAAGGCTAACTCTTTCAACAATAGGCGGATTGGGGTAGAGATAAGAGTCCATGAGTGAAGATTTGGCCCCCCTGTTAGCCGCGCGCCGACAAAAGTTAGAGCAGGTCCGTCAACTTGGGGTGGATCCCTTTGGGGCGGCCTTTTCGGGAACGGAGTCGACAGGGGAGATCCGGGGCCGATGGGAGGAGGGGCGGCGAGTGAGACTGGCGGGGCGGATCGTTTCGCATCGGGATATGGGGAAAAGCCAGTTTTTGCATCTGCAGGATCGAGCGGGGCGTTTGCAGATTTATGTTCAGAAGCCTGCATTAGCCGAGAAGGAGTTGGCAGTGTTTCAGTTGCTCGATTTGGGGGATATTGTAGGAGTTGAAGGAACACTCTTTACGACAAAGGCGGGGGAGCCCTCTGTTCGGGTCGAGGGCTTGACGCTCCTTTGTAAGTCTCTGGTCCCGTTGCCTGACAAGTGGCACGGATTGGTGGATGTGGAGACACGGCACCGTCAGAGGCATCTGGATCTAATTTCAAATGAGGGATCCCGCAAGGCTTTGGATTTGCGGATTCGCTTGGTCCGGTACTTGAGAGACTTTCTGCACGCACGGGAATTTACAGAAGTGGAGACGCCCATGATGCAAACGGTGGCGGGAGGTGCGGCGGCAGAACCTTTTCAAACAAGACACCACGCGATGGGTATGGATCTTTTTTTGAGAATTGCCCCCGAACTCTATCTCAAACGGCTTTTGGTCGGAGGAATGGAGAAGGTTTTTGAGATTAACCGAAATTTCCGCAACGAAGGAATTTCACGAAAACATAATCCCGAATTCACCATGCTGGAGGCGTACTGGGCCTACTCCGATTTCGAGGGTATGGCCGGCCTTGTGGAGGAGATGATTTCAGGAGCGGCTCAGGAGTTGACGGGCGGGCTTCAAGTTCAACAAAGCGATGGGTCGGTCATTGATTTCACTCGTCCTTGGCCGAGAAAGCGGTATCGGGATGCTATCGTTGAGGTTGCGGGAGCGGATTGGTTTCAGCTTTCGAAAGAAGAGATGGAGAGAAAAGCAAGAGGCTTAGGGTTGGAATTGGAGCCCAATTTGGCTCCCGCGGAGATCACACAAAAAGTGTTTGAGAAAAAAGTAGAGGGCCAAGCCGTTAACCCGATCTTTATTACTCATTTGCCTGCGGAGTTAGTGCCGTTGGCAAAATTAAATCCTGAGGATCCGACGGTGGTGGATGTTTTTGAACTTCTTCTAGGGCGACAGGAGGTTTCTCCCGGGTATTCGGAGTTGAATGATCCGCTTCTTCAGGCGGAGCGTTTTCGCAAGCAGGTCGGAGAGCATACTCAAAAAGTAGATGAGGATTTTCTGGAAGCGTTGCAAAGCGGAATGCCGCCCGCTGGGGGGATGGGTTTAGGGGTAGATCGATTGGCCATGCTTCTGTCGGGCTCGGATTCGATCCGTGAGGTAATCTTATTTCCGTTGCTTCGCCCTCGAGAGACCTCGGCGTGAAGGAGAGCGGATTTGGGCTGGCCCGAGGGCCGCTGCTCAACGCGTTCCTTTTTCAGGTTTTCAACACCAGCTCCTTTTACCTGATCATGGGGCTACCCATGATGCTCTACTTTAAAAAATTGGGGGCGTCGGCAACAGTGTTGGGGGTAGTTGCGGCTTTGGGAGCTTTGATGAATATCTTTCAAATTCCTGCCGCAAGGTTTGTGGAGCGAATTGGATATCGAAAGTTCGTTCTTCGCGGCTGGACGAGTCGAAGCCTGATGATTGCAGGGGTGGCCTTGGTCGTGAGTCTTCCTTTGCGTATCGATGAGGCAACCCGGCAAATTCTCGTTCTGTTCCTTCTTTTTCTTTTTAATATTGCTAGGGGAATCTCGTTGAGCGGGTATCTGCCTTGGATCAGCGCCATTGTACCCGAATCGGTCCGAGGTCGTTTTCTAAGCATGGATCAAGCGGCCTCGCAAACAGCGCTACTTCTCACGGTCGCGCTCAGCGCGGTCTATCTGCAGGCGGTGGACTCACCCGCTGCGTTTGGCGCTCTCTTTGCCGTGAGTCTTGTTTTGGCGGGGCTGTCTTTGCTCTACCTAAAAAAGATTCCTGACGCACCAATTTCGCCTGTGGCACGGGAGGGGGGAGAGGAGGTTCCTTGGAAAGCAATGCTGCAACACCAGCCTTTTCTTAGGCTGATTATTTTTCATGCCATCATGATGTTGGCTCTTTCCGGGGGAGGGCTGATCTTTATCCCCTTTGCGCGGGATCAGTTGGGATGTTCCGACTCGAAGTTTATGATTCTGCATCTGATCTGGGGATCGGTTTTTGTGCTCACGTCGTTAGCGACGGGAAAAATGTTAGATCGGGTCGGAAGCCGTCCGGTGCTTGGTCTGGCGGCTTTTATCTTTGGAATTCACTGGTTGGGATGGGGGGCGGTGGCGGCTCATCTTGTGCCTTTTCAGTGGGGACCGATCTTATTTCAACAGACTACGGCGGGGATCGGACTGGCACTTTACAGTAGCGCCCATATGAGACTTTTGATGGCGACGGTACCTGCGATGGGGCGCAGTCATTTCTTTGCCCTTTTCAGCGTGGCTGCGAGTTTGGTGGCGGGGTTAGCTCCACTGGGCTGGGGATTATTGACGGATGCCCTGCAGACAGTGAAATTTGGGACAGTTTTCCAAGTGAACCAATTTGTGATTCTCTACGTGACGATCACCCTCATTCTGATCCCAGCGATGGTGGCGTTACGAAGAATTCAGGAGGAAAGGGCGAGCACCACAGAGGAGCTTTTGAGGGAGCTTGTTTTGGAAAGCCCGTGGCGCTCGATCACCCGCTGGTGGAACCGGAGGCCCTTCGCATGAAGAAATTTCTCGCTGAGAAAAGTCCCCCTCTAGTTGCGGGACTCATCCGTGCTTTAGCCTGGACGATTCGTTTTCGCGTGGAGGATCCGGATCGAATTCTTCAACAAGAGGAGAGAGACCCTCGAATCTTTGTGTTTTGGCACAATCGGATTCTCCTCATGACGTATATTTACGAGCGTTTCTGTGCACGAAGGAAGTGTTTGGTCCTGGTCAGTCGGAGTCGCGATGGCGAATTTATTTCTCAAGTCGCGCGGCGATTTGGGCTCGAGACGGCACGAGGATCCACTTCGAAAGGTGGGGTGGGGGCGATGTTGGAGATGGTGCGAGAGTTAGGGCAAAAAAATGCACGAGATATTGTTATTACGCCAGATGGCCCGAGGGGGCCGCGTGGTAAAGTGCAGGATGGGGTGTTAGCCGTGGCGGCGGCCAGCGGAGTTTCGATTATTCCCGCAACCGTTCACTACAGTTGGAAGTTGGAACTGCCCTCATGGGATCGATTTCAAATTCCTTTGCCTGGTTCGGTCTGTCGTCTGGTGATTGGGCCAAATATACTTCCTCCTCCATCCCCTGACCCCAATACGTTTGAAGAAGCACGGCGACAGTTGGAAGAAGCTCTGGGCGATTAGGGAGAGGGAAGGCTACTTTTTTCAACGTGCGCATTAGGCACGGGAGGGAGCTTCACGCGGATGAGGGAGGAGATGGTGCCTGCAGTCGTTAATGCAACGAGCCAAGCGAGAAGAGAGAGAAAGTGGGGAACACGAAATGTCCACTTGGTCAGGGGAATCACAACAAACATCAGGCTAAGAACGAGGCCGAGGGAAAGGAGAGCGGTTCGGGCTGGCCAAGGGGGTTGATGGATGCGTTGTCCTACCCAATTGGAGAAGGTGTCAATATGGGCCAAGGTTGAGGCAGGAAGAGAAGGGATAAGATAGAGTTCTACGGCGGCTGGGCCTGCGGCAAGGATCAGGAGGCCTAGAGTGGCTCCTACTGTCAGAAGTCCAGGGCGGGCATTTTCCGATCCAAAAAATCGGAGGAGGAGCCCAAGTACGACGAGAAGAGAAAGGGAGCCTGCACCGATTTCGAGCCAGAAGCGTGCGGCATCCGGATGTCCAGTGACGAACTCGCGAAACAGGTTTAGCGCGACTGAGGCCAAGGAGAGGAGTCCGTGCACAGGAGGTACAATTCGATCGTCGAGGCGAGGTGTCAATCCTGCCGAACGATCCAAAGGGTGGAGGGCATTCGCTCGGGGGGAATATCTTCAGGTCGATGGCCGGGTAGGATCTGTGCGGGAAAAGCTTCGCGTTGGAGAATCTCTCGAACCATAGAGTGAAGGTTTGTTGGGGTGGTTTCGGCTTGATTGATGGAGAGAAGGAGGGAGCCGCGTGGGGTAAGGAGAGGTAAGCAGGCAAGAAGAAGAGGTTCGAGTTCACGATGGATTCGAAACGCGCGGCCTCGTCCCCCGTGAGCAAAGGTGGGGGGATCGAGGATGATGGCATCAAAGGTCTCGCCCCGACGGGCTAATCGGGGAAGGACACGGCGAACATCTTCTGTCCAGAAGCGGTGGGTAGATCCGCCGAGGTGGTTGAGTTGGTAGTTTGCTTTTCCGCGAGCGAGGGAGCGGGAGGAGGAGTCGATATTCAGAGTTTCGGCTCCGACGGAAGCGGCGAGGACACCGAAAGCACAGGTGTGAGCAAAGAGGTTTAGGAGGCGGGCGGGGCGAAGGGATTTCAGGTGAAGACGGTTTTTCCGCTGATCCGGGAAAAGGCCAGGGGCGATGTTTGGGGAGAGGTCGATCGCATAGATTAAGCCCAGTTCGGTGACCTCCTGTTGAAAGGTTTCGCCAAGTAAAAATGTGGCAGTGGGATTCAACTCCTCCTGAAAGAGGATTGTAGTTGGTTGCCATGAGAGAGAAGGGGGTGGTGAGGGGGGATGCGTGACGAGGGGTGCAGAGCTGATCCAGCGAAGGGCGTTGCCCCATCGTTCTGCACGGATACCTGAGCCATAGGCGGCAAGAAAAGCTGTCGTGTCTGAGGCAAGAATCTGTTCCCAGACTTTTTCAGAAAGCCACTGAAGACCTTGGGCGGGAGATTTGCCTAGCGGGTTGGGCATGGTTAATTTCTAGTTATGGAGTGCACCTTCTGTCCGGGCAACCAAGCGACATGCCATTTGAGCAAGCTGGTGAACGCGAAGTCGATCGACGTGCACGTGTGTGAAAAGTGTATTCCCCAGTTGGCACAAAAGGATCTGGTGGATTTCGACATATGGGGTGCTGTTTCAAAGTTAGCATCCAGCAAGGGAAAAGAGGATCCTGCAGCGGCGGTGGAGAATGAGATCAAGGAGATTTCAGCCAAATCGCTTCTCATTCCTACACCCACCCCCGCGGTTTCCAACAAGTGTCCGAGTTGTGGCTTCACTTCAGAGGATGTTCGAAAAACAGGGCGATTAGGTTGCGGGGATTGCTACGGGATATTTTCGTCCCTGTTACAGGATGTTTTGAATGATTGTCAAAAAGGGACGCGGCATGCAGGCAAAGTGCCCAAGAGCTTACGAAAGCCGAGCAAGAAGCGTCTTCAAGAGGATCTTAGCACGGCGGTTGGGAAGGAGCAGTTTGAGGAGGCGGCTCGGATTCGGGACGAGTTAGGAAAAATCGGGGAGGAAGGGTAGGAGACTAAGGTTCTTGGATTGTGCCTATGGCACGAAAGCGAGCGTGACGGGTTTCAATGAGACGGGCTTGGGGAAGTTGAATCAACTCTGAAAGATGGTGGCGAATTCTTTCCATCGTGTTTGAGATCGTGGTTTTCCAATCCCTGTGCGCTCCGCCAGTCGGTTCTGGGATCACTTCATCCACCAGGCCAAGCTGGAGCAGGTCTTTTGAAGAGATGCGAAGCGCTTCCGCAGCTTGGGGAGCGAAGGCCCGATCTTTCCAGAGAATGCTGGCGCATCCCTCAGGGGAGATCACGGAGTAGTAGGCGTTTTCGAGGATCAGGACCCGATTTGCGACGCCGATTCCCAAGGCGCCCCCGCTTCCGCCCTCCCCGATGACAACGGCGATGATGGGAACGCGGAAGTTAAACATTTCACGGATGTTCACCGCAATGGCTTCAGCGACGTGTCGCTCCTCACTGGCTACGCCGGGAAACGCGCCAGGAGTATCGATGAAAGTGATGATGGGAAGGCGGAATCGATCTGCCAAACGCATCAGACGAAGGGCTTTTCGATATCCTTCGGGATGGGCACATCCGAAATTGCGGAGAAGGTTTTCTTTCGTATCCCGACCTTTTTGGTGGCCGAGGAAGACAACGCGTTGCCCGTCCAAGGTGGCCAAACCGCCGATCAGGGCGCGATCTTCGCCAAACGCACGGTCGCCCCCGAGCTCGAAGAGTTCTGTGGCTCCCTGGCGTAGGTAGTCGAGCAGGTAAGGGCGTTGAGGGTGGCGAACAATTTGAATGCGCTGCCAAGGGGTCAGGTTGCCGTAGACCTCTCGGCGAGCGTCCGCCCATTTTCTTTGAAGGGAGGTGATTTCGGCTTCGGCGCCGAGCTTTTGTTTACCCGAGAGCTTTCGAAGTTCCTCGATCCGTTTTTCCAGATCTGCAAGAGGCTTTTCAAACTCCAGTGGGGCGATGGGCTTGGCTTCGGCCATAGGG
>JBBAWA010000077.1:0-7674 GCA_040397425.1 Methylacidiphilales bacterium
GTCTGGCAGTGTCGTGTAACCCGACGCTGCCGAGTCAGGGGCTGGTTTGGCGTGGGACTTGTGCGTGGTGTCCCATGAGTCGGGGGAGTGGGATTCCGACCAGCGATAAAAGAGAGAAAAAGTACATCGAGTTAGTGGTAGCGGTAGGCCAAAATAAAAAACGTCGGCGAATTGTGGGCGATGATCGTATGTATCTACGCGCGGATTGGGCGAGAGGCCTCGTATTCCTGCTGTCTACTTTAAGAGAGCGCTCGTATTCAGCCCAAACATTTGGCTCTCAATTTCTTGTGCACATGCCTTTAATAGCGGAGCCCAGCGCACAAGATCCTCTGCACGAGGGCATCGAATGGTTGGACCGTGGATCGATAGGGAGACACGAATGTCACCTGCAAGATTACAAATAGGGTAGGCAATCGCAACCATACCGGTTACAAATTCCTCTCTGTCGAGCGAGTACCCTGAGCGGCGTATTTCTCTAGCCGACTCATCAAGTCCAGCCTGATTCGTAATTGTTCTTGGAGTAATTGGGTCAAGTCGCAAAGACCGTAAGATTCGGTTACGGTCTTTCTCAGGCAGTAGTGCTAAGAAGAGTTTTCCGCTAGCGCAGCAATGTACGGGAATTCGAGACCCTAGATCAAGCGACAGGCGTAAGGGCCACCGCGCCTCCACACGCTCAAGGTAAATGATCTCAGTACCATCTAGCGCAGCGATATTGCAAGTTTCACTCACCTCGTTGGATAGCCGGGTCAACGAATCTCTAAAAATACCGCGTGAAATATCGTTGCGTATGACGTTTAAGGCGAACTCACGTAATTCGTGTCCTACCCAAAGAAACCGTCGGTCGACATCTCGGTGAAGAAAGCCTGCGCTAAGAAGATGATCGACCAAGCGATGCACTGTCGATTTTGCAAGGTTGAGTCGCGCCGCAACATCTGAAATAGAGAGCTCTCCTGGCTTGTTCGCGACAAGCCTGATGAGTTGTAGTGCCCTTATTGAGGCAGGAAAATCAGTTTCGGACATAGACTCTACTCATTGATGGTCAGCATTCAAGGGTTTTTACTTATATATGAGCGACTTTTAGAACGTAACATTCGAAAAACAATAATACACATCTAAAAAGGAGACACAAAAATGCTTCGTAAGCTCTCGAGGGTAATCTTAGGAGCCACTGCGGTCATCATGACTTCAATGGCGCTGCACGCCCAAGCCCAAACTGCTCCAATTCGACTGAAGTTACAGACCGGGGTTCCGTCAGCCAGCATCTACTTTGAGTTGATGAAAAACTTCAGTGAACGCGTTGATAAATCGTCAAATGGTCGCTTAAAGTTTGAGGTCTTACCTGACGGCGCGGTGATCGGTTTCTTCGGAATCCTTGATGGCGTTGACAAAGGCGTGGTCGATGCAGGGTTTGCGTGGACTCATTTCTGGTCAGGAAAAAACAGTGCTGCGGCGCTATTCTCAAATCCGGCAGCTGGTTCGGGTGTGGGGTTAGATCAGGTCTCACACATGGCTTGGCTCAGACATGGCGGCGGCGATCAACTCTACGATCGGCTCTTCTCGGAAGTGATGAAGGTTAATGTGAAGGGCTTCATGATTCAGCCTATGGGGCCCGACCCTTTTGGTTGGTTTAAGAAACCGATCAAATCCATAGCGGATATGAAGTCTATGAAATACCGGTCTCCTCCCGGTCTCACCGCTGAAATTTTTAAGGAAATGGGTTTAACGACGGTAGCCATGCCTGGCGGTGAAATTGTGCCTGCAGCACAGCGCGGTATTATTGATGCGGCTGAGTGGATCGGCCCAGCTGACGATATGATCCTGGGCTTCCACACAGTCTTTAAGCACTACTACCTTCAAGGTCTGCATCAGTCTACTGACGTCGGTGAGCTTTTAATTAACAAAACTGTTTGGGATAAGTTACCGGCAGATTTGAAGGCAATTGTCGAAACGGCTGTTCAGGCCACGGTGGCTGAAACCTACACGTTCAATGTTTACCGTAATGCGGTAGCGCTTGAGAAACTGAAAAAAGATCACGGTGTAACGGTCCACGATACACCGAAGGAATTCTTTTCCGCGTTCCAAAAAGCAACGACAGTCGTCTACGAACGCGAAGCAGGCAAGAACCCTTTCTTTAAAGAAGTGCTCGAGTCGCAGCGAAAGTTTGCCCAAATATCAGTACCGTACTGGACGAAAATTAACGCGCTTTACTACAACATTGGACAAGATTCTCTTAACGCGAGAGCCTCTCGAAACTCTAAAGATTCTAAGAGCGGTAAGTAAGGTTTAGTAAGAATTTTTTGCGCATCGGAGTTGGCCCACCCGGCCGACTCCTTTTTTTACACCATAAAAGTATGAACTCAATAGCAAAAGATCACTGGGCGGCCGGTGTATCGAGAAAACTCGATACCGTTGCCATTTCGTCGGGAAAATTTTTCGCATGGATGATTTTCCCGATGATTCTAAGTTTGGCGTTTGAAGTCATTGCTCGTTATGGGTTTGGAAAGCCCACCATGTGGGCCTACGACATGACATTCATGCTCTACGGAACATTTTTTATGCTCGGAGCCAGTTTTACGCTGCAGCGTCAAGGTCACATACGCACTGACATATATTACGGAAGATGGTCTCCGAGACGACAAGCGGTGGTAGACCTTTTCGGATACATTGTTCTTTTTTATCCGTTCATCCTAATTTTATCTTTTACAGGATTTGAGTATTTCTGGAAAGCATTCCAGACAAACGAGAAGTTTGTTTCAAGTCCATGGATGCCTGTAACCTGGCCGTTCAAATTAGTCTTGCCACTTTCAGGCCTTCTTCTGGCAATACAGGGTGTTTCGGAGATCTTGAAGTGCTTTGTTGCGATCTCCACGGGTTCTTGGCCCGAAAAAAGAGGTGATCATGAGTAACGAGATTCTCGGGCTGGTCGGGCTTGGCATTTTGCTGGTAACAATTTTTATTGGTTTCCCCATCGCGTTTACTCTTGGAGCTATCGCAATACTCATTGGTGGTTTTGCACTTGGCCCAGTTGTCTACGACCTAGCAATACTGCAAACCCTTTCTGTTATGCAAGATACAGTACTTGCGTCCGTGCCATTTTTCCTTTTTATGGGATTTTTGCTAGAACAATCTGGGTTGATGGAACGACTGTTTAAAGGGATTCAACAACTACTTGCTGGCTTAAAGGGATCTTTGTATCTCGCAGTGATCATCACGGCCACCATTTTTGCTGCAGCAACGGGTATTGTTGGGTCGGCCGTAACGTTGCTTGGTGTGATGGCCGCGCCTTCGATGATTAAGAGTGGTTATGACGTAAAGCTATCTGCCGGTGCAATCACGGCGGGTGGTACGTTGGGTATTCTTATTCCGCCATCGGTCATGTTGATTGTTATGGGGCCTGTTGTCGGGGTGCCGGCTACTGACCTATTTGCTGCAGCAGTGCTTCCCGGTCTACTCTTATCGGGTCTTTTTGCTGCGTGGTGCTTAGTCCGTTGTTGGATAAATCCTGCCTTGGGGCCAGCATTACCGATGGAACTGCGCGCCACATCCAAGAAAGCAGTAGCTTGGGACCTTCTTGTTGGAGTCGTACCAGTCATCGTCGTATTGTTTGCGACACTTGGAGTAATTTTGATGGGGGTTGCAACGCCCACTGACGCCGGTGCGACCGGATGTGTAGCGACATTTATCCTGACGACTCTATCGGGGAAAATGACCTTTCAGAAAATTCGTAATTCGGTATTCTCAACAATTCAGATTTCGAGCATGATCTTGATGCTAGTAGCAGCGTCGAATTTGTTTGGATCTGTTTTTTCTCGCTTGGGTAGCGCTGAGTACATCGCAAGCGCACTTACGGGCTTGCCGCTTCCTCCAATAGCAATGTTAATTCTTATTTTGCTGCTGATATTCCTACTCGGCTGGCCACTCGAGTGGGTACCTATTGTTTTGATAGTGGTACCCATTTTCTTGCCAATTGTTAAAGCTGCAGGAATCGATCTGATCTGGTTCAGTACTTTGGTAGCAGTAACATTACAAACCGCTTGGTTATCGCCGCCGGTAGCATTGTCGGCCTACTTCCTGAAAGGTGTCGCACCGAAGTGGGCGATTCAGGATATTTACGCCGGAATGGTTCAGTTCATGGGTTTACAGATTTTAGCCGTGGGGCTTTTGTTAATGTTCCCAAAGTTGGCGACTTGGCTACCGTCTCTTAATTAATATTCTTGGAGTTTAAATGAAAATAACAGGTAGTGAAGCCTTTGTGGAGGCGCTTCGCCAGGAAAAAGTCGAATATATTTCCGGCATAGTTGGTTCAGCTTTCATGGATCCACTAGATTTATTTCCAGAGGCTGGAATTAGGTTTATTCAGGTACGGCACGAACAGAGTGCGGCCTTGATTGCAGAAGGCTATGCGCGTGCAACAGGTAAGCCAGGCGTATGTATTGGTCAAAACGGTCCTGGTGTAACAAATCTGGTTACAGGCATTGCAAGTGCTTATTTAAATCATTCACCGGTGATTGCACTCACTCCCGCGGTTTTGTCCGGCGGTATCAGCACACGGGCTTTCCAAGAAGTTGACCAGATGCGAATGCTAGATCCGATTACTGTATGGCAAATGCAGGTTAACCGGCCAGATCGCATGTCAGAGGCGATTCGCGGTGCATTCCGAGCCGCGATTGCGTTGCGGGGGCCAGCCCAGGTAGACATCCCGCGAGATAGCTACTACGGAACTTGGGAGGAGTTGCCTCTTGATCCATCATCCTATCGAACCGCTGGCAAACTAGGAGGGGCTGACCAAGAAGATATTGATCGCGCGGTCGAAGCAATTTGTGAGGCAAATAAAATAGCGGTCCTTGCTGGTCTCGGCTCTGTTGAATCTAACGCTGGTCAAGACATTGATGAGTTAGCTGAGATACTGTCGGCGCCCGTCGCCTGTGTATGGCAGCACAATGACGCGATTATTAACTCCCGTCCACTTTCGGTGGGTTCAGTGGGTTATCAAGGATCTGAAGCGGCAATGCGGCTTGTTGCCGACGCGGACGTTATTATTGCCCTCGGAACACGTCTCAACGCTTTCGGAACAACACCTCAGTATGGAATTGATTTTTTTCCAAAAACAGCCAAGCTTATTCATAATTCGATCAATCCGCTAGAGATTGGTGCGTTACGTCCGGTTTATGCAGGGCTTGTTGGCGACTGTCGCGCGGTCACGCGGCAGCTTATTAGCGCCCTACGTACCCGAGAGTTAAAGATAGATGGGAAAAAGCGACGACAACAAATTGAACAAGAGAAAGCGGCTTGGAGCGAGAAGCTTCATCAAATATCTTTTATTCAGGGCTCAAAAATTCATCCCCGTAGAGCAATGTGGGAGGTTTCACGAGCCGTATCCGACGACACAGCTGTAGTCGCAGATGTGGGCAATATAAGTGGCAGCGCTGGAGCTTACTTTGATCGATTTGACCAACCGAGGCGCTGGTTCGGTGCTGGTAGTCTAGGTGGTATTGGTGTGGGGTACCCAACAGCGCTCGGCGTAAAACTGGGTCGGCCCGATTTGCCGGTGCTCGCACTTATTGGCGATGGTGCGTGGAGTATGTCGCTGCAGGAAGTAATGACCGCTGTGAGAGAAAAATTAAATGTCTGTGCAGTGATATTTAGCAACTCTGTATACGGTGCAGAGCGACGTAATCAGTACGACTTTTTTGGCGAACGCTATTTTTTCACAGATCTAGTTAATCCCTCTTTTGCGGAAATCGCAACAAACATGGGGGCACTAGCTTTTACTGTTGATCGTGCAGAGGATATCCAGGATGTAGTCAGATCTGCGATGGCAGCAGATAGACCTACGGTAGTAGAAATTCATGTGGACTCAGAGGTTCTAAACGAGCCTTATCGGCGGGATGCCCTGAAACTTCCAGTACGAGTCACTGAAAAATACGCCAAGTACTCATCTACGACTGGTTGAGTAACAGTGATAGTGGGCGAAGTCTTCGATTACGTTATTGTTGGTGCCGGTTCGGCTGGCTCGACACTCGCGGCAAGGCTTTCAGAAGACCCAACAGTTCGAATAGCTCTAATTGAAGCGGGTGCAAACTCGGGTGGGTTCTGGAGCGAAATTCCGCTTGGTGTAGGTCGGCTGCTTAACGATTCAACGAGAGTATGGAAGTTGCGTACTCTTCCAGACGTCCATTCGAATAATATTTCTCGAGAATGGGTTAGTGGGAAGTGTCTGGGCGGATCAAGCGCTGTCAACGGATTAGTCTTTGTCCGAGGATTTCCTCAGATGTACGATAAGTGGGGGGAAATGTGTCCTGGTTGGAGCTATGAGGATTGTTTACCCTATTTTAAGCGGCTAGAAAACTGGTCTGGCGCTCAATCCTCTCTCAGAGGGTCTGGAGGCCCAATTAATGTCAGTTTTGCAGAAAAGACACGTCTATGTGATCAGTTTTTGAAGGCATGCTCTGAGTTGGGTTATGCGGAGTTAGAAGATTACAATGCAGCAAAGACTGCAGGATGGAGTTATTTACAGCTGTCTACAAAAAACGGCCGTCGTAGTGGCACAGCCCAGGGCTACCTTCAAGCGGCGCGAGCTAGAAAAAATCTAGTTGTGATTCGAGGTGTTACGGTACAGCGTGTGATCTTCCAGGATAAGCGGGCTATTGGTGTTGTTGCAAATTCAGATAGCGGTATGCGATACATTAATAGTCGCCGCGAGGTCTTACTATGTGCGGGCGCCGTACGTAGCCCTCAGCTACTTGAGTTATCAGGGGTGGGGAATCCAGAACATCTGGCCAAGTATGGAATAGTTCCTGTGGTGAGTAATAAAGCAGTTGGTGAAAATCTGCAAGATCATTTGATGGTGAGATCTTGCTTTTACACATCCTCGCCGGACACAATTAATGGGATGGTTTTCTCTTCCAAAAAATTAGGAAGAGAAATTGCGAAATATATTTTTACTCGTAGAGGATTTTTTTCGGACGCTTCACTAAAAGCCACGTTATATGCTTATAGTGATGCGTCAAAGTCTGTTCCTGACTTGCGAATACAGATTAGTTTGGTAAGTGCTACAGATCGAATTCCCGGATCAATTCGTGAGGGACTTGATCCGGGGTCTGCATTTCAGATCGGCGTTTATGGGCTCTACCCGGCTTCTCGTGGTAGCGTTCATATTCAGTCAACGGATTCGGTGGACCCACCTGCAGTGCAGCCTATGTACCTGTCGACTGACGCCGATGTTAGTGCACTGCTGTCGGGATTAAAGATCGTGAAGCGGTTGTCTTCAACAGCCGCTTTGGGAGAGGTGATATCAAGTGAAATACGGCCAGGCCCTACTGGTGTTACGGACGATAAGCTGCTTGATTATGCCCGGACAACGGGTCAAACATGCTGGCACCCTGTGGGAACTTGCCGTATGGGTCCCGATGGCAATTCTGTTGTAGACATCCATTGTCGTGTTCGGGGTCTTGCAGGATTAAGAGTGATAGATGCCTCGGTATTTCCAATGCTTTTAAGCAGTAATACAAATATTCCAACGATTATGCTTGCGGAGAAGATTGCTGATCAAATTCGATATGGCTGATAGAGGTCCAGGCTTCTAAGCCAGTGCTTGGTTATTTATTTTTGACAGCTTACCGGCAAAAAGTACTTCAACGGAGTGTAATGTCGAAAATGACGTTCATAGGTTTA
>JBBAWA010000078.1:0-7636 GCA_040397425.1 Methylacidiphilales bacterium
TGTGACTCATCGTGGGCGATTGGTCGCTTTTGCGAGGCCCACAGCAAAGGTTGGGTGGGCAGAGCGGGGTGGATTAGAATAGGGTAGGCATTCCTTCGATCAGAAATCGTACGTCAGCCAAACGTCCTGCTTCGCTTGCCGCTTGCATCAGCCGTTGGGGGGGTTCGTGCAGAGGTTCGTAACTAAGGCGGTAAGTGCCAAAGTGCATCGGAATGAGAACCTTGGAGCGGAGGTCTTGAAAGGCGTGAAGAGACTCTTCCGGGTCCATATGATTTTCACCAAACTTTGGGCCGTGATAGGCTCCGATAGGGAGCAGGGAAATTTCGGGACGCAGCTTCTTTCCTATTTCACGAAATCCGTGAAAATAACCTGAATCGCCAGCGTGGTAGACGGACCGTCCTCCAAGGTCGAGGACGTAGCCACCATATCCGCGGTGGTGATCGGTTACCTTCCGAGCCCCCCAATGCTTCGCGGGAACAAAGGTAATGGCTGCTCCTGGGAAACGTAGGCGTTCCCACCACTTCATCTCGTAGACTTTCTCAAAACCAAGTCCATGGACAAGATCCGCTACCCCTGAGGGGACTACGATGGGTTGGTTGGAGGCAATCTTACGAAGGCTACGACGATGGAGGTGATCGAAGTGGGCGTGCGTGATGAGAACAAGGTCGATGGAGGGAAGATGGTGGTGAAGAAGACCTGCGTGACGAAGGCGCCGAACAACGAGAAGCCAGTTGGCCCAATTTGGATCAATCAAAATATTCGCTTGGGTGGTTTGGACTAAAAAGGAAGCGTGGCCGATCCAAGTGATGCAAATTTGACCTTTCTTCAGTTTTGGAAATATCGGTGGGATTCCGTTCCGATGACCCCGTTTGCGTGTAAAAAGGGCAGGTAGAAGAACATCGGTGATAAAGCGATGATTAGGGCGACGAGCGCGAGGATGGGCTCGAGTGCTCAAGGAGTGAAGAATGGTGGGGATTTCGTGGGCAGGCAACCCTATCGGTAAGGTTGGCGAGAGCAAAAAAATCGGGCATTGTCAGTTCCATGTCTGGGGCAAAAAAGGCGGCACTTCGTGAAGAGATGCGCGTGCGCATGGCGAGATGGAACGAGGAGGAGCGGCGTGCAGCATCCCAAAAGATTGAGGAGACAATTGTGGGGCGAACGGAGTGGATGGAGGCATCTGTGATAGGGTTTTACCTGTCCCTAACCGATGAGCCTCAAACCCGAGGTCTACTCCAGAAGGCATGGGGGGAAGGCAAGAAAGTATATCTTCCGAAAATCGATATACGGGAAGGGCTTACGTGGTGGGAGGTCTCTCCCTGTCACCTCCCTGAAACGGGCACTCTGTGGGAACCATCACCAGATTTATCCGTTCGAAGGTCATTGGAGGATGTTGGGCTTTTTCTTGTGCCGGGGAGGGCTTTTGACTTAAAGGGGACCCGATTAGGTCGAGGTGGTGGTCACTATGACCGAGCCTTAGCGAAGCGCGGGCGGACTGCCTGCGTGATGGGGATTTTCTTTGCGCAACAGCAGGTGGAGCAGATTCCTGCGGAACCCCATGACATTCCATTGCCCCATGTGGTCACGGAAAACGGGTGGAGGAAACTTTTGTGAAAGACAGTGAAAAACCTTTTCTCGAGCATGTGGAGGATTTGCGCGGAGTTATCCTTAAGTGTGTGGTCGCGATCGGTGCGGGCTCCATTTTTGGGGTATTTTTTATTGGGCAGGTGATGCAGATCTTGCGTTGGCCGCTGAAAGTGGCTCAGGAAAACCTGCCACAGCCCCATTCGAATACTCTTTTGGCTTTGCAAGTGACAGATCCGATGACAGTTACTTTACAAATCGGAATCGGAGCAGGGATTCTGCTTTCCCTTCCCTTTGTACTCTTTTTTATTGGCCAGTATCTTCTTCCCGCACTGGAGGAGAGGGAGCGGGGAATGCTTCTGCCCGTTTTTGCGGTAGGGACACTTCTTTTTTTGGCGGGCTCTTCTTTCTGCTACTTTTTGGTCCTGCCTAGAGCCTTGCGTTTCTTCCAGGAGTTCAATCAATGGTTGGGTTTGGAGACGAGTTGGACGATGGCGAGCTACACGGACTTTGCCCTTCAGATGTTGGTCGGATTCGGTATCTCCTTTGAGCTTCCGCTGGTGATGGTCATTTTAGCACGTCTAGGAATTCTAGAGCAGCGGGTTGTGGCTGAGCATCGGAGACACGCGATTGTGGCTCTTCTGGTTTTGGCGGCGTGTGTGACGCCGACTTCCGATCCGTTCAACCTTGGACTGATGTTTGTTCCTCTGTATGGACTTTTTGAACTAGGGTTGGCAGGAATGGGTTGGGTGGCGAAACGCAGGTAAGCGGTTCGAGTTATTCAGGATTCCTGTTGCATCTCAAGGAATGGGATTGCGAGGGGGGACGCATTTGTCGGTATAGTAATTTTCATGGATTGGAAAAGACGTATTGATCGGATCAACCGACTCAAAGAGAAGGGCGAATTTGATCGAGTTGTTATGCCGGTTTCGTACGTCGGAATGGGGATCGGCATCCTTGTTATGGGGTGGCAGGGAATTACGGTTCTTGCTGACGGGAAAAGCGATGTTGTGGCTTTGGTTGGAGCGGGTGTTGTAATTGTTCTCCCCGGATTTTTGACGTTATTTCGATATTTCCGTGGGCATTTCAGCAAACGACTGATTGCTTGACGGTAAGCTTTGGGGATTTTCCTTTGCCCAGTCCTAAGGCAGGATAGTGGAGTATGCCTTCTGTCTTTCTCAAAACATACGGGTGTCAAATGAACGAACGAGACACCGAGCAGGTGGCTCGGGATCTTTTCGATCGTGGCTATGAACGTGCGAAAACGGAGAAAGAAGCCGATGTGATTCTGCTCAATACCTGCAGCGTCAGAGATTTGGCTGAGAGGAAGGCTCTTCGCAAGATGAGCAACCTAAAAGCTCTGCGCAAAAAGAACCCTGGGGTGGTGTTGGGATTTCTCGGGTGTATGGCCCAGCGAAAAGGAAAAACCCTCGAGCAGGAGATGAAGGGTTTGGACTTGGTGGTTGGCACTCAAAAGTTTCATCGGGTTGCCGATCTTGTGGGGCAAGCTCGAGAGGCTCGTTTAGGGGGTCGGCCACAATTCTTTGCGGATGTGGATGAGGAGGCAGGTTCGGAAAAAACCATCCGGGACCATACGTTAAGTCCCAGGCAGGTGACTGCCTTTGTCTCGGTAATGCAGGGGTGCGATATGCACTGCTCTTTTTGCATTGTGCCAACGACTCGAGGGAAAGAGAGATCGCGCCCGATTGGTGAAATTGTGTCCGAGGTCCGAGGCTTAGTCGAAAAGGGAATCAAGGAGGTCACCCTTTTGGGGCAGATCGTAAACATGTACGGACGGAGAGAAATTCCATCGGTGCGTGGAAAAAGTGCCTTTGTTCAGTTATTGGAGGAGTTGCAGAATGTGGATGGGTTGGAGCGAATTCGTTTTACCTCGCCGCATCCTCGCGGAATGAAGGAGGATCTGATTGGTTGCTATGGCCGGTTGAGCAAACTGTGCGAGCATCTTCATTTGCCTGTGCAGTCTGGTTCCAATCGTCTTCTGAAAGAAATGGGGCGTGGTTATACGGTCGAACAGTACAAAGCAATTATCGATAAGGTTCGTAAAGCCTGCCCTAGCATTGGAATTACTACAGATGTGATTGTGGGATATCCCGGGGAAACGGAGGAAGAGTTTCAACAAACCCACCGTTTGATGGAGGAGGTGGAGTTTGATAACGGTTTTATTTTCCGGTATTCGCAGAGGGATGGGACTCGGGCGGCCAAGAGTCAGGAGCCCGAAGTTGCTGAGAGCGTGAAAGAGGCTTGGAACAGAGCTTTGCTCGATTTACTGGATCGTCAGGTTGCAGTGAGCGCGCCCAAGCGTGTGGGCACACTTACGGAGATTTTAGTGGAGGGCCCCAGCAAAACGAACGAGAGTCGTTTGACTGGCCGCTCGAGGCAAAACCGACCCGTAGTTTTTGATGGGGGGGCACGTCACTTGGGGCAGTTGCTCACTGTGCGAATCGTGGAATCGACAGGATTTACCGATTATGCAGACCCTGCCATTCTGAATTAAGAATCGTATGATTTACTCTTTTTCGCTTTCGCAGGTCTCCGTGTGGGCGGGGTTGGGACTCCTTCTAAGTCACGGATGGGGGCTGCTGGATTATCGACAGGCCACTCAGTGGATCCGCAGCTTTCCACGAGGAGATGGGTTTGGAGGGTTACTTTTGGCTTTGGCCACGGGATGGTCGGCATGGCTAGCGGGGACGATCAACCTGATGGAATATACGCGTTTTCGGCCGCTTTTTGTTTTAGGAGTGATTGGGCTAGGGGTCACCAGTTGGCTGTATGTTCGGGAATTTATCGCGGTCCGATCCTTGGGGATTCTGTTTCTCCTGGCGGGTGATGTTTTTCTGGATGCAGCATTCCTGCGGGAGGATGCAGGACGTCTCGTTGTTGTGTCCTATGCCTATCTCATCATTGTGGAAGGAATGGTAATGGTGGGAGCGCCATACCTTTTAAGGGATGCGATTACTTGGGGATTGGCCACGCCAGGAAGAGGGAGATTTTTTATGGCATTGGGAGTCATCTTTGGGGTGGCACTATTGGGTCTGGGCCTTTTTGTGTATTGAATTGAGGGGCCATTAGGTCCTTTTTGAAATGAAGATTCTTGTTCTGCGCGGTGGCGCATTGGGAGACTTTTTACTCACGCTACCTGCCGTGGCAGGGCTCAGAGAAAAGTGGCCCGATGCGGAGATTGAGATGGTCGTTGGAAAAAGATTTGGAGAGTTGGTAGTGGGTGAAGGGGCGATTCAAGCGATTCGACCGATTGATCAACCTGGGCTGGCTAGCTTCTATGCGAAAGGAGGCAAGCTGAATGCAGAGTGGTCGGACTATTTCACTGAGTTTGATCTGACGATCTCTTATCTTTTTGATCCAGATGAGATCTTTTTTACGAATTGGAAGAGGGCGGGAGGGACAGGGGAGTTCATTTCGCACGATCCTAGGAATCCCAAGGAGGCGGCATGGAAACATTTAGCCCACCCCGTTAAGAGGTTAGGGGTCAACGTAGGTGATTCCCGTCGATTGTTTGGTGAGAAATTAAAGGGGGTCAAAAAAATGCAACAGAAGAAACCTTCATGGCTTATTCATGCAGGTAGTGGAGGGACAAAGAAGAACTGGCCGATTCAGAATTGGGGTAAGGAGCTCGAGTTACTGGCTCAAAAGCATGACTTTGCGGTCACTTGGTTAGCCGGAGAGGCGGAGGTGGGATTGGAGGGGCAACTTCCAGAAATCTGGAAAAGAGGGAATCACTGCTGGACTCAAAATCTGACTCTCCCTGAGGTATTTCATCAACTGCAGAGTTCAGATCTGTATTTGGGACATGACAGTGGAATCAGTCACTTAGCAGGCTGGAGTGGAGCCAAATGTGGAATTCTTTTTGGGCCCACAGATCCTACGTTGTGGGCACCTCATGGGGAGAGGGTCCGTTGCTGGAGTGGCGGTGGAAGATGGCCGAGAGAGGGAGAGTGGGCGGAGTGGGTTGATACGATGATTGGAAATTAGGTGGCAACCATCGATTGGCCAGCAATCCAGCCTGTTGTCCAAGCGGATTGAAAATTGTAACCTCCCGTAATGCCGTCGATATCGAGGGCTTCTCCAGCGAAGTAGAGATTCGGCACAACGCGACTTTGCATGGTTTTGGTGTCGATTTCCTTAAGAGGAATTCCTCCGCAAGTGACAAACTCCTCCTTATTCATACTTTTTCCGGTGACCCGAAGTTGTGTGGAGGTGAGTATCTGGACGAGACGGGAGGCTGATTCGCGGCTGAATTTAGACCAACGATCTTCGGTAGTAACTCCTGCCAGAAGGGCCAGTTGCTCCCAGAGTCGAATTGGGAGGGGAGCCCATTTCGAGCGAAGAACCATCTGGGCTCCGATCGTTTCTCTGCGGTCTTGAATTTCACGGAGAATCTCGTCGGGCGATGAGTGAGGAAGCCAGTTGATCAGTAGCGGAAAATTATAGTTGAGGGAGTGGAGGGGGCGAGCGCCCCATGCGGAGAGACGTAGGATGGCGGGGCCGCTTAGGCCTGAGTGAGTGATTAGAAGAGGACCGGACTCACGCAGATCGGTTTCAGGGACAGAAACTTCGACTGAATCGAGCGAGAGACCTGCCAGTTCGTTCAGCCAAGGTAGATCAATGTGAAAAGTAAACAGGGAGGGAATAGGTGGAGAGAGAGTATGGCCGAGGGCAATGCAAGGGTGGGATTCTGGGCGACATCCCCCAGCTGCCCAAAGAAAACGGTCGGACTCCATCGTGGAGCCTGAGGTTAGGCGAAGTGTGAAACCTCCATCAGGAGATCTCTGAAGTGATTGGACTCCGTGTTCCGTGAGGATCTTTACTTTGGCTTTTTGTGAAGCTTGGGTCAGGCAGTCGATAATGGTTTGGGAGGAGTCGGTGGTGGGAAACATTCGTCCATCAGACTCGGTTTTAAGTTTAACGCCCCGGGATTGAAACCAGTTGACCGTCTCCGTTGGTCCGAATCGTGTGAGTGGGCCGATGAGGGCGCGACCACCGCGGGGGTAGCGAGTGGACAGTTCGCGAGGATCAAAGCAGGCGTGGGTGACATTGCATCGACCTCCGCCTGAGATGCGGACTTTGGAGAGAAGATGAAGGGTTTTTTCAAGGAGTACGACTTGGGCGTGGGGATTGGATTCTGCCGCCGAGATAGAGGCAAAAAAGCCGGCTGCACCGCCACCTGCAATCATGATGCGGGTTGAGTTCATTTTTGTTCGAGCGCCCAAGAAACGGATTGGGTCAGGGCGTGTGGGCCGTCACCACCGAGTTCCGAGTCGATCTGCTCTAATCGACGAATGAGATCGAGGACATCTTTGCGGTCGATGGGTCCACCTGCGGGTTGGCAGAAGTGAGTTCGGCAACCGAAGGGTCGGGACTCGTAGATGAGGCACTTTTGGGTCTTTGGTTGGAGAAAGGGGCAGGAGCCGTCGGTAGGTTGCGGTAGCTCTTTCCGACCGGAAGCACGGAAGCCGTGGGCAGCAAGGAGGGCTTCGCCGCGGGTTAGTTGGGGGATTTTCCCGGTAAGTTTAAATTGGCAGCATTCGGTTCGGCGGATGCAATCCCGGTGAACGGGTCTCTGGGCAAGATCTGCATAGACGGTACGTATGCTGGCAAGGGTTGCTTTCAAGAAAGTCATCCTAGAGGCCAAAGGGGGTTGGGGAAAAGGCGGGGCTGGTAGATCGGCGGGGGGATGGCAGGAAGAGAGTATGCAAATTGCGGTCATTGGAGCGGGAATCAGCGGACTCGTGTGTGCCCGGAAATTGGCAGAGGCGGGTCATCGGGTTGTCGTATTGGAGAAGTCGCGAAGTTTGGGGGGTCGGTGTGCCACAAGAAAGTTTGGGGAGCATCTGGTTGATACCGGAGCCCAATATTTCACATTGAGGGATGAAGGAATTCGGAGCGAGGTGGAGCAGTTGGCGGGTGGCCAACTCAAGAAGATAGAAAAACCGATTCTTTCGGAAAAACAGATTTATCGGGTGGGGGAAGAAAGATTTTATTTGGCGAATGGCAACAATCGGCTGGGTTCCCTTTTGGC
>JBBAWA010000079.1:0-5229 GCA_040397425.1 Methylacidiphilales bacterium
GACTCATAAGCCTTGGGTCGGGGGTTCAAATCCCTCCACTGCCACTTTATTTTTTGCGGGGAACTTTCGAGATCGCCCAATCGGGTGGCGGCGGACAAGCCTGATTCACCCACTGGATAACGGCTGCCCATCCTTCGCTTTCCGCGTCGTGAGGGAGGTATCCCCGGATTGCCGTGACTGCATCCCAGCCATCGTGCAAGTGGGCGGTCAACACGGGATCGGTCAGTTCTCCGGACTTCACTTTGGTGATGTAGTCGTCAGGGGAAACTTGGGTTGAAACCTTGTGATAGCCGGGCAGGCGACTGCCTCCGACCATTCTCCAAAGTTTTTTCGAGGAGACCAGATTTCGAGCGGCCCAAGTCAGCGTCCGGCCAAGGCCATGGTGTTGATATGCCGGATGAACAAACAGATCCGCGCCGTACAGGGTGTGACCTGTGGGATCATGATCGAGAAATGTTCCATCTGCGGTGAGGGTATCCCAAGGATCATCGAGATGAAAATGAGTGAGCCAAATCATTAAGGTGAAGTGAGCTCCGGCGACAGCACCCGTGGGTTGATGAATCGCGACAAATTGACCTTCTGGGAAAAGCCGATGGTGCGCGGCGAGTTCAGCGTCGGTGTATGGGCGCTCGGTCGGGTATACTTTTGCGCAGATGGCCGATATTTCGGGGTAATCCTTCTCCATTAGCGTGCGGATCAAAAAATCATTCGGCTGGGGCACGGAATCCATGCCGGATAGTACCATCGGGAAAAAAGAAGAGACAACTCCATGCGCTCGTCATCGGGGAGAAAATGAGCTACACCAAGCGAGTGATTTCCTCCGTCCTTTTGATCCTCCTTTTTTTAGCAGGGCTTGCGGGAGGGCTTGCGGCCGTGCCGATGAGGGCAGCCGGCACTAAAATTTCGTGGCTATGTCTTGGAGGAACGTTTGCCGGCGGGGCTTTTTTAGCGACTGCACTTTTTGAGCTGGGGCCAGAGGCGCTGGAAACGATGGGAACCTTTGCTGGCTTGGCGTTGATGGTGGCGACAGGAGGCTTTTTATTTTGGTTGGATAGGCAGGGGCACCATGCGCACGCGGAAATGCACGGGTGCCATCCCCACGGAGGAGCAGGTGTGCCTGCGAAGCCGTATATTTTGGGCGGAATGCTCGCCTTTCATTCGGTGCTGGAGGGTTTGGCTTTAGGGTCTGTTCATTCAGGAGCGGCCCAAGACGCTCTTGGTTTTGCCATCCTTGTCCACAAGGCAACGGACACCTTTGCATTGGCGGTGACTTTGGGTCGGTACGGCTTTTCAGCAGCGAAAATTGTTGGGGCAACTGTAATTCTAAGTTTGGCAAGTCCAATGGGGGCTTGGTTGGCGGCAGGAGTAGGTTTGGATGGTTGGGAGATGGCCCATGGGATTCTTGCAGCAGCCACATGCGGCACTTTTGTTTATCTGGCGGGGTTTGATCTGCTGGTGCCCGAGTTGAGGGAAAAGGAAGGACGTTGGTGGAAACTAGGGACGGCCTTGGCGGGGTTTTTCCTCATTGCCTTCGTGGCCCAAGGGCATGCGCATTAAGCGAAAAAACTGCGCGCTTTTTTCCTTAGCTTCTTTTCGCTGTAAAAACTCTTCGGATTACATCTTCAATGGGCATGGCTTCGATTCGAATATCTTCGAGGCCAGGTAAATCGAGGGCACGGCGACTGATTGCCGTCGCTTGGGCAAAGGAGACGCGAAGTCGAAGAGTGACGGCATCTTTAGCAATAATTTCGCCCCAATCGGCCCCTTGAAGCTCGGGGGGCGACCCTGAAAAGCGTAGAACAATTTCTTTACAGTCGGAAAAGTCCCGCACGATCTGATCCCACGAGCCATCGTGAATGATGCGGCCGTGATCGATAATAATGACTCGCTTGCAGAGGCTCTCAATGTCTTGAAGGTAGTGACTCGTGAGTATGGTGGTGATTTTTTCCTCGGCGACGAGATGGCGGAGAAAATCACGAACGCGGTGTTGGGAGACAACATCCAGTCCTAAGGTGGGTTCGTCCAAAAACAGGACTTGGGGTTTGTGGAGAAGAGCGGCGATCAGCTCCATCTTCATGCGTTCCCCCAGCGAAAGCTCGCGGACAGGTTGATCCAGCAGAGAGCGCACTTCGAGCAGGCTTGAGAGGTGATCGATTGTGCGGGCGGCCTGAGCGGGATCGACGCGATAGATGGCGCGGTTCAGGGCAAAACTTTCGCGTGCGGGCAGGTCCCAAACCAACTGATTTTTCTGTCCCAACAAAAGCGAGATTTTGCGACGAAAAGCTTCTTCCCGTTGCCATGGGAGATGGCCCAAAACCGAGGCGGTTCCACCGCTAGGTTGGAGTAGGCCGGACAACATTTTTAGCGTAGTGGTTTTTCCAGCACCGTTAGGGCCCAGAAAACCCACAAGCTCACCCGGCTCGATCTCGAAACTCACGCCCCCCACGGCGGAGACCTCTTGGTAGCGGCGATGAAACAGGCCACGCAGTGCACCTGCGAATCCAGGGGTTTTCTGGAAGACGCGGTAGGTTTTGCGCAGGTCACGGACGAGAATCGCGGGAGGCATAATTAAATGAGCATCGCGGCGACGGCATCTGCACGAAGCCTACCGCGGGGGGTCAGAAGAAACTTTCCGTCCGATCGACGGCCCCAGCCTTTTTCAACTAGGTCGGATAAGCAGGCCTCGTGGCCGACCAAGCTCTCCTCGGCCAAACCTGCGCTTGTTCGGAGGCCCAAAAGAATACGCTCTGCCCTGCGCTCCTTGGGACCACAGGTTTCTTCCTCCTCGTGTGTAGGGTGAGGGCCAACCTCAGCCGAGCGGGCATAGAGAGAGGTGTCTCGAATATTTCTCCAGCGCCGTCCCGCCACGGTCGAAACTGCTCCAGGCCCTAGACCTAGGTAATCCTCACCCGACCAGATCGCTTGGTGGTGTCTGCACTCTTTCCCGGGCTGGGCGAAGTTGGAGATTTCATAAGCGGAAAATCCGTGAGATTCCAAAATTCTTTGTGTGAGAAGAAATAGAATGGATTCCGTGTCTACATCCGGATGCCACTCGCCCCGCTCCAGCCTGCGGATGAGTTCTGTGCCCGCCTCTGGAGTGATGACGTAGGCCGAGATGTGATCGGGGCGAAGAGCACACGCTTCCTCAAGTGTCGATTGCCACTCGGTGGGGCCTTGGTCGGGTAGTCCATAGATGAGATCAAGGTTGAGTTGGGAAATACCTGCGTTGCGCACATCCGTCACAGCGGAAGCGATGATGCCCCGGTCGTGGCGCCGCCCTAGCCAAGCCAGATCGGCTGGGCGGAAGGCTTGTACGCCAAGGCTCAGACGAGTAACGCCGGCGTCCTGAAGAAGCTTGGCTTTCGTGAGACCAAAGCCATCGGGATTCGCCTCGACGGTCCACTCCTCGGCCTGGCCCCAAGGCGCAATTTCTAAAAGCTCTTGGAGTAGGGAGGGGGAAAGTGCGGTCGGAGTTCCGCCCCCAAAAAAGATCCGGCGTGGAGAAAGATCGAATTCTTCTTGAGCCCAGGCCCACTCAGCTTGCAAACCGCGAAGAAAGTCCCGCATTCGATTTCCCGCGAGTCGCTCCTTTGGAAAATCACAGTAAGGGCAGAGATGGGTACAAAAGGGAACGTGCAGGTATAGATTTTCGACCTTCGATTTCATTGGGTTAGCGGGAGAAGAGGTCTGGCTGCTGGGGGCCTTGGGTCGCGAGGCGTGCCTCGGCCTCGCGAGTCATGCGTTTAAATTCAAGGCGTCGAAAGAGTTCCACCTGGCGGGCAGGATCAGGTCGTAGCGTGAGATCCTTAAGAGGGAGAGGAAGTGAAATGGCCGTACGTAGTTCGACCATTTTTCTATTTCGGCGAACAATCTCGGCCGAATCTTGTAGGATCGTGCGAAATCGCTCGGGTTGAAGAGTGGAGGACGCGGCTAGAACTTTTTCAGAAGTTCCGTGCTGAAGGATCCATTTGGCTGCGGTTTTGGGGCCTACGCCAGGAACGCCCGGAAAATTGTCAGCTGTGTCACCTGTGAGAGCGAGAAGTTCAGGAACTTTTTCCGCCGGAACACCCCATTTTGCCTCCACTTCTGCGGGGCCAAGAAGAGAGAATCCTTGGGATTGGGGTTGGTAGATTTTGCATCCTTTTGCCACGAGGACCATGAGGTCTTTGTCGTTCGTCGCCACGGTGCAGGAGCCGGCGTCAGCGGCGTGGATGTAGCTAGCGATAACATCGTCGGCCTCCTCTTGATCCACGGTGATGACGGGCCAACCCAAAGCGGTGGCCACCTCCTGAAGAAGCGGGAACTGTTTTTCGAGAGCTTCGGGTGTTTCCTTGCGATTGGCTTTGTAGGCGGGATGGGTGGCTAGGCGTTCGGCGGGGATTCCTCCATCAAAAATAACGGCCCCTTGCCTAGGATGGAGATCTTCGACCATGCGAAGGAGAGCAGAGGCAAAGCCGTACGCGGCGTTTGTGGGCTCCCCCCGAGAGTTGGTCAGGGCCGTGATCGCATAGAAGCTACGATAAGCGTAATAGTGACCGTCGACGAAAACAGTGCTCACTTCTTTTCGGGTTTAGGCTCGGGGCTAGATTTTGCAGGGGAAGCGGGCTTTGCGTGGGCTTCGGCAAGTTGAAGACGCCACTCCATCCGGGGGCCTTTGGCGACTTCGATTCGTAGCCGCACTCGGGTGGACTGGCCTTTGAGAGATTTTTCAGCAGCCCGGATCAGGAGATCGGCGCGTTCTTGGGCTACTTCCCATGCATCCGAGCCAGGCTCAGCACGAGCGGTAAGTTCAAGAGTCCAATCGGGATCCAAAGTGGCAAGGGTCGATGCGATGGATGCGAAGGATTGAAAGCCGGTGTTGCCGGAGGGAAGGCTGACCCCAGGTAGGATGCGAACGGCTCCGTCAGTTGATTCAATCGCGGCCCATTCGGGAAGTTTTGCCCCAGCCAATTTCTCGGAGATCGCAGCCACGGATTTTGCGGTCTTGGCTTTTTCTTCTGGAGAGGTGCGGGATTTGGCTTTGTCTTCGGGAGTGCGACTGTTGGCCTGTTCCAGTTTTTTTCGGGTGATCTCCAATTCGGATTTTCTTTGCAGGTATGCTGTACGGATCTGTTCGGTAGAGGAGGAGAGAGTTTTGAGGCGGTGCATAGCCTGGCGGAGGTCCTCCCGAGATTCTGCGCGGTCGGTCGCAAGTTGGCGTTCGCGCATGATCCAACCCGCGGCAAGAAG
>JBBAWA010000079.1:5329-7228 GCA_040397425.1 Methylacidiphilales bacterium
CGGTGCAGGTCGGTTTTCGACCCGTCTGGAGCGTTGGCCAAGTATCTCTCCGTCGATGATGAAGGAGTTCGCGTGTTTCGGGATATTGCCAAAACGGAACTACTCTACTTTTTGCGCTGGGCGGGATCGAAGGGGCAAGAAGGCAGTCGGACGGTTTCTTTTTGTCTGCCGGATCCCGAGAAGCCGCTTCGGGGCCAGGTTATCTGTTTGGATCCTGGGCACATCGGGGGAGATTGGGCAGACATTGAGGAGCGCACGTTTCGGATTGGCCGGGATCGGCCTGTCGTGGAAGGGGAGCTGAATTTAAAAACGTGTAAGATTTTGGAGGAGCGGTTGACGGATGCGGGAGCCAAAGTGGTTTGGACTCACGACGGGTTTTCACCCACGACGGGCTTGCGTCCCAATGATCTCTACCCCGAAGCCATTCAGTATTTGTTGCAAGACTTCGGGTCGCGGAGGTTGCCAAGGTACTCGATGAATGGGTTGATTCGATGGAATGCTGAGCTTCTTTTTTACCGATCGGCCGAAATTCAGGCTCGGGCCCGAAGGGTGAATGAGGAATTGAGGCCAGATTTTACGATCTGCCTTCACTACAATGCGGCCCCTTGGGGACGTCCTGGGCGCCCGAGTTTGACGAGTGTGAGTCGGTTGGTGGTTTTCTCCCACGGCGCGTATACGTCGAGTGAGTTGGTGTATGACGACCAGAAGTTCCACCTTCTCAGGAAGCTTTTAGAAAATTCAACTCCTGAGGAGTTGGATCTCGGAGCGGCCATTGGAGAGCAGTTCCAGAAAAAGTGGGGATTTCCGCCAGAGAATTATGGGGGTTCAGGATACGCCTCATCCTCCGGCGTGAGTCCCTATGTGTGGCATCGGAACCTGATTGCGAACCGGCTGTTTCGTGGCCCTGTGATCTTTGTGGAGGGGCCGTATATGAATGATCGCAACACGTACGCATGGATTCAGGCGGGGGAATATGAGGGAACAAGAAATATCGGAGGCAGGGAGAGGCAAAATATCTTTCGTGAATATGCAGATCGGGTGGCGGACGGGGTGTTGGAACGGTTTCGGACCTTGTCGAGTCGTTCCACGGCATTCACAAATTATTCCCCGTAGCCGATCTTGCCCCTTGCAGGGGGCCGATGAGGGTGCAGAAAGGATCTATGAAAACATTCTTAGCTATTGTTCTGGTTGTTTCCGCTCTCCCGTCGGCCCTGTTAGCCGACCTGCGACTTCCGCCGAAGCCCACGATGATGGAAAAGTTGGGCCGCGGAGTAGCCAATGTGACCCTGTCTGTTTCCGAGTTGTTCGATTCCCCTTACATTGCGACTCAAGAGGGTGGAGGAACTTATGGGGATACCTTTGGATTTACCCAAGGGGTTTCCCGCATGGTGATGGATGCAGGTGTGGGGGCTTTGGAGATTGCTACATTCTTCATTCCCACAAAATCAATGAAGATGCCCGCACATGACTCGGGGCAGGTGGAGCCTTATCCGCCAGCCGACTTGAAAGACAACTGGTACTGAAACCGGTCACAGGTTCGGCGGCAGAGCCGATCGAGCTGACAATTTCCGAACTCGCATATGGGGGCGACGGGGTTGCCCGGCATGATGGGCAGGTAATTTTTGTTCCATTTACGGCACCAGGTGAAAAGGTGCGAGTTGTTCTCACTGAAGTTCATAAAACATATTCTCGTGGACGTTTAGTGGACGTGCTGGATGCGTCTCCCGACCGAGTCATCCCACCTTGTTCCCTTTTTGCGAAGTGCGGAGGGTGTGCGACGCAGCATCTAGCCTATCCTGCTGAGGTGCGGGCTAAAGTGGCCCAGATTGAATCCGCGCTCCGAAGGATCGGTAAAATAGAAAATCCTGTGATTCGGCCTGCTTTGACGGGTCCTGATTA
>JBBAWA010000080.1:0-7160 GCA_040397425.1 Methylacidiphilales bacterium
GTTTTGTAAACCGCTGGTCGTCGGTTCAAATCCGACAGCCGGCTCGCTAAACTCGACTTAGTTCAAGTTTTTCATTATCGATTCGCAAATATTTGCAAAAGAGAGCTTTATACATTTAATAAATTTACGAGATCACAAGGCCTTAGGCGCGAGTTAAGGGTAAATGGGATTGACAGTAGATATTAAAGTATTTATACAAATATTATGAATAACACCCTCCGTGTAGCGATCTTAACTGTAATCGCCTTGGCTTCCCCTTTAGCCATGGCTGATTCTGGCTCCAAAGGTAGTAACGATGACTGCTCGGTTGAGCAGGCCTTCATTGCGATTCCCGATCTTTTGGTCGTGCGTCCGGTGAGCTTGGCTGGTTGTGCAGTGGGTTTCACCGCTTTCGTGGTGTCTTCTCCTTTCACAGCTATGGCCGAATGCGTGGACGAATCCTGGGACACTTTGGTCAAGACCCCGGCTCGTTTTACGTTCGAGCGTGATCTCGGCGATTTCGACAACGTTAAATAAGTTCCCGACCGTAAAGGTCTGAGCAAAGGGCGATCCCGAAAGGGGTCGCCCTTTGTGTTTATAGGCAAGGCATCAAGGGGTGAAGGGATTTTTGGGTTCTAGAGTTTTGGGCTAGGCGGGGTTGGCGAGGACGCCCTACCTTCGGAGGGTGTTTGGCTACTACATGCATGACTTAAGCCCGTTCCTGATTCAGTTGGGGAGTGGTTGGGGTATTCGATATTACGGGATGGCCTACGTGGTGGGCTTTCTGGCGTGGTTTTATGGGCTTCGTTGGTTTCGGAAGCTGGGCTGGTCGAATCTGAGCGATGAGCAGATATCGGAACTACTTTTTTACACGGTTCTTGGGGTTTTGGTGGGGGGGCGGCTGGGCTACTGCCTGCTTTATGACTGGGCCGAAACGATCCGAAATCCAGTTAGTATCATCGCTTTTTGGAATGGGGGTATTCGAGGAATGGCCAGTCATGGCGGAATCTTGGGAGCTCTCATAGGATTTCTCTTGTGGGCGCGGAAAAATCGGGTGGATGGTTGGGCTGTGGCGGATAACGCGGCTGTGATTGCCCCAGTCGGAATTTTCTTGGGACGTATCGCCAATTTTATCAACGGAGAGTTGTGGGGAAGGGTAACAAACGTTCCGTGGGCTGTTATTTTTAGTGAGGCGGGAGCGGAACCCAGGCATCCATCCCAAATCTATGAGGCCCTAGGCGAAGGACTTTTTTTGGGGCTGGCAATGGGGTGGATACGAAGCAGAAGACTAAAACCCACAGGTCAGGTCATTGCAGCCTTCTTTCTGATCTATGGGGTCGTACGAATTGGATTAGAGTTTTTTCGTGAGCCTGACGCTGGAGATCCTCTTAGGGCGGGATTGAGTCGAGGCCAGTGGTTTTCGCTTGGCCTTGTGATTGTCGGCTTTGGGCTTTGGGTATGGAGGAGGCTGGGTACGAGTCGTTAACGGGCCTTGGGTTTTAGGGGAATCCGTAGGGTTTGACCTGGCACCAGGAGATCGGGATCGTCCATCGGATTAAACAGAAGAATATCCTCCACACCGATTCCGTACCGTTTTGCAATGGTGGTTAATGAGTCGCCCCTTCGTACGGAGTAAATAAGGGGTTCGGACTGAATCAGTATCTCCTCAGGTCCTGAATTTTGATTTGAGGGTTCCAAGTTCGCAGCTTGAGCCGAGATTGTGGAACTGAGCTTCGGGGGGGGTGCTGGGGATAGGTTCGCAAAACCGTAATCAAAAAGAAGGCGTGTATCCTGCCATTTATTCGCGCTTTTCAGGAGAGTGAGACGCAGTTCACGGCCCTCCCTTGTTGCGGAGGCGGCGAAGGTGTGGCGAGCCTCGTAGGTCCAACCGGTTTTTGCAGGCCCCATTCCCGGATAGGAGCCTAAAAGTTTGTTGTGGTTGCGCATTCGTTGAACCCCGATTGCAGTGCGCAGGTTGTAGACCTGAGTTTGAGCCATTTGGCGGAAGCTAGGAATGGAAAGAAAGTAGTTAAAAAGCTTCATGAGATCTCTTGCAGTCGTGCGCTGGGAGGTTCCGGGAAGGCCGTGTGGATTTCCAAAACGGGAATCTGTCATGCCCAGCTTTGCGGCTTCGGAATTCATATCTGCGACGAACTGATTAACAGAGCCAGATGAGGCACGGGCGATGGCCATGGCGCTATCATTATCTGACCCAATAATGATGGAGCGGTAGAGTTCGCTAATCGGCAGAGTTTCTCCAGCACGAAGGGGCACGGTGCTCGGCTCTACTCGGGTATCTTCAGGGGCGATAGTGATCATTCCTTGGCCTCTGTTTTTCTCGTAAGCCACAACGGCAGTCATAAGTTTAACCGTGCTTGCGGGTGGGTAGGGGGCATCGATGTTTCGAGCGTACAGAACGTCCCCTGTGAGGGGATCGACCAAGAGGGCGGCTTTCGCCAGAAGTTCTGCCTGAACTTGCTCTAGGGTGGGTGGTTTGGGAGGAGGGACTGGGGGTGCGGCATCGAGAAGTGAGCAAGTGAGGAGAGTTACAGAAATAAGAGCGGGGCTAAACTTCATCTGATTTCCCACAGGTTTGGAAAGCGAGTGAGCTTTTTTAATCCTTGGCGTTGGACCACAAACACATCCTCGATCCGAACCCCGCCGATTCCTTGAACATAAAGACCAGGTTCGACTGTCAGAACTGAGTTCAAGGGGATGCGTGGAGTTGCAAAGCGAGGGGCTTCGTGGATTTCCAAGCCAAGCCCATGCCCGACACCGTGAAAGAATCCGCTCCAGCGACCTTTTTTAATTTCTGTAGGGTAACCTTGGTCACGAAACCAGTTTCGGAGTTCATCTTGGATTTTCTGCCCATTGGCAGATGCGCGTGCTTGCGAAAGAACTCTCTGTTGCCCTTTGTTCACCGTAGCTCGAAGCCGGCGAAGAGCTTCCGAGGGGCGCCCTTTCACGATCGTTCGCGTGATATCCCCGAAGTAGCCGGTAGAGGAGTTGCGGGGAAATATATCCAGAATGATGGATTGATGGGCATAAAGGGGGCCGCGTCCACGTTCATGCGGGTCGCAGCATTGGGGTCCTCCTGCAACGATGGTGTCACGGGCCAAGGATCCATGGCGAAGACAAGTGATCTCCATTTCGGTTCGAAGCCGCTCTGAGGTCAGGGGAGAGCCCGCCCATACGATAAGGTTCTTCTTTCGAATCCTGCTGTTACGAAGGATTTCAACGGCTCGGGTTAGTCCAGCTTCTGCGGCGCGAATCGCTTGGGTGATATGACGGATTTCTAAGGGGGATTTTTGTAGGCGTTTTGGGAAAAAAGGCCCAGGTACGGATTGTAGTTTGAGTCCGGCCTGGGTCAGGCTGTGGGCGAGGCCGATCGGAAAGGTGCAGGGGATTTCGGCAGATCTTATTGCATGCCGTCGCAGGACGTTGGCGAGAGTCTTGGGAAAAGGGTGCTTTCCCGGCCCCATTCGTTTTTCCTCATCAGAGAGGTCAAGGAACAGATCGGCCCTTCCGGTCCGTCGAGCCCGGTCGATTTCTAATGGACCTAAAAGGGCAAAGGTTTTTCCCGAGGCGGTCTGGAACCATGCAAAATCGTCCGGTACAAACAGTCCGGTGGCATAGGTCAGATCGGGAACGCGGTCGGTATTTCCAACGAGGAGACGGGCGAGGCGAGGCACGGCTAGGATGATTTAAGGAGTGCGCCCGCAAGAAATCCGCTGAGGAGAAAGGCTAGAAGGATCATGGGGGTACGAACCTCGAAACCAAACAGATAGAGGTCGAGGTGAAGAAAACCAGACTGTCGGGCAATGAGGGCTACGGTGGCTGCGAGAATGGAGAGGGATACTAGGCGTTGGCGGTTCATAGTTGGGCTTGGAAGAGTAATTTCATCGGGTATGGGTAGGGAATGTCAATTGCGACTCGCACAGGGGATGGGGGTACCACAGCTCTAATGTATGGGAGACGTGTGTCAAAAGACAGCCCTCGTGTTGAAGCTTATGGGGAAGTGGATGAGTTAAATGCCTGTTTGGGGCTAGCGAGGGCTCAGATTCAAGGTTCTAAGAGCAGTTTATTGGAAAAGATTCAGAAGGCTTTGGTGGGGCTAATGGGGGAGTTGGCGGTGGCAACGGAAGATCTGCAGCGTTACGAGGCAGATGGTTATGCCCGAATCAAAGATGAGGATTTGGCCTTACTGGATCAGGAGATTGAGCGATTGGAAAAAGAGGCTCCCCCGGCGAAAGGGTGGTCGACTCCAGGCGGTAATTTGGCGGGGGCAGCACTAGATTTGGCACGTGCGGTTTGCAGAAGGGCCGAGCGGGGGGTTTGGCGGTTGGAGAAAAAGGAGGGAAATGTTCGGACAATCATCCCAAGGTATTTAAATCGTTTGTCGGACCTGCTTTGGCTTTTGGAGCAGGAGTTGGAATCGGCTGGAAACTCAAAAAGCAACACTTAGGACATTTTAAGAATTTCCCACGCCGCTTGGGGCCCAAGGTACACCATGCCTGTGTAGATTTGGACAAGATCGGCCCCTGCGGCTCGACGGGACTGGTAGTTGGCTGAATTCATGACTCCGCCTACTCCGACAAGAATTTGCCCTTCCCCTAGGAGTGGACGAAGAGCACCAGTAAAGCTCATGGCGCGCGCGGTTAACGGACGCCCGCTTAGCCCTCCTTTCTCATTAGGCTCGTCTGGTTCACGGTGAATGGTGGTGTTGGTAGCCACAATTCCAGCCAGTTCGAATTCTTTTGTAATGTTTACGAGTTCGGGGAGGGACGAGATTTCGAGATCCGGGGATATTTTTAAAAGCAGTGGCTTAATTTGAGGACAGGAGTGGTTGAACTCCTGAAGGGTGGAGAGAAGCTTGCGAAGATCGTTCGGTTGGGCCAAGTCGCGCAGTCCGGGGGTATTGGGGGAGCTGATGTTGATGACAAAAAAATCTCCAAGATGTTGAAGGAGTTTGAGGGAGGCGAGGTAGTCGAGAGGGGCCTGGTCTAGCGGGGTGACTTTTGATTTCCCCAAATTAATGCCGATCGGAAAATCGTGAAGGGCGTGTTTACCGCGGAGTTTACGGAGACGATTTGCAATGGCATCGGCTCCCAAATTTGGAAAGCCGAGCCTATTGATGAGTGCCTGTTGATGGGGGTAACGGAAGACACGGGGTTTGGGGTTTCCAGGTTGCGGGTGAAATGTGATTGTACCGAGTTCTGCGAAGCCAAATCCTAGATTTCGCCAAGCTAGGGGGGCTTCAGCATTTTTATCCAAACCTGCAGCGATTCCGAGGCGGTTCCGAAAGGGAAGATCCATGAGTACGGTTGGGTCGGAGGGGGCTTTTTTGCCGAGGGTAAGAAGTTGGGAGATAAGAGGAATTCTGAGTGAGGCTAATGTGAGATGGTGTGCGACCTCTGGAGGAAGTTGAAAGAGGAGTGGGCGGGTGAGCGAAGAGTAAAGATTCATTTGCCTATACAAAACTGAGAGAAAAGGCGGTCGAGGACATCTTCTGATGTGCCAACGCCAAGAATGGATTCTAGGGAGTGAAGGGCAAGTCGAAGATCCGAGGCGACAAGTTCTGGAGCGCTTTTGGCGATCAGTGAAGCGGAGGCACAGGCGAGAGCTTCTGTGGTTTTCCTAAGAGCGTCCTCGTGGCGACTGGTGATCGCAATTTCATCGGACCCAGGAGCTCCCAGATCGGCCGTGAGGCGTAGGGTGATTTGGGATTGAAGAGTGTCTAGGCCTTTGCCTGTTTTGGCTGAGACGAGGATGCCTTTATGCGATTGTTTGGATGGAAGATCGGACTTTGTAAGGATCGTGAGGACTTTCGCGGAAATAGGTTCCCACTCTTTCGAACAGGGGTCATCCGGTTGAGTGGAATCGATGAGGGCGAGGACGAGATCTGCATTTTGCATGGCAGTACGAGTTCGAGCTATTCCTTCAAGCTCAACTGGGTCTTTGGAGGTACGCAAACCCGCGGTATCGATGAGTCGAACAGGAAAGCCTGCGAGAATAATTGATTCTTCAACCGTGTCCCGCGTCGTTCCTGGGATAGGGCTCACAAGGGCTCTATCCATGCCCAGTAAGGCGTTGAGGAGGCTAGATTTGCCTGCGTTGGGAGGGCCAGCAAGTACGAGACGGTAGCCTGAGCGGAGACGGTATCCGAGCGGTGCGGTAGAGAGTAAGGAAGCGGTCGATTTTAAAAGGGCTTTGATATCAGTAAGAAATCCCTCGCCTACCTCGGGTTGGATGTCTTCATCCGGGAAGTCAATCCAAGCCTCAATTCGAGCAAGCAGTTGGAGAAGTGTTTCGCGGTCGGCCATCAGGCGGTCGGAGAGTTGACCCGCCAGAGCGCGTTGTCCTGCAAGAAGAGCGCGATCGGATCGTGCGTGGAGGACATCGAGAACGGCTTCCGCTTTTGTTAAATCCATTCTTCCATTCAAGAAGGCCCGCTCCGTAAATTCTCCAGGCCTTGCGTGGCGTGCTCCCAGCGTGCAGATCGCCTTGAGAATAGATTGAACGATGAGGGGGTTGCCGTGGCAGGAGAATTCGACCAGATCCTCACCTGTGTACGATTTAGGTTTGGGCCATATAGTGGCCACCACCTCGTCTAGAAGGCTTTCTTGATGGTGAAGGCGGGTTGGAACAGGAGTCCGTGGTGACAATTGCGTACCTGAAAGCTTTTCCGCGATCGGAATTGATTGCGGACCGCTGATACGGATCAAGGCAAGCGCAGAGGTCCCTGGAGGGGTTGCGCAGGCTGTTATGGTATCTTTTTCAAAGGCCACAGATGCAACACTTTCGCAAATTATAGTGTCCTTGTGCGAGATCAACTTATCGGGGTAGGTGTGGTGGCAAGTGTACAGATCCAGCCTGAGTATGATCTTAAGGTGGGAGGGCTGGTCTGCGGGGGATAGGGGAGGTAAGAAAGAGGCATGGGTATATCCAAAGAGACGATCCTCGTGACAGGGGGGTGTGGTTTTATAGGGTCAAACTATGTTCGACATTTGTTAAAGACCTCTCCTTCCGCACATATTGTCGTTTTAGACAAACTGACTTATGCGGGGCACCGACCCAATTTGGAGCAGGAGGAAAGGGGGGGGCGTTGTGAGGTTGTGGTTGGCGATATTGCAGACGGCAAGAAAGTGGATGAAATATTTGAGAAATATCGTCCCCAATCA
>JBBAWA010000081.1:0-7094 GCA_040397425.1 Methylacidiphilales bacterium
AAAGTGGCTAGGGAGGGAATTGAACCCCCGACACGAGGATTTTCAGTCCTCTGCTCTACCAACTGAGCTACCTAGCCAATGAATAAGATTAAGATCATAAACCAATAAACCGACCTCTGGAAAGCGTGCTTTCCACAATATGTGCGGACTCTTTAAGCTATTTGGATGAGCCAAGAAACCCTAGTGAAGCCTGAACCTTACGTGAAAGTGTGTATGGCCATGGTGGCGCTGAGTCTTTTAACCATCGCCGTCTGTCAGGTGGTTCTCGTCCTGCGTCCGACAGCCCAGCCCATCGTCAGACGCCCCGTGATTCCGATCGAGAACCGGATGAGTCCGCAAGGTTTGCCTCCCTTTCCTCAAGGCACGATGCCCTCTGGAGCCCCAGAAGGCGCCCGCTTACCCCAAGGAAATCCTCCTCAGTCCACCGAAAAGCCCGCCAAGAAGTAACCCACGGCTACGGTTTGGCAGGAACGAAAATCGAGCTGGAGCGGGGCGGGAGGGAGATAGTAAGGCGCCCCTCTTTGACGGATAGGGTTTTTGTGGATGAGGTTTTGGAAAGAAGTAACTCCTGTTCAAGGGGGCCATCCGGAATTTCAGGCGACACAAGCAGGTCTAGGGACACCGGTTTTTCGGAGCGATTGAACGCAATGAGAACTCTGTCCTCTGTATACGCACGGACGATGGCGTAGGTATCCTTTTTCGTTTCGATCGCTCGTCGACTTCCGTAGCGAAAGGCGGGATGAGCGGAGCGTAGATGGGTTAGTTTGGAAACGTGATCGAGAGTAGTTTTTGCTTCGCCAGAAGCTTTGGCGGGATCAGGAAGCATTCTGCGGTTATCCGGGTCGCCCGCACCCGTTAGACCTAGTTCATCCCCGTAGTAGATCATCGGCACGCCTGGAAGGGTCATGAGAAAGGTGAAGGCCATACGCAACTTTGCGTAGGAGGAGGGGTGATCCACGGTGGAGGGATATTTCCAGCCCGCTTCCTCCTCGTCTGGCTCGCGGGGATCGGGAAGATCGCCGTCGGCATAAGCAAGGAATCGAGGTTTATCGTGATTTCCAAGAAGCGGCGACATGGCGGTTTCCAACCCGTACACGCGTTCTGAATCAGCCGTGGCGGCTTCCAGTTCGGAAAATCCAGTGGACTCCATCGCAAAGGTGGAGAGCAGGGTGTCGTAGAGGGGGAAATCGAACTGGCCGTCGAGTTTGGCCGGCCCGACAAAGCTGGCGATGCCTTGGCGGTTCATGAACGTCTCGCCCACAAGGTAGAAGGCGGGATCGGAGGCGACAGGAAGATCAGTTCGCAGACCCGATCGAAAGGCGGACCAGAATTTCTGCGGAATATGTTTCACCGCGTCGAGACGGAAGCCGTCGAGATTGAATCGTTTGACCCAATCGACAGCATTGGAAATGAGGAAACGGGATGCAGCCGGTTGATCGTAGTTAAAGCGAGGGAGAAAAGGTTCAAACCATGTGGTGAACTGGGTTTCCGCATCCCACTTGCGGAGATTCTTTGTGCCATCGGGCAACATTAGCGAGCCGAACCAGTCGGGATGATCCTTAAAGACAGGATGATCTTCGTGAACGTGTGCGAGGACGAGATCTAAAATGACGCGGAGGCCGTGCCGACGGGCGGATTCGGTCAAAGCCAGCAGAGCTTCGTTGCCACCGAAGCGGGGTTCCACCTCGGTGGATGAAAGAGGCCAGTAACCGTGGTAGCCCGTGTACCAGCGACCAGGGGGGAGATATTCTTGGAAGGATTTGGGTGGGTTCTGGTTCACGGGGGAGAGCCAGAGAGTGTTGATGCCTAGTTTTTCGAAGTAGCCGTTTTCGATCAGTTGACGGACGCCGATTAGATCGCCCCCGAGATACTGCGCAGGTTTTTCGACCTTGGGATCGGGAACAGGATTATTTTTTGGATCTCCGTCAATCATTCGATCGATGAAGGCGAAGTAGATGATGTGATCGAGGCGGTAGGCATCGGACTTGGTTTCGGTGGTGATGCAGGCACGGGCAGGGCGGGCGAGAGTGCCGTCCTCCCCCACGGCGGCGAGGCGGATCCAAGAGTCGGGAGGAAGAGAGGAGGTATCGATTTCCCACCGGCCGGGTTGGGGAGAGGTGGCTGGGATGGGGCGGGAGGTTCCGTCGGGGAGTTGGGCGATGGATGAGAGAGAGGAGGCTTTCCATTCTGCGGGAGCGGAGAGAAAGGTGAGGAGTCCTGGCTTGCGGGAGTTCGCGTAAAGGAAAGTGGAGGAGTTTGTATTTTCGGGAATTTTCACGAGGGAGTTTTTCTGGCCCGTGCCGTCGGCGACGGTGAGAGAGTGGGAGGAGTCGAGTCGCCAATCGCCGTCCACGACGAACTTATAGGCTTGGGGTCCTGGGGAAAGAGGGAGGGAGAGGGACCAGAGGTTTCCTTTTTCTCGTTTGAGGGGGTGGGAGGTGGCGTTCCATCCGTTAAAGGCGCCTGCGAGGCAGACCGATTTTTCTGAGCCTTTACCTGTGAAGGTGAACCGGTGGGTGGAGCGGGGGGAGATTGCGAGAGTGAGAATTCCTGAAAGGGACTCCCCTTTTTTAGGTGTGATTTGAATTGGGAGATCGATCAGGCCTTGTAGATCTGGCTGAGTCTGAATTTTGAGTTGGAGAGAGGAGGGGTCGAGCTGAGCGGAGAGGGAGGCGGGAGGGTTGATTTGGACTGTTGCTTCGGGTCCAGGACAGAGCCAGCGGGTGAGGTCGAGGGTGGTGGAGGTTTCAGCTGGGATCGTTTGGATGGGGATCCAGCCCAGTTGAGGGGCCTCATCGGCAGCGCGGGTGAGCGGTGAGAGAAGGAGAAGAGAGAGGGTGATGTTGAGGGGGAGGGGGTATCGAGAGATGAGTCGAAGAAGATTCATGCGGAGGATGATTTCTGGGAAAAGAAAACTTTTGGGTTGAGAGAGGCTCCTTCGACCCATTGGCTTTCGACCTGAAGGACTTTGGCGGACAGGGGGAGACCGATTTCTCCTCGCATGAGGTGGGCGGAGAGGAGATCGACGGCGTTGGCGCCGACGGTTTCATTGTTCTGGTTCATGCCCGCCCATCCGGTCATGGAGGGGTCCCAATCGAGGTGGGCGAGGGCGGGTAGGGAAGTTTTTGCGTTCTTGAGCCATGGAGCGATTTCGAGGTGAGTGGTGAGGAGGGAGTCGGGTTTGGTTTGGGCGAACCATTCGAGGAAGGAGGATTGATCTCCAGGTTGAAACCACCAGATGCGTTCGGCGATTTTGTGGAGGGGTTCGCCCGTGGAGGTTTGAGATTGGAGAAAGGCGGCGGAGAATCGGCCGGCGAGGAGTGAGTCGATGGCGTGGGAGAGGACGAGGGCGGGGCGTTTTTTTCCTAAGGCGTGGAGTTGGTGGACGGCATCGAAGGAGGTGGTGTACTGGTCGTTCGAGGAGCAGTGGATGGCGGGGGAGGAGGGGCGGGTGCCGAGGACAACGGAGACTTGGTGGGAGATGATGGACTCGGTCCAGCTGGGGAGAGTGCCTTTGGAGGGAAGTCCGAGAAAAGCGACTCCTTGGATACCGCGGGCTTGGAGGACGTCGGGCAACTTGGGGTTTGCTTGGAGAAGGGGATCGTCTGCCCAGAAGTGGTCGACCTGGTAGCCGAGCATGGTCGCGCGGTTTTCGAATCCGCGTAGGAGAGAGCGAAAGGTGTGATTTTGTTCGGCGAGGGATTTGGTGACCTGGAGGCCGATGAGGGCGAAGGAACCGCGGAACTTGGTGTTGGAGCTGGAGCGAAGTTGACCCATGACGAGGGCGACCATGGGATTGGCGCGGTAGCCCATTTTTTTGGCGAGGGCTTGGATTCGGCGTCGGGTGGATTCGCGGATACGGGGATCGTTACGAAGGGCGAGGGATACAGTGGCTTTGCCGACGCCAGCGGCTTGAGCAAGGTCGGCCATACTGAGGGACTTCATAGGGAAGAAGGTAAATTAAACAGTTCAACCAGGAGGGGGAAAGTTTAAATAAACATCTTTAAACTGTTCCACAAAATACCCCCTTGCAGGACGTTTATTGTGGTAGTATTTTGCTTACGTAAGGATAAAGCAAAAATAATTAATACAACATGAAACAACCCGAGAAAATAGTATCTAGTGGAGGAAAAATTATGAAAAAACTTATGAAGTGTATTTTGGTCGGATTGGTCTTTGTTGGATCCAATCAATGGAGTCAGGCGGGTGTCAATATTGTAGACGACTTTATAATTCTAAAAGCCCTCGGCACTGGGGCAACATTCTCTGGGGAAAAGTATTACGATGTGAAGAGAGATATTTCGTCGATTAATCCAAATTTTAGCGGTGCCAATTTGGGTACCTTTAACATTTTGTCAACAGACGTGACGATTGGGGGAACTACATATAGCGCGGGTGGCCTTTTGCAGTTGAGCGGAGCTGAGTTAAAAACAGACGTTACCGGCGGTGGGGATTATCAAAATAGCGGTAATTTCGCGAGGATGTTTTACGCAGTTACAGCGGAGGGCGTGAACCCCTCCTCTTTTACTACATTGAGTATGGGTTTAACCAGTGAGGCTTGGCCTAAATACACCTGGGCGAATACGAGTTCCTCTGTGAATCTACTTCAAGGATTGGCGGTTGGGTCTTACAAACTAACGGCTTACTTTGAAACCAACGGATCCTACTTTGACAATGGTCAGAAATTCTACTCGATTAATCCTGATAACAATGGCGGAGCAAACTATGTCGCAACATTCAATGTTGTGCCTGAGCCATCAACAGGAATGATGATGGGTCTGGGTATTGCTGGACTGCTGGTAGTGCGCCGTTTCCGTAAGAAAGCTTAAGGGATTTCAAAACGCCCCCTGACGCGGATACTAGAAAACTCACGCAACGTACGCCACGGTCGGAAAGTGTGGCTTAGGTTTGAAGGTGAGAATGTTAGAAAGTGCGAATGTGGCTTGGTAAGTAGCAGTCGGGATCCTGCGGTGGTTTAAAGACAAATATCAAATGGTGGGTTATCGCTAGTAGCGCAATCCGAAAACCTAAGGTATCGATCAATTTATCTTTCGCGAATGCGTAGCGTGAGAAACGCGGCGAGGATGAGGCAGGCTCCCCCGAAGGTAACGACGTTGAGGCGGTGAATTTGCGGGAAGAACTCCATCGCACGGCTGACGATGACGGCGATGAGAATTTGGGGAAGAACGATGAAGAGATTAAAGATTCCCATATACACGCCCATTTTCGATGAGGGGATAGAGGCGGAGAGCATGGCGTAGGGCATGGAGAGAATGGAGGCCCAAGCGATGCCGACTCCAGCAAAGCAGATTCCTAGGAGCAGGGAGAGGTTCTCGCCACGGGGAAGGAGTCCGACGGAGGCTAGTCCTATTCCGCCTAGGAGAAGAGATACGGTGTGGATCGTCCGAGCAGAAAACTTACGCCCCAGATAAAGGAAGGCCATGGCCGCGAAGAAGGCGACGAGGTTGTAAATGGCGAAGGAGTCGTTCGCGAGAGTGACTCCTTGCGGGTAGAGGGGATCTTGGGGGCCGGTGGCTCCGAGCAGATCTCGAGCTACGGCGACGGGAAAAAAGATCCACATGCAGAAGAGGGCCATCCAGGTGAAGAATTGAACTGAGGCGAGCTGGCGCATGGCACTGGGCATGGATCGGATCGCGGTGGCGATTTCACCCATGCCTTCGTTTTGGAGTTTTTTGAATTCGTTCAGATCGGTGGGTGGTGTCTCTTTTGTGGTCACTACAGTCCACAGAACGCTAAGGAGAAAGACGACGGCTCCGATGGTGAAAGCGAGGTGGACAGTTTGGGGGATGGGATGGTCGGGAGAAGAGGTGGAAGTGATTCCGAATTGGGAATGGAGCCAGCCAGGGAGTTTGGAGGCGAGGACAGCTCCAGCGCCGATGAATACGCTCTGCATGGCAAAGCCGACAGTGCGTTGGCGTTCGGGAAGGAGGTCGGCCACAAAGGCGCGAAAGGGTTCCATGCTGACATTGACGGAGGCATCGAGAATCCAGAGTAGACCTGCGGCCATCCAAAGTGCGCTGGAGCGGGGCATGAGGAAGAGAGAGAGGGAGGCGAGGATGGCTCCGACAAGAAAGTAGGGTCGGCGCCGGCCGAGGATGGGGTGCCAGGTGCGATCGCTGAAGTGGCCGATGATGGGTTGGATGATCAGGCCGGTGATGGGGGCTGCGAGCCAGAGGAGGGGGAGGGCGGATTCGGAAGCGCCGAGGTATTCGTAGATCGAGCTCATGTTGCCCATTTGGAGACCCCAACCGAACTGGATGCCAAAGAAGCCGAACGACATGTTCCAGATGGAGAGGAAGGAGGATGCTATTGGGGTGGGGGATGGGGCTGATTTCATAGGGGAATTATCTCCTAAAAGTAAAAAAAGGGGAGGGGGAAGATGGACAAAGTGAGTCGGAGTTACTGGACTACGATGCGATAGAATCTGCGGGAAGGAGAGATGACGGGATCAATGTAGCTGCCAATGAGTAGGTCATTAACAATGTTTACAGTACCGGTACCGATGGTCACCCACGACGTTAGATCCTCACAGGCCTGGACTGTATAGGTCCGACCAGGGGCTGCAGTCCATGTGAGAGTGAATCCGCTGGAGGTGGCGACGATGGTTTCAATCGCGAAGCGGGAGTTAGCGTTGAGGGGATCGGTGCCTGCAATAAGCTCATCGGCATTGGTCTGACCGTCGCCGTCATCATCCCCGTTGCCAAAGACGGTATAGGTCCGAGCTACACTGGTAGCTGCCTCATAGTTGTCATTCTCGCCTCGGGAAGCGGTGATAGTGGCGGAGCCAGGACTGTTGAAATAAAGAGCATTCTCGATCAGCGAGGCTACGGCGAGGTCGCTAGAGGAGAACGAGATGGCCAGACCCGTGGGCAGGCCCGAGGAGGAGGCGACAAGTGTGCGGGGAGATTCCCCGACGACGCCGACCGTGGACGTCGGATCGAAGGTGATGATCTGGGAGGCCTTTTGGAAAGTGATGGTAGCATCGGCCGTGGCTCCAGCGCGGTCGGTCGTGGCGTCCACTGTGGCACGAATGGTCACCGAACCCGTGCCCGAATTGATGGCCAACTGGTTGC
>JBBAWA010000082.1:0-6885 GCA_040397425.1 Methylacidiphilales bacterium
CATAGTTGGGCTCCCGGGGGGTACGCGTCAGCTCCTGCGCCTGCCGCCATGTTGCACGCGGGCATTCTGAAGAAATTTGGGTTGTATGGGCTTTTGCGTTTGGCGTTGTCCATGACGCCCCTTGGGTGGAAAGAGATCAGTTGGGTTGTGGGACTCATGCTTGCGGGCAATATTCTTTATCTCGGTATGGCCTCCCTTGCGCAGCGGGATTTTCGTTGGCTCCTTGGTTTCTCAAGTGCCATGCATATGGGGACACTGTTCTTAGGTTTGATTGGGGGCACGGTTTTAGGTTTGGGTGGTGCCCTGGTACTCATGGTGGGGCATGGGTTGAGTGCGGCTCTTGGATTTGCTGTAGCAGGGGAAATTGGACATCGAGCAGGAACGACCTGGATGCAGGATTTGGGAGGTTTGGCAAAGAAAGCTCCCAAGTTGTGGTTCTATCTCATGATTGCTGGAATGGCTTCGATTGGACTTCCTGGGATGGCCAATTTCGCAGGTGAGATCATGATCTTTTTTGGGGCTTGGTCGACCCATCCGATCCTCGTTGGGATCGCAGCATGGGGCGTAGTTCTTTCCTCTGTGGCAATGCTCCGTGCGATACGAAGTATTTCTTCGGGTCCTGTTTCTGCTGCCATGACCGCACAACAGACGTCAGACTTACAGGGTGCTAGGGAAGTTTGGCCTTATGCATTGCTCACAATCCTCCTTTTTGCGGTTGGATTCATTCCCAACCTCGTTCTAGGCCCTGCTAGGCCTGTCCTTGAAAGGTTGATCCAGCCATGAGTCCTTGGATTTGTCCTGAGGTGCTACTGGTTTTGGCGGGAGTGGGCTTGATTCTCACCGACGCACTGCTTCCTCCGGGTAAGCGAAGTGTTTTGCCTGGGATCGCCTTGGCGACGAGTTGCGTCTTGTTAGCAGGAACAATCTGGCAGTCAGGTCAACCGATGCCGTCCTCGTGGGGAAATCTTTTTGTGACGGACGGGTTATCGTCTGTCTTCAAACCTTTTTTTGTTCTTTGTCTTGTAGGTGTGACGCTGATTTCCGTGCGAACGCCGATGGGCAGGGAAGATGCGGTTCGGTCTGAATTCCTAGCCCTCCCGTTCTTTTCAACTGCTGGATTGTGTTTGCTGGCTAGTGCCCATGACTTTTTGGCGATCTTTGTGGCTCTCGAGCTTGTTGCGATCTCTCTCTATCTCTTGGTGGCTTTTCAACGAACCCAAGTACGAAGCTTGGAGGCAGGCATGAAGCTTCTGGTGATGGGTGGATTATCAACCGGATTTCTTGTGATGGGGATCGCATGGCTCTATGCAGCCGCTGGCACAACGGAATTTACTCGAATTCTTCTCGAGCAGGCGGGCCGACCCGCAAGTCTTGCTCTCCTGCTTGCAGTGGGGCTCATTGTAACGGGATTAGCTTTCAAAATTGCAGCGGTTCCTTTCCATGCATGGGCACCGGATGTTTATGAAGGGGCACCGACTTCCATCACTGCTTTTTTGGCGGTTGCCTCCAAGGCGGCTGGGTTTGTCTTGTTGGTGCGAATCTTTGGATTTGGTGCGTTTGCTTTGGATTCGGTGGCTCTCGTGTTTCGGCCTGTTCTTCTGACTCTCGGAATCGCCACTGTGACGTTGGGGACCCTTGCGGCATTGCCTCAGCGAAATCTTAAAAGATTGCTGGCGTACTCAGGAATTGCGCATGCGGGGATCATGCTTCTGGCGCTCGGGACTCTTGGGGAGGCTGGGATGGGAACTGTGGTGGGCTATCTTTGGGCGTATCTTCTTGCGAGCCTTCCTGTTTTCATCGCCATCCAAGAGGTTGAGAGAATTTATGGAAACGCAGATGTTCGTCATCTGGATGGGCTGGCGCAAAAAGACCCTGGAACAGCCTTAGGGTTGACGCTCTGCTTTTTGTCGATGGCTGGGTTACCTCCGTTAATAGGCTTTTCCGCTAAATTGTCTGTTCTCTCGACCCTCTGGAATGCTGGAGAAATACCCGGTTTAGTTGTGGGCGTGATTATGGCTGTGGTGGGGCTGGGATTCTATCTTGTTCCCATACGGGCGATGTATTGGGAGCGGGAAGCTGATTCGGTTCCTATTTGTCGCTTCCCAAGGTTTCTTATTTGGATTTTGTTGGTAGCAGGACTTCTCCAGCTTCTGTTGGGGCTTCAGCCAAGACCTTTGATTCGTCTGGTTGAGAGAAGTTTAGCACCGAGCGTGAGTGCAATTATCCAAGACAAGTAAGAGAAGCTGGTTGGGACGGAAGATTGGAGTTACCTTACAGAATATGAGTCACCCCACGGGAATTGAGTCGAGTGGGCCCAAGATGGGCTCAGAAAAGCTCGTGAAGCTTTCCGAGGCTGCGGCGTCTCATCTTCATGGTTTATTGAAAAAGAAGGAGTATTCGGAGGGGGCGCTCAAGGTTTCGGTTGTGGGAGGTGGGTGCAGTGGCTTGCAGTACCAAATGGAGTTAGTGCCGGGAGCGGGTCCTAAGGATATTCTTGTGGAGAGCCGAGGGGTACGAATTTCGGTCGATCCAAAAAGTGCAGTTTTCATTAGCGGATCGGAGGTCGATTTCAGCACGGACCTGCTCAAGGGTGGATTTCGCGTAACCAATCCAAATGCACGGGCTACCTGCTCATGTGGGGATAGCTTTAGTACGTAAGGCAGTTCATCCATGAAACATCGCAAAGGTACGACAGCCAAAAAGAAGGTTCACCTGGGTAAAGTGAAGCTTCCTTATGCGAAACGATTGAAACTTGGTTTTGCAAAAGTGCAGAAGGATCTGGATTGGTTGATGGGGTCGTTCTGCGAAATGCTGCACGATCTTGGGGAGGAGAATATTGAGAAGGCACTTCCTTTTCAGGGGGGCCAAACAGAGAGACTTGCGAAGATTGAGAAGGGAAAAGTCACTCGGGCTTACTCGATTGCTTTTGGTCTGCTGAATGTTGCGGAAGAGGCTTCGGCCGCTTCGATGCGCAGCATGAATGAAGCGATGAACGGACCGGCCCACGAGCCTGGTTCATGGGCGCAGGCGCTGCATTTATTGAAGACCGAGAATGCCGATCCAGATCTGGTTGCTGCAGAGTTGCCGACATTACGAATTGAACCCGTGTTAACAGCTCACCCCACAGAAGCTCGACGGCGCTCTGTCTTGGCGTGCATGCAGGAGATTTACGGGATTCTGATGGAGAGGTCGGGGCATGGTGACAGGCATCCAGGCGAGAGAGACCGAAGAAATAAGCTAAAAGTTGTGTTGGAGAGATGGTGGCGTACGGAAGAAGTGCGCACGCAGCGCCCCACAGTGGATATGGAGCGAGAAGGGGTGATTCACTGTTTGGCGGGATCGATGGCGGATTCAATAGCTCTGACGGATCGGCGTTTGCAGGACGCCTGGATCCTTGCGGGCTTGGGGAAAGGCGGGCCCGTCCATCCGGCAGTACGACCTACACTCTGTTTCGGAACGTGGGTCGGTGGCGATCGGGATGGGCATCCTTTAGTCACTCCTGACACAACCAAGCTGAGCTTGTGCGAGTATCGCGATGCATCTCTCCGATTGCTCTCCTCCTCGCTGGAAAAGTTGGCAGGACATTTAACGTTAAGTCGTAAATACCATGGGATCCCGCCTGAGTTAGAGAAGTGGTTGGGGGATTGGAGGAAGAGAGTGTCTCCTGAAAAGCAGAAGGCGGTGGGTGTTTATCTGGAGGAGCCGTGGCGTGAGGCGGTACTTCTGATGCGGCACTATTTACCCAGACCTGGAGAGGGAAAATACGGTTACCTGCAACCCGAGGATCTTATTCTGGATTTGGGCGTAATCCGGCGCTCCTTGATTGCGGTAGGGGCCAGTCGGCTGGCTGCTGCGGAAGTGGATCCGATGATTCGTCTTGTCGAAGTATTTGGTTTCCATTTGGCAGCACTGGACATTCGTCAAAACAGCACTCGTCATGACGAAGCCATTGAGGAGCTTGAGGCTTTGCGAGGGGAAGTGGGAAAAGTGCCGTATCGGAGTCGCCCTGAAAAAGAGCGCCGAACGCTGATTGAAGATTGGTTGAAAAAGATTCCATGGAGCGTGGAGGAGGCGATGGGTGCAGGTCCTGCAGCCGCGGAGGTGATCGGAACGTATGTGGCTTTGGCTGAGCATGCCAAATTGCATGGAATCGACGGCTTAGGGCTTTCGATTATTAGTATGACAAGAGATGTATCGGATCTTCTTGTGATTCATGTCTTTTGTCGGGTCGCGGGGTTGACGCGTCCTGGGGAGGACGGATCGGAGGTGTGTCCCTTGCCCATCACGCCCCTTTTTGAAACTCTGAATGATTTAGAGGCTGCCCCCCGTGTTGTGAGCGAGTTTCTCTCTCACCCAGTAACACAGAAAACGATCAAGGTTTTAGCGGCCCAAGAGGCGCAAGTGGTCTTACGAAAAAGAGTAGCGTTGGTGGACCCGGGAGAAGGTGCGGTAGTCCTGCCAGTTCAACCCCCGCCTATTTTAAGGGTTATGATCGGCTATAGTGACAGCAATAAAGACGCTGGAATCTTAGCGAGTCAGTGGGCCCTCCATCGTGGTCAGAGGGCAATTCAGGATGCCGCGAGGGAGAAGGGTGTATCAGCTCGGTTCTTTCATGGGCGGGGTGGAACCGTCAGTCGCGGGGCGGGGCCTACCCATCGGTTTCTTGAGGCCTTACCGCAAGGAACTTTGGCGGGTGATCTTCGGTTAACAGAACAGGGTGAGGTGATCGGGCAAAAGTACGGAACCGTAGCGACGGCCACATATAATTTAGAACTACTTTTGGCTGGAACGGCATGGAGCTCTCTTTCCGTACGTAGCAGTAGAGAGAAGGAGGTGGGGCTTAGCGAGGTATTTGAACTCCTTTCGCAAGTAAGCATGAAGTCGTACCGTGGCCTCGTCCATGAGCCTGGTTTTGTAGAGTTCTTTCGCCAAGCCACTCCGATCGACGTTGTGGAGCGCAGCACGATTGGCTCACGCCCTGCCCGGCGAACGGGGGCCGCGAGCTGGGCCGATCTACGGGCGATTCCGTGGGTTTTTAGCTGGTCTCAATCCCGATTCTTTCTTCCCGCGTGGTATGGAGCAGGTAGCGCACTGCAAGAACTAGCGAAAGAGCATCCCAAGCTATTCAAACTTCTCAAAGAGAAGGTGAGAGAGTGGCCGTTCGCTCGTTACGTATTTAATAATTTAGAGAGTGGGCTCGCAAGTGCAGACCTTGAGATAGGGCATCTGTATGCCGACCTTGTTCAGGATGCTTCCTTGCGCAACCGCATCTTTGGGATCATTGAGTCGGAGTTTGTATTAGTGAAAGAGGGACTGAGTTCGCTCTTTCCTGATTCGTTGGCACGGCGTCGACCCCGATTCCGCTTTACTGTTGAGCGCAGGGTTAAGCCTTTGCGGGCACTACACGAGTGGCAAGTGAAGCTCTTGGGGGAGTGGAGAGGTCTTGAGGAGAAGGGGCTGGAGGAGGCTGAGCCCCTTTTATCGGAATTAAGGCAAACGATTGCCGCAATTGCAGCTGGATTAAGAACGACTGGATAGAGTGAAAAATCCAGGCTGGAAGGTTGTTGCAGCGGGAACGGGAATCAATTTAGCACTTGGAATTCTGTACGCATGGAGCCTCTTTAAGACGGCGATAGAAAAAGATTTCGGTTGGAGAGTCGACCAGCTGAACGACCCATATGCAGTTTGCTGCTTAATTTTCTCCTTCGTTATGATTCTGGGCGGGCGTTGTCAGGATCGATTTGGCCCTCGAATTACGGCGACGCTGGGAGGTGTATTTGTGGCCCTGGGACTCGGAATCGCTTCTCAAAGCACGAATTACATGGCTTGGGTACTGGGTTTTGGAGTCCTAGGGGGACTAGGAATTGGTTTCGGTTATTCCTCGGCAACGCCACCCGCTTTGAAGTGGTTTCCTCCTTTTCAGACGGGGAAGGTGGCTGGGGTAGTGGTGGCTGGGTTTGGGTTAGCCCCTCTTTACATTGCACCCTTAACGGACTTCTTAATGCGAAAAGGTGGGGTCAGTTTCACAACCGCATTTTATGCGGCTTTCTTTTTATTCGCAGTTTGTGGACTCGCTACCTTTTTGCGTAATCCTGAAACCTCGATTTCGGACGGCCCAAAACCACGGACGGGTGATCTGGATTCCGTGAGTCCATCTGCTCTTTTTTTTCGAAAAGACTTCTATCTGCTTTGGATGATCTACTTTGTCGCTTCAGGGGCTGGGTTGATGGTGATCAGTAGTATTAATGGAATGGCTAAAAAGAGCATGGGGGAGCTCGCTTTTCTTGCTGTTGTTGTCTTGGCGATTGGAAACGCAGCAGGCCGGGTTATTGCGGGGGTTGTTTCAGACAAGATCGGCCGAAAGTGGACCCTGCTGGCGGTGACTCTTCTACAAGCTGGATGCATGATTCTGGCTATCCCTGTGACTCAGACGGGGGACTCTACTTTTCTCATTGTCCTTCTCGCGACCGCGATTGGATTCAACTATGGAGCGAACCTTTGTCTTTTTCCTGCCTTTGCAAAAGATTTGTACGGCTTGAGGAACTTTGGAATGAACTATGGGATTCTCTTTACGGCTTGGGGCGTAGGAGGGTTTGCCTTAAGCCGTGTTCAGCAGATGCTGAAGGCATCAAGTGGGGATTTCGGGTCATCCTTTCTTCTTGGAGCTGCTTTGCTTGGACTTGGCGCAGGGTTGACGTTGATGATCGAGAAGCCGAAGAAAGGTGTCTTGGCCTAAAGGCATAGTGAGGTAGATTTTTCTCATGTTTTTGGAAGGTCCTGATCTTGTCTTCTTGGTCTTTGCGCTCGTGAAGGCGGTTGCCGTCGCACTAGTTGTTTTGACTATGGTTCCTGGAAGCGTGACCGCCGAACGTCGACTTAGTGCCT
>JBBAWA010000083.1:0-6843 GCA_040397425.1 Methylacidiphilales bacterium
AGGAAGCATGATTTGACCTGGGCACTGGCCACGGAGCTGGAGAAGTCGATGGCTTTGAGTTGTTTTCCGTGAATGGTCAGTGGGGGGCGGTCTCCTGCGCCCTCGCAAATAAGTTCGGCCCCGAATTTGCGCAGGGGATCGGCAATTCTGGCCATGGGGCGACGGGAGAGAGAGTCATCGCCAAAGAGGCGGGTCGTGAAGGGGTAGCCTGCGACAATTCCTGAGAGAAGTCGGATCGTTGTTCCGCTGTTTCCGCAATCGATGGGTTCGGCTGGAGCGAGGAGTTTTCCTCCCCTGCCTTCGATCAGAACTTCGTCTGGTGCGACACGATCGATGCGACAACCCAGCGCTTGCATGGCGTGGAGGGTCGAGAGGCAGTCTTCTCCAGGGAGAAAACCGCGAAGCCGGGTTGTGCCCGCTGCGATGCCTCCGAGAAGAATGCCCCGATGGGAGATGCTTTTGTCTCCTGGGACGGAGAATTCTGCATCGAGTTTACGTAGGGGGCGAATTTCGATCTGTTTCATGAGTGGGATAGCGAGCGGCGAATTTGGGCTGCTTCCTGAAGAATATTTTTGAGTGAGGCAGCATCTTTCTGTTCGATGGCATGGGCGAGGCGGGTGATGGAGCCTTGAAACTCTTTAAGAGTCGAGAGGATATCCGTGCGATTTTCGAGAAGGATTTCTGACCACAGCTCGGCTGGGCCCGCAGCGATCCGGGTGGTATCTCGGTACCCAGAGCCGGCCAAGGGTAGAGCGCGCGTACCTGCGGTGAGGACGAGAGCTGTAGCAACGCAGTGGGGGAGGTGACTGATCTGTCCGACTTGGGTGTCATGTTCTGTGGGAGACATGGTCAGGACGCGAGCACCTAAGGATTTCCAGAAAGAGGTGGCGTCCTGAAGAGTATCGGAAGAGGTGGTGGAAGTGGGGGTGAGTATGACGGGGGCATTTTGAAAAAGGTCGTGTCGTGCGGCGGCAAAGCCAGAGATTTCGGATCCTGCCATGGGGTGGGATCCGATCCAACGGGCCTTTTTTTGGAAGAGTGGGGCTAGGGATTTTTCGATGGATCCTTTGATGCTGGATACATCGGTCACAAGAGTTGTGGGAGCAAGGTGGGGAAGGATGTTTTGAGCGAGAGGGACAAGAGCGGAGGGTGGAGCGGCCAAGATGACGAGGTCGGAGCCAGCGATGAGGGAGGGTTCAGTCCCGATTTCTGCTTTAGGCAAGGCGGAGCGAAGAGCGGGGATGGATTCCGAGCGGCGGCTCCACAAGATGATCTTTGCTTTTGGAAAAGCTCGGGATGCGGCCAAGGCGACAGAACCGCCGATGAGACCGGGGGCGAGAATGGTGATTCGGGAGAGGGTCATTTTTTCTGGCCAAGAATTTCGGGTAGTGCTTTTTCGAGGCGTTCCATCTGTTCGGAGGTGCCGATCGAGATGCGAATCCATGTGGGGAGGCGGTAGCTGCGGAGAGGACGGACGATGATGCCTTTCTTTTGTAAGGCGAGAAAGACGGCGTCTCCATCGCCGACTTCGACCATGACAAAGTTTGCGGTGCCTGGAATAAAGCGGAGGTTGAGTTTCTTAAGAAAGGAGTGGAGGCGATCTCGGCCCGCATCGGTCATGGAGACGGTTTTTTTCACGTGATCCGTGTCGGCGAGGCCGGCGAGGGCGGCGACCTGGGCTGGAGCGGAGGTGTTGAAGGGCTGGCGGGATTTTTGGAGAACGGCAGCGATGTCGGGGCGGGCGAGGCCGTAGCCGATGCGAAGGGCGGCAAGGCCTTGGACTTTGGAGAAGGTGCGAAGAACGACTAGGGGGCGACCTTCTTTTACCCACTGGACGGAGGGGGGAGGTTCAGGGATGAATTCGTAGTAGGCTTCGTCGAGGACGAGAAGGGGCCCAGCGGGAAATTTTTCCACGAAAGCGGTGAGCTCAGCATTCGGAATACGGGTACCAGTGGGGTTGTTGGGGGAGGCGATGAATACGAGTCGAACATCAGGGGTGAGACGTGCCGAGAAGCCTGCGAGGTCGTGCTGAAAGTTCCGATCAGGAACCTCCTCGAAAGGAATACCGAAGAGGCGAGCCATCAGTCCGTAGACGGCGAAGGCGTAGGCGGAGGCGAGGACTTTGCCTTGTCCGGGCAGGGTGTAGGCGTGGTAACAGAATTCGATAATTTCGTTTGAGCCGCATCCGAGGACAACGTGGTCGGGGGTAAGGCCGTGGAGTTTCGCGATGGCTTGTCGTAGGTCGACGCCGGCTCCGTCGGGGTAGAGGTGAGTGAGGTCGAGGGAATCGCGAATGGCTTGAAGGGCGCGAGGGGAGGGGCCGAGAGGATTTTCGTTGGAAGCGAGTTTTGCGATTTTGGATGGGTGGAAGCCGTGTTCGCGGGCGACATCGGTGATGGGCCGACCAGGCTCGTAGGGGTGAAGGTCGGCGACGTGGGGGTTGGGTTGGGGGCTCATGGTTTTTGGGGGACGGATTGGGTTTGGCGGGAGCGGAAAAGGTGGAGGGCGCGACGGATTTTTGGGTGAGTGGGGGCGAGGCAGGCGGCGGCGAAGAGGGCGGCATTGATTTGGCCTGCTTTTCCGGTGGCGAAGAAGGGCCCTGGGGCAGAGGTAGCAAGTTTACGCAGGAGAGAGAGATTGCGGGCGGGGGAGGTGGCAGTGGGGACAAGGAGTGGTGGGACGGGCGGGTGTGATTGTCCCACTTTCACGGGAAAGTGGGATGATCGGGAGGAGGGGTAGGGGGTGATGGTGAGGGGAGAAGGGGAAGATGAAGACGCTAACGATAGCCCGAGCTTGCGGAGGGTTTGCGCAGTTTCCTTGAGCAGGCGAGGCTGAGTAACACGGATGGAGGTGGCAAGCATCAGTCGATACTAGCCTGTGTTTCGGGTAATTCTCAACTGGAAGCGCTTTGATACCGACGCAGGCCGAGTTGAAAGAAAAGGGAGGCAAAGATAGCGGCGGTCAGGCAGGTGAGGAGAAACAGGAGAAGGGATGCAGGCTCAAAGCCACGCAAGAGAGTGGAGGCAGGGATATTGGCAACCAGAAGAAGGGGAAGAGCAAAGGTGAATAGAATGCGAAACCAGCCAGTGGCGGCCTCACGTGGAAGTCGTGCGACCTGAAAGATGCTGTAGTAGCCAAGCAGAACCGATTCGGCCTGAACGATCCAAAAGGTGAGAGATACAAGGGAGAGAAGCAGAGCGTAGTGAGTTAGAAGCCCGGCAAGGATGAGGACGACATAGAGAAGGAGGGTGCTCAGGGAGGGAGTGATGTGGAGGTCGTGAAGAGCGATGGCAACGACAACGGCAGCAATCAGGGCGTTTGCCAAAGGGCCAATTTCAAGGTGCGACGTGCTAATGAGAAATTGGGGAGGGGCAGGTTTGAGAAGAATAAAGTCCAGTTTTCCATCTCGAACCGATTCGGGAAGTTTCACCAAACCGGGCATCAAGAAAGCGGTGAAGATTTGTTGGATGAGTTGATTCGTCGCAACAAGAACGATCATTTGGGGGCGGCTCCAGCCCGCGATGGAATCGACGTGCTGGTAAACGACATCGACAAAAGCGAGTTGAAGAACGAACCAGGACAGCTCCACGATCACCCAGATGAAAAAATTCGCCCGGAAGGCGAGTTCGCGAGTTGTCGCATACCGAAGTTGGATCAGCCAAAGGCGAAAAAGATGAAAGAGGGAACTCATCTTATCCACCTGCGGCGGTATATTTTCTAAGGCCTGCTTTCCACATGCCTTGAGCCACGAGAATGAAAAAGAGAGCCCAGCCAAACTGCATCGCCATTCCGGTCAGCCAAGCGGAGGGAGTCAGAGTTCCGCAAAGGGCCGCAGTGGGAAACCAGTACTCGTAGGCGAAGGGAAGGCACTGGGCGAAACGGAAAAGAACGGGAGGAAGAAGATCCAAGGGGAAGACGTGGCCGCCTGCTAAAAATTCGAGGGAGTAGACGAGAAAGATCAGGGCGCTGATATCCAGAAGCCAGAAGGAGGTGAGGGAGAGGCAGAGCGTCAGGCTGAATTGAAGAAGAGCAGAGCCGAGAATTGCGGGAATTCCCCGTGCCAAATCAATCGAGCTGAGTTCAAGGGGGACGACACGTGAAAGCAGAAAAAAGCAGAGTAGAACGGGGATCGCAGCAGCAACAAGGTAGGCGCACCGGCCCGAGAGAAAAAGGGCGGCCCGATACAGTCCGTAAGGCAGAGGACGCAGAAGAATTGAGTTAAGAGTGCCCTCCCGTATTTCGCGTGAGATTTGAAAGTCATCATCCGCAGGGGAGCTGACCGATTCCACGATGAGAAGAACTGCGTAGTAGGTCAGCAGGCTGGCGAGGGTATAGGATCCGACAGTGGATTTGCCCTCAAACACGGCACCCCAAAAGACCCAAGAGACGAGAAGAGGCATGGCACTGAAGAGGGCTCGCAGAAGGTAGTTCCAGCGGTATGCGAGTTGGCGTTGAAGACCAATCGAGAAGACGGTCGGAAGTGGGGAGAGGGATGCGATCACGAGCGACGACGAAGATGAGCAGGCAGAATGCCGAGCTCGGTCCGATATTTCGCGATGGTGCGACGGGCAATGGGGATTCCGCGTTCTCGTAACATTTCTTCCAGTACGGCGTCCGAGTAGGGCTTACGTGGTGTTTCCCTTCCAACAATTTCCGCCAAAATCTGTTTTGCCTGAGTATTGGCCACGGCGGGACCTGTGGCAGTTTCTCCGCCAAGGGCAGTGGCGAAAAAGAAGCGCAATGGAACAACCCCATGGGGGGTGCGGACATACTTATTTGCAACTGCACGGCCGATGGTGGTTTCGTGCACGCCAACTTTTTGGGCGACTTCACTCATCGTGAGGGGGTGTAGAGCGGACGGACCTTGTGAAAAGTAGTCGGCTTGCCGATGTGCGATAACCTCTAGAAGTTTCTGAATTGTTTCTTGCCGGCGTTCCAGGGATTGAAGAAGAAAACGAGCGGAACGAATTCGCTCTTTCAAGTAAGAGCGGGTTTGCTCGTCGGACGAGCTGTCGCCCAGAATATCTTTGTAGGTATCGCTAATGCGGAGTCGTGGAAGAAGATCGCCTTCGATTTGTGGAACCCATCGATCTCCGTCTTTCACAAAGGTAGCTTCGGGTCGAACCACGAGGTCAGGCCGGTCGGGGGCAAAGGCGGAGCCTGGGCGGGGCGAGAGTCGGGCGATGGTCTCGGCGGCGGCTTGAACGGATTCGAGAGGAGCAGATGTGGCACTGGCGATTTCTGCAAACTTACGTTTTCCGAGGAGGTCAAAATGATCTCGTAGGATGCGGGCTCCTAAGGAGTCCTCCAGGCCGTGAGATTGGAGTTGGAGAAGAAGCGCTTCGGAAAGAGTGCGTGCGGCTATGCCTGGAGGGTGAAACGACTGGACAAGGGCGAGGGCATGTTCGACCTGAGGAAGAGAGGTGTGGGTTGCAGTAGCAATTTCTGAGAGGTCGGCTTGAAGGAAACCGTCTTCGTCCAGGTTTCCGATAATTTCGGTGGCGGCGGCGTGTGTGGCGGGGTCGGTCTGGGTGAGGGTGAGTTGTGAGGTAAGGTGGTCGGTCAAGGATTCGGGCAAAACTTTGGATTCGAGGAGGGCTTGGCGGGGATCGAGCTTGGGCCGATCGACTCTGCTGGAAGAGATAGGCCAATCTGAATCGCGAATATCGACGGAAGAGTCGTCCTCTTCTTCAGGAGGTGGATCTGAGGCTTCGGTTGGACGAAGTTCCTCTTCAAGAACGGGATTTGTCTGAAGCTCCGTTTGAAGAAGATTTTGCAGTTCGAGGGCGGGGGTTTGAAGAAGTTGCAGAGACTGCTGGATCTGGGGAGAGATCGAGACCGTCTGGCGGAGGCTGGGCTGAAGGGACAGAGACATAGTTGGATTTTTAGATTGGGCTTTCTCTGGAAAAAGGCAAAAGGTGATATGGGCAAAGTGATTTTGACCGTTCTAGGAAGCGGGAGTCGGGGTAATTCTCTCCATTTGGAGCACGGGGGGCAGGCCCTGTTGGTTGATGCGGGGCTGAGTGCAAAGCAGTTGGAGGCACGAATGGCTGAGGCGGGGGCGCATCAGGCAGAGCTGTTAGGGATTATCCTGACACATGAGCACGGGGATCATACAGCGGGGCTAAAAACATTTGTTAAAAAGCGGAAGTGTCCGATTTTCGCATCCCATGGAACGAAGGACGTGTTGGAGGCGGAGGTGGCCACGGCCGATTGGCGCGGTTTTGAAGCGGGCCAGCATCTGGAGGTTGGATGTTTTTCGATTGAGACTTTTCCTGTGCCACACGATGCGGCAGAGCCGATTGGAATGAGGGTGACAGTGGGAAAAACGAAGGTGGGATTGATTTCAGATTTGGGGTTCGTGACGCGGTTGGTTGTCGAAAGGTTGAAGGGGTGCACGGCACTGGTGCTAGAGGCCAACTACGATGAAGCAATGTTGCGCACGGAAGAGAAGAGGCCATGGTCGGTGAAGCAGAGAATCTCGGCCCGGCATGGGCACTTATCAAATGGGGCGGCGGCCAAACTCGTTGAGGAGGTGGCAGGCCCAGAATTAAGGGATCTTCTGTTGGGTCATATCAGTGAGGATTGCAACCGGCCGGAAATTGCGCGACGTGCCATCGAGGGGGCTCTGGAAAAAGCGGGAAGGAAGGGAGTGCGAGTTCACGAAACCTGTGCGGGTCGCGTGGGTCAAAGAATAGAAATTGAGGCGTAGGGGGTTGGGGAAAAGGATTGCGCAGGAGAGGTGGGGAGGAGATAATTTCGGTTAATCGCGGGCGTAACTCAGTTGGTAGAGTGCAACCTTGCCAAGGTTGATGTCGAGGGTTCGAATCCCTTCGCCCGCTC
>JBBAWA010000084.1:0-6711 GCA_040397425.1 Methylacidiphilales bacterium
TGGCATTGGTCGGTGTGGGTTTCGTGGCGGTCAGCATGCCTGAGCGTATGGATCGTATCGTGGCATTCATGAATCCTGAGGCGCACCGACAGGGGGGCGGCTATCAGGTAACCCAGGCACTCATTGCGCTGGGATCGGGTGGGGTGCGAGGAGTGGGGTTAGGGCAGAGCATTCAGAAGATGTTTTATCTCCCTGAAGCACACACCGATTTTATTTTTCCGATTGTGGGCGAGGAATTGGGGTTGTTTGCGACATTGGGAGTCGTGATCGTATTTCTAATTCTCACTCTTTGTGGAGGATTCATTGCGGGGCATGCGAATGATCTGCCCGCAATGGCGTTGGGAATGGGGGCGACTGCATTGGTGGGGATGCAAGCGGTCGCGAATCTTGCAGTCGTCACGGGATTACTCCCTCCCAAGGGGGTTGGTCTTCCTTTTATTAGTTATGGGGGTTCTAATTTGGTTCTGTGTTTGGGTGCAGTGGGGATTCTGTTGTCTTTACATCGCGAGGCAAAATATCCTGTCGAGGCCCGTAGCCGTCGCCTGGTGGGTGCAGCGAAGTGATTGGTATGGGGGAACTCGCTATTGCTTGTGGAGGCACGGGAGGACATCTGTTTCCCGGGTTGGCTGTGGCTGAAGCAGTACGAAGAAGGGGTCACGACGTGTGTTTCTTCATTTCCTCAAAAGCTGTGGATCGGCGGGCTCTCAAGGGAGCAGGAGAGGAAAGGTTTGGTATTGAGATACCAGCTGTGGGATGGAGTGGAGTGCTAGGAGCAGGAAACTTTGCGATTCACTTTGTATCTGCTGTACGAAAAGCAGGAGATGAGTTGCGAAAGAGAAATGTAAAAGCCTTGTTGGGTATGGGTGGTTTTATTTCGGGAGCGACAACAGTGGCTTCTCGGTTAGCAAACATTCCGTACTTTCTTCACGAATCGAATGCGATTCCGGGACGGGCAACACGCCTTCTTGCAAAAGGGGCCAAGCAGGTTTTTGTCGGATTTGCAGAGTGCGAATCGGGATTAGGCGGTGTGAAAGCCACGGTGAGCGGAACACCTGTGCGGGGTCGGTTAGGAAAAATGGAGAAAGAGGTGGCTCTTAAAAAACTAGGCCTTCACCCGCATCGTCGCTTGGTGGCTGTCCTTGGAGGAAGTCAGGGTGCGCGTGGATTGAATGACGCAATGGTAAGGGGATTGGGAGCGTTGAAAAGCGAAGCGCAACATTTGCAGATTCTACATTTAGCGGGTGAAGCACATGTGGAAAAGGTGCGGCGAGCTTATGAGGGAACTGGATTTTATGCGGTGGTGATGGGTTTTTGTGACGAGATGGAAGCTGTCTATGCGGCAGCTGAGTTGGTAGTCGCCCGATCGGGAGCAGGGACATTGGCTGAATTAGCGGCCTGTGAGGTGCCTGCCATTCTCGTGCCTTTTCCTGCGGCAGCGGGAGATCATCAAATGGCCAACGCCCGAGCTTATTCTCAAGAGGGAGCTGGGGAAGTGGTGGCAGAAAAATATCTCATTGGAACGGAGTTGGGGCAGCGCATTGCCAGGCTTCTAGTAGATCCAAGTCGATGCGAACGAATGAAGCATTGGGCAAAAGGACAACAAAAACCGCAAGCAGCGGAAAAGATCGCGGAGGTGATTTCACGTGAACTTTAATTCATCTGATTGGATTAAGGGGAAGAAGAGAATTCACCTGATTGGTGTTTCTGGTTCTGGAATGACCCCATTGGCTGAAATTCTTCTGGATCTAGGGCATCGGGTAAGCGGGTCGGATATTAAGCCGGTCGCAGATCGGTTACTGAAGAGAGGGATTGAATTCACATTAGGTCATGAATTTTCCAAAATGGACGAAGTGGATGCGGTGGTGGCATCGGCAGCGATTCCAGATGAAAACAGGGAGTGGATGGAGGCGAAGAAGCGTACAATATCGCGGTTTCGTCGTGGTGAGGTTTTGGCTCAGTTGGCTCAGGGAAAAAAGCTCGTGGCAGTGATGGGTTCTCACGGCAAGACAACCACGGCAACCCTATTGGCGCAGATTTTTCATGAGGCAGGGTTAGAACCGTGTTTCTATTTGGGTGGATACTCGCCTGCCCTAGGTGTTTCAGGAGCTTGGAAAAAGGGGGAGTGGTTGATTGCTGAGGTGGACGAGAGCGAGGGGGCACCCGCCCAGATGAAGCCTTGGGCGGCGCTGCTGTTAAATGCGGATCACGAACATGTGGATTGCTATGCGGATGAGAAAGCGGTAGTTGCGGCTTATCGTGAGGTTTTGGGTCAAGTCACAGGCCCTGTTGTGGTTGTGGCCAAGGAGGAAAAAGCGGCCATGGAGGCAACGATGGGGGTGAAAACCAAAGTTACTTTCGGGTGGGAGAAGAGTGAGGCTGATTATGTGGGTCGGTGGGAGGGGGAGACTGCGAACGGGATTCAATTTGGAGTAATGAAAAGTGGAAAAGATTTGGGAAGTTTTTCGGTGGCGGCTACAGGAAGGCACAATGGAGGAAACGCTTTGGGAGGGTTGGCCTTGGCTGCGGAGTTAGGAGTGGAGGTCGAGATGATCCGTAAGGGCTTGAAAGCGTTTCGACGGGCAGATCGAAGATTTGAAATTCTTACTAGTGGGCCTGGCTTGGAGGTGGTGGATGACTATGCGCATCACCCGAGAGAGGTGGAGGCGACGATTGCGTCTGCCCGCGCAAGGGGTCGGACACGTTTGGTGGCAATCTTTCAACCTCATCGTCACACAAGATTGGCGACTTTTATGAGGGGATTCGCGGAGGCGCTACGGAATGCGGATCACGTTGTGATATTACCTACGTATGCGGCGGGAGAGAAAACTATGGAGGGTGCGGGGGTCGAGCAACTTGTTGGGGCGATTCAAGAAAAGGGAGGAAAGGTGGATCTGGCAGGATCGATGTCGGAGTGCAGGTCGATTTTGGGAAAACTTTGGCAAGAGGGGGATCTGTTTTTAGTGATGGGTGCAGGAGATGTGACCCAAATGGCCCGTAAGATGGCGAAAGATTTTCTTGGGTTCTACAAGGTGCGGGATTTGGCAAAAGGCGAGGGGGTTGTGCGTTGGTATGAACCGATGAGAAAGCACACCACCATTCGTATTGGAGGGCCAGCACAAGTGTGGTTTGAGCCAGAAAGTGAAGCTGCATTAGGTCGGGTCGTGGAGTGGTGTGCCAAGGAGAAGGTGCCTCTGACCGTGGTAGGACGGGGAAGTAACCTACTGGTACGGGATGGCGGTATTTCGGGGGTGTGCGTGCATTTTGGTCAACCGGGCATGAGCAAGATCGAAGTGGTGGATGGCAAGATTCATGCGGGGGCAGGAGCTCGGCTAAAGCAGATTGTCGCCGTTGCAAAAGCAAACGGAATTATGGGTTTGGAATTTATGGAAGGGATTCCCGGCGCTCTTGGCGGGGCGATGAGGATGAATGCTGGGGCGATGGAGTCTTGGACCTTTGAAACGATAGAAAGCGTGAGGGTGATGGACCGAAAAGGAAAAGTGAGTGAGGTATTGAGAGGTGAGTTCGAGGTGAAATATCGCAGGGTACCAAGATTAGTGGAGGAGATTGCGGTGGGGGCTGTTTTGCATGGAAAGCCAGGGAATCCTGAGGAGATTGCTGAAAAACTAAAACAGTACAGCCGGAAGAGATGGGATTCGCAACCCGCTGCGCCGAGTGCGGGTTGTATTTTCAAGAATGCGGAAAAGATTCCTGCAGGAAGATTGATCGAAGAATTGGGATTGAAGGATACAGCGATCGGAGGTGCTCGGATCTCGCCCGTACACGGCAACTTCATTGTGAATCAAGGCGGAGCGAAAGCGGTGGATGTGTTGGCGTTGATGGATCAGGTTCGGGCGAGGGCTCAAAAGGATCGGGGAATCGATTTGGAGCCTGAGGTCATTGTTGTGGGGGAAGACGAATGAAACCCGAAAAAATGAAAGTAGCGGTTTTGGCGGGTGGAATTTCAAGGGAGCGAGATGTCTCCTTGCGAAGTGGTGCGGGAGTGGCCAAGGCGTTGCGATCGGTAGGCGTGAAGGTGTTGGAGGTGGATGTGAAGGAGAAGGGGCTCAAGGTACCGAAGGGAACTGACATATGTTTTCTATGTCTGCATGGGACCTATGGAGAGGATGGTGAGGTTCAGGCTGAGTTGGAGGCTGTTCAGATGCCATTTACAGGAAGTGGTTCCGTGGCCAGCGCACTGGCTTTCGACAAACTGAAGGCCCGGGATGTGCTGGTGGCCGCAGGTATACCCATGGCTGAAAGCATGGAGTGGAGGAAGGATCATGATTGGAAGCCTCCGTACGTGTGTAAACCCGTTGCGGATGGATCCAGTTTCGGTGTTCATCTTGTTCGCGATGAAAAAGAGGCGGCGACTGCAATGAAGAGTTCGGAAATGTGGAAGGGTGCAATGATGATGGAGCGATTGGTAGAAGGAGTGGAAATGACCGTGGGCATCTTGGGGGAAAAACCACTTCCTGTTGTTGAGATTAGGCCCGTAAAGGGATTTTATGATTTCAGTAATAAGTATACGGCAGGCGCAACCCAGTACCTTTGCCCAGCTCCGATATCCAAAGAACAGACGGAGGAGGTTCAGGCCGTCTCTCTAGCAGCTCATCGCGCTCTGGGTTGTGAGGTTTTGTCTCGCGTGGATCTGATCGTTGATCGAGATGGGAAAATCAATGTATTGGAAGTCAATACGCTTCCAGGAATGACGGACCTGAGCCTCTTTCCGAAGGCGGGTCGGACTGGGGGAATCGATTTTGCATCCCTTTGCTTGAAAATATTAGAGTTTTCTTGGGAGAGATTCAAAAAAGGAGTGACATCATGAAGTTCAAACGAGTTCCATTCTTTTCGTCAAAAAAACAACGTCAGCGAAGTCGGCGCGCACGGCATGTGCTGGCTGCGCGAATGACAGGAAAAGAGAGTGCACGTGCATTTAGCCGGCGTGTTGGGTTTCTCCTTCTTCTTGCAGGTTCTTTGGCCACGGCTGCGTTAGTGACCTCGATCGGGATGGATGCGATTTTAGGGGCTCTTTTATATCGAAATACAGATTTCACTCTTCGGCGGTTCGTGATTGAACCTGCAAACAAGATTGGAAAGGGAGAACTCGTGGCTGCGAGTGGTGTAAAGATTGGTCAGAACGTCCTTCAACTGTCCTTAGATGAGGTGAAGGCATCGATTGAAAAGATTCCTCATGTGGCCTCGGTACGGGTCGAGCGTCATTTGCCTGATACTTTATACTTTTTTGTGGAAGAGCGGAGGCCTGTCGCCCTTTTGGCGCCCACGCCTTCTGCGGGGATGCAGTTGGCACAACCGATGTACTATATCGATACACGTGGCTTTGTTTTAAAGCCCAAGCCAGGGGAGAAGTTGATGTCGCTCCCTGTGATTACGGGAATTTCATCGGATGAGGTTGTTGAGGGTGAGGTAATGAATCATCCCGATGTCAAAGCGGCCCTTCTATTTATCCGAGAGGCTACTCTGGCTACCGTTCGGGATGGATTGGATTTCTCGAAAATAGTAATAGAGGGGCCCGGACGCTTTCAGATATCGACACCACGAGGAGGAAAGATTCGTTTCCGGACTCAATACCTGAGCGAGCAGTTTGAGCGTCTGAACGTCATTTTTGAGTACGCGGAAACCAAGGGACGGATCGTTCAGACCGTAGATTTAACCCCTGAACGTAACGTTCCTGTCACCTTCTTGAGCACAAAACCTGGAGAACAAACCCTATGATCATGCGAAGAACCCGGACTGAAGAAATCCTTATTGCGACCGATCTCGGTACGCAAACGATGAAGGTAGCGGTTGCAGAGATGTCTGAGGACGGCGCGTTAACTTTATTAGGAGTGGGTGAGTCAGCATCCGCAGGGATGCGCAAAGCAGAGGTAACAGATTTTGGATATGCACAAACGGCAGCTCGAGTCGCTTTGGCAGAAGCTGAGCGCAGGACTCAGGCAGAGATTACGGAAGTCTACCTGTCTCTGAGCGGCACCCATTTAAACTCCAGAAACGAGACAGTGCGGGGCGTTACGGTTGCTGAGGATGATCATCGCGTGACGGAGGGGTCTCTGGAGGAACTGCATAAACTAGCGGCGAATCTGCCTTTGAGTCGGGATCATGCGATCCTTCACGAACTTCTGAGGGGTTACTCGTTAGATCGTGGAGTCGGTTCTGGTCAACCGCTGGGAGTGCATACCGAGCAGATTGAGGCGCATTATCATCTTGTGACTGGGAAAAGGACACTTCTGCAGACTGCGGTGCAGTGTGTGGCAGATCAGAAGATTCGGGTGAAAGGTTGCACCTTTTCGGCATATGCCTCTGGGCTGGCTGTATTGAGTGAGGATGCAAAAAAACGCGGATCGGTGGTAATCGACTTGGGTGCCGGTGTTACAGATGTCACAGTGTGGAGAGATGATGCAGTAGTGCATTCTGCTGTGCATGGAGTGGGTGGAGATCACCTGACACAGGATCTTTCGATTGGTTTGGAGGTTCCATACGCACGGGCGGAGAGGTTGAAAAAAGAGATGGGCTCTGTCGTTCTGGAGCCCATGGAAAAAGACGAGAAGATTACCCTAGCCCGTGAGGTGAGTTTTGATGGACGAGTCTTCTTTAAAGAGGCGATGGTGCAGATTCTGCAGGCTCGTATGGCGGAGATATGGCAGATCATCAAAGATGATCTGGAAGAGCAGAATCTGTGGAGTGCGATTGAGA
>JBBAWA010000085.1:0-6646 GCA_040397425.1 Methylacidiphilales bacterium
ATGAGCGAAACTTCTTTCCGCTACGATGTCGCGCCCATAGAAAAGTATGAACTAACCCCTGAGGGTTATCTTCGTGCTTGGGCCACTATCGCTCGCACTGGAGTGCAAATGTACTCCGATGCGGACGGCGGTGTTAGGCGTGAATATCGTCCCGAAGAAGAAGTGGCGTCTCCTGAAAGCCTCGCTTCATTTGCGGGCAAGGCCATCACGCTTGAGCATCCCCCCATCCTTCTTGATAGCGCCAATACAAAGGACTATCAAATTGGCTTTTCGGGCACTGAAGTGGTTTATGACGATGGATTCGTCCGTGCGGTCATGACAATCACTGATAAAAATGCCATTGAAAAGATTATGAAGGGCGATGCCAAGGAAGTGAGTGCTGGCTATCGAGTGGAATACGATTCCACTCCTGGTGTGACGAGCAATGGCGAGAACTACGATGGCATTCAACGTGCCATTAGTGGTAATCACATTGCCGTGGTTCGTCGGGGCAGGGCTGGCCCACAAGTGAAGCTGCATCTGGATCGCCTGGATGCCGCTGACCCACAATTACTCCTTACAAAAGAGGAACCATCCATGACTGCTAAAGTCAACTTCGATGGCGCCGAGTTTGAAGTGAGCGAGAGCGTTGCTCTGGCGATCACTAAAGAACGCGACGACGCCCGCATGTCCTACGAGGACATGAAGAAGAAATACGATGAAATGATGTCCAACGCTTCCAAAATGAAGGAAGAGATGGATGCCATGAAGAAAGAGATGCAAGGCAAGTGCGACGCTTCCGAAGGTCGCGCTGATGCCCTCGAGCAAGAGCTGGAAGCCGCCAAGGCCGACCTGGCTGTTGCTGGTCAAGTGAATATTGATTCGCTTGTTGAAGAGCGCGTTGCCCTCATCGACAAAGCTCGCACCAATCTGGATAGCGAGTTTGATTTTGCTGGCAAGAGCGCCCGTGAGATCATGGAAGCCTCGATCAAAGCTGTTCGCGGCGATGCTGATCTGTCGGAGCGTTCCGACGATTACGTTCAAGCAATGTTCGACACCTTGGCTGAAGCCGCTCCTCGCAGCGACTCTGCCTCGACTGACGAGCTGCGCAAAGCTGTGGCATCCATTGCCACTCCTGTTTCTGCTCCTGCGTCCTACATGGACAATCTGCAGAACGCTTGGAAAACCCCCCTCTCCGTTACTAAGGAGCGCTGATTATGGCCGTCGTTTTTTCTTCGGTGAGTTCCGGGACGGCAGGTGGCGTGCAGCAAAGCTATGCGCTTGAGCTGACCGCACTGCTGGAAGGTCAACTTTCCGACATCCGTGACAACACTATTGGCACCTACATCAACGAAACCAACGCCGTCCTGGCCTTCGGTAATGTTGTGGTGTACAACTCTGGCGGCACTGTCGCCAACTCCGCTAAGACCATTGGCGGCACTGGCGAAACCGTCGTGGGCGTGAATGTGCTCACCTACGTTGACGAAACTGCTCTTGATTCCAACAGCCGCCCTGGCGTGAAGGACGAGCAAGTGCTCAACGTGGCCAACGAAGGCGCTGTTGCCGTGTACGTCCATGGCTCGGTTACTCCCGCCACTGCCGTGCGCGTCATCCACACCGCCACTGGCGTTCAATATGCTGGTCAGTTCCGTTCAGCTTCACTGGCTGGTAAAACTGCTGTCCTGTCGAATGCCCGTTATCTCACCTCCGTCACCGGCTCTGGCCTGGCGATCGTTGAGCTGAACGGTCCTTCGTTCACCCTCACCGCTGACACCTGATAGGAGGCCCTCCAATGTCTGATTTCCGTATGGATGAAGCGGGTCTGTTTCTCGAGCGTCAGCTTGAGTACATCCGCCCTCAAGTTTTTGAAGTCGCTTATGCCGACATCAAATACCCCACCATTCTGCCTGTCACCAGCGAAGCTGGTCCTGGCGCCCAAACCTTCACCTATCGCGTGATGGACGCGACTGGCGAATTCAAGCTCATCGCTGACGCTGCTGACGATCTGCCCCGTGCCGACATCAGCCAAGTCGAGAAGAGCATCAACATTCGCTCGTTTGGTGGTTCTTTCGGCTACACCGTTCAAGAGCTGCGGGCCGCTCAAATGGCCAACATCGCTCTCGAGCAGCGTCGCGCCACTGCCGTTCGTCGTGCTTACGAAGAGAAAGTGGAAGACGTGGCCATGTTTGGCGAATCGTCCGTGGGCCTGCAAGGCTTCTTCAACAACGCCACTGTTGACGTTGTTGCTGCCGACAAGTGGTTCACCGATAGCGGCACCACTGCCCAAGAAATGCTGGATCTGCTGAACTATGGCGTGACTGCCATCATCAACGGTTCCAACATGAAGGAGCAGCCCGACACCATCCTCATGGCTTGGGAAGATTACAACACCATCTCCACTCGTCGCAATTCCGATTCTTCGGACGTGACCGTGATGGAATACTTCCTGCGCACCAACCCCTACATCCGCAACATCGAGCCCATCAACCAGCTCGACGCGGATAAGAGTGTTCTGTCGAAGAACCGCATGGTGTTCTACAAGCGCGACCCGCAGAAAGTGCAACTGCACATTCCGCAGCCGCTTGAGCTGTTCCCGCCTCAGCAGCGTGGCCTGGAATTCATCGTTCCGGCTCATGCCCGCGTGGGTGGCGTGGCCCTTTACTATCCCAAGAGCGTCCTGTACTTGCAGGCTCCCTGAGGATAGGCAAGTGATGGGCGTTAAGCTAATGAACAGTTCTTTTGAACACAAATGTTGATTGCTTATCGCCCTGAACTTGAAAATCCGCCGCGTGAGGGAGGGTTTGGCATTATCACTGATGCTGGCATGATTCAGCTCAGTCCTGGCGTTAACACTGACGTTCCTGAAACCAAGTGGGATATTGCCCGCAAGAATGGCACCGTCAAGCGGCTTATGGCCCTTGGAGCCATTGAAGAGGTGAAGGAGCAAGCCACAATCCAGGAAGTCCCTACGAGCATCGACACTCTCATTCAACTGCCACTTAACGAAGCATTCCGTCTGCTTGAAATCATGCACGACGAGGATCAGCTTCTGCAATGGAAAGGGAAAGAAGGTCGCGTGAGGATTAGGAATGCCATCAACAAGCGCCTAGAAAACATCAAGGCAGGGAAGGTCTGATTATGGCCGTCACCTACGCCACTTTCCTAGATCGCTTCCCTGAATTCACTCCCCACCCATCGGGAATTGTAAACGGGGCCCTTGAGGAAGCTGCAGCAGACGCTACCACTGATGTGTTTGGCAGTCAAACTGACCGAGCCGTCAAGCATCTCGCAGCTCACATTATTGCCATTCAACTTGCACAAATGGGCATTCAGATTGGTGCCACCGAAGGCAAGGTGTATGGCAACGGCCTCGATGCCACGCAATACGGACAAGAGTTCAAGCGCATGCTTGATACCGTCGCCGGATCTACCACAGTTGGTTTCGTCGTATGAGCAACGTCCTTTCGCCACTTGCTAATGCCACTTTGGTTTGGCAGGTAGCGTCTGGATACGCGCAAGATGCAACCACTGGCAACTATGTGGCTACGGCCACTGGCATCACTTACTACGCCTCTCTTAAGCAAAAGAACAATCCTCGATTCGACTATTTGCTTGGGGCCGATGCCACTGCAGTGTATATGGAGGGCAAACTAACTGGCCCTCTTACACTTTCTGGAATTACGCCTGGAAGCTCCGCTGCAGCAACGATCAATGGTAGGGAAGGTCGGTTTGAGCTGTTGCCGAACGAACAAATTGCTGAGCATTATTGGCAATTTCTTGGCACACCAATCAGAGGTATTTTTAGACTGGTTGGCAAAGGAAGCGTACAGAACGTCTGACGCTTAACCATCTTCTTTCCCATTGAGGATTTTCTCATGCTCTACCATCCGACTGAACTGGTTAAGAGCCAAGACGTTATTGTGCGTGTTGGCTCCGTTATCACCGCCAGTGGGCGCCCTGTGATCACTCAGAGTGGCGCTACGTTCACCGTTAGCGGTGCCCCCACCCTTTACACCCTCCAAGCCGCCACGACGGCCTCTGTGGCCTTTAACGACGGCAACACTGAGTTCTACTTGCTTGGCGGCGGTGGTTTCTCTGACAGCGTTATCGTCACTTCCCAGGCCACTGCTGCCGTTACGTCGTACTTCCAAAAGGACGTCGACGGCACCACGTTTGTTCCTAATAGCTTTGACGAAGCTTTTCAAGTGATCGCCACTTCTCGTTACGACAAGAACGCTGAAGTGTACGTTGAAATCAACAAGCAACTTGGCGTGAGTGGTACTACGTACTACTACGATCGTGTGGCCTATGTGGCTCGCGTGATGAACTATAACGAAAGCTATCCTGCTGATAACCTTGTCGAATGCACTTTCGATTTGATCAGCCGTGGTCGCATCGGCATCCACCAAAACGCTGAGAACACTGGCAGCCTCATCCCCACGGCTCCCAATAGCTGATCATTCTCTCTCCATCGTTTCTTTGCTAGCCTGCCTATACGGCAGGCTTTTTTATTGTGAACATTGCTCAGTTTCGCGATACTATTGTCACCTTGCTTTCGGCTAGTCCCGACTTAATTGGCGAATATATCTTGCCGGATGCCACGGAAATTCCTGCTGTTTATGTAGTGGGCCAGCAAGGCGTGCCTGCAGAATGGAAGGTAAAGGGGTTGGAAGTGACCATGAGGCAGTTCCCTGACCCGCGCCCTGGCTCGCCACTGGGCGGAACTGTAAAAGTGAATCAGCTTTGGGAAGTAATTTTGATGCAATATACGCCCGCATCAGACACGCTTGCTTTGGCCATGGACAGAATGGTGCGGAGATTTCCCGATTCAACGCCTCGGTATTTTCCTGGTGACGACGTGGCTTATGAGCGTTGCCGCTTTGTCGTGCCCGACCTGATTCTTCGCCCATTAGCAGCATGAGCGCAACTATTCTTGGCGGCACTTTTTCTAACCCCGAGAGGCTTGTCGCAAAGCTTGTCGATGCTTTTGAGCAATGGGCGGAGAAGGATATTACTGGCGCTTATTGGGACGATCAGTTCAGGGAAATGGGACGATGGCAATACGATGGTGAAACTCGCAGGAAAAACGGCGAAACCGTTAGCTCTCCTCGGGATATTTATGATCTTGGGGCATTGTATGAAAGCGGCATTAACAGCTACAATTTCACACTGTCCACCAATTTGGCAATGGCGGATTGGAACTGGGACGCAACTAATGGAGCAGGAAGATATTACGCTTACTACGTTCACGAAGGAGAGGGGACAAATCGCACTGGCCGTCCATGGACAGACGAATTAGCGATAGCGCAAAAGTTCAAGGGCAGCGCTCCCGAGAAAGCGCTGCTTGGTCGAATCAGAGCCGCATTGGGAACAAAATGAAGATTGATTACCTCCATAGCTCCGATTCCACCGTCCATGCCATTAACAATGAAATTGAGGGCATGGCTTTACAAGCAGGCGTGTTGTGCTTGATTTCCTGTAGGGAATCGACCATTAGAATTGCAGACGACAATCATTCGTTTTTGGTGGAAATCCCTAAGGAGTTCCGTTCAAGCCATGAGCGAGTGAAGGTATTTAATGCCCTGTTGAACATTCTTGATCATGAGCAAGTACAGCTTCCTTCTGCAGACCAAGGCTGAAGATTATTTTCAACTGACGCCTGAGATTCGTCTGAAGAAATACAACGGCTGGCTCGTGGCCGAAGCCATTGAGCAGGAGGAGATTAGCAAGCTTCAAAGCCAGGCGACCATTCGTGCCGTGCAACTGGCCAAGCGCATTGCCACTACGAAGGACATCCCCCTTGATGAAGCTTTTGCTTTGCTGCAAGGCGGCAGCTCCATCACTGAAGCAGAGCTGCTTTCTGACTTCACTGATGAAACCATGGCCATGATCACCAGCGGCACGTCCGTTGAGGCCACGAATGCTCGCATGGTGACGGCCTTCGTGCGCTCACGAGGCCAAGGCATGATTGATGGCGAATGGACTGATCTGGGCGACTGGGAGCTGGACGATACCAAAGGACTGCCTCGCGCCGCCATTGCCAAAGTGGTGGAATTTATTGCTGCTGAGCAAGATGCGGAAGTCAAGGAGGCCGCTAACGCAGCAAAAAAAGCGAGGAGCAAGCCGCAGGGTCTGTCGCAGAACAGCTAGAAGACCAGGCCAGGAAATTCCTGAAGGCCCTCACTAATTGGAACGACATCTATTTTCGTCTTTCGGCGTCTGATTACAAAGACGACAGATGGCATGCGGATCAATTTGGCAGGCAGCCCATTCGCGATGTGAAGGCAGCGCTCAAATATCTTGAAAAGCATGACATTGCGAAATACAACATAGAAAGCGTTGCCATTGCCAAGCTTGGGACGATGGTGGCGGGAATGATGGTGGGCAAGAAGAGCACTGTCAAGGCAGAGCATTTCCTGCCGTTTGACACTAAAGCTATCAAGAAAGAGGATGGCATCACGGATGCCACACTAGCCGTTATGCAGCGTCTCATGAAAACGCGACGCATGGACGGCAGGGTGATTGCGCTGTTAGCCGACGAATTAAAAACGTTTGCTGGGCGAAACAAGGAAGAATGATTATAGAATTAAGAAACTAGAGACGCTGACGTAAAATCGTGGCCCAAGACGCGCAACTTCTGCTAAAAGTCGGTCTTGATCTGTCCACG
>JBBAWA010000086.1:0-6286 GCA_040397425.1 Methylacidiphilales bacterium
AAATAAGGGAGTTAAGAGGGCTATTTTCGCGATTGGCGGAGTTGGTCTCCAAGAAAATTGAGAAGGAGAAGCGTAGTAGCAAGAACGAGAGCTGGAAAAAGTACGCACCACCATGGGGATTGGATGGGATTGAGGAGCGCTGTTCCATCTGCAAGCAAGGTTCCCCAACTGGCTAGTGGAGCCTGTACTCCTAGTCCCAGGAAGCTCAAGAATGACTCTTCAAGGATCACAGCCGGAAGTGCCAGGGTAAGGTAGGTCAAAACGGTGGGAAGGACTTGAGGTAAGATTTGGCGAAAGAGGATGGTCGGTGTCGTTTGCCCAATCAATCTTGCCGAAAGGACGAATGGTCTCTCTTTGATTGAGAGAACTTGGGCTCGGACGATTCGAGCAAGCGTGAGCCATTCGACCAGTCCCAATCCCATAAAAAGAAGTAGTAGGCGAGCATGGGGTGCAAGTGAGGCAAACCATGTGTGATCGAGAAGAACTTTTAATTTAAGATCAAATAGACTGATCAGTACGATCACGAGGACGATCCGAGGCAGGGCGTAGAGGATATCTACAAGGCGCATCATGGCGTTGTCGACTCGTCCCCCCAGATAGCCAGCGATGAGACCATAGGTTACTCCAACAAAAAGGGAGACGGTGGCCCCTACAAAACCCACGAGAAGAGATATTCGGCCCCCATAAAAGAGTCGAGTGAGCAGGTCGCGCCCGTGCAGATCGGTGCCAAACCAGTGGGTCTTGCTTGGAGAATCGAGTCGGAGGTTGGAAACATCAGACAGATCATATGGGCTGAGCCAAGGTCCCAGGATCGATGCCGCCAAAACGATAAGTAGGAAAAAAAGAATAAGCCGAGTTTTCATGATTGGACTCGAATTCTGGGATCCAAGATTGCCGTGAGCCAATCTGTCAACAGGTTGAAGAAGAGAAGAAGGACGCAGTAGATGAGGACAACTCCAGAAACCAGAAAAACGTCGCGATTCATAACTCCACTGACAAAGAACTGTCCGATCCCTGGGATGGCGAAAATCTCCTCAATGACCAGGCTTCCAGTTAAAATGCTCGCGGCCAATGGACCCGCATATGCAACGAGTGGGAGCACCGCGGGGCGCAGTGCGTGAATCAGGATAAGAGTTTTTTCAGTAACCCCTTTGGCGCGGGCCGTTCGAATGAAGTCGGCTCCTGTGGTTTCGATTAATCCTGAGCGCGTAAGCCGAGCACAAACGCCCACAAAGGGGAGAGCTAGGCAGAGGGACGGAAGAACAAGTTGGGGTAGGGTGCCCCATCCAGCGGGTGGAAATAGTGGAATTCCAAATGAGAAAAAAAGAACAGCAACGGGCGCGAGTACAAAGGTTGGAATGGAAAGTGTGAGAAGGGCGATACTGTTTAGCCAGTGATCTGGGGCTTTGTTGTGACGAGCAGCGGCCCAAGCGCCCATCGGGATACCCAGCCCGAGGGCTAAAGTAAAAGCGATCGAACCCAGAAGAAGGGAACGGGGTAGAGATTGGGCAATAATTTCTACGACTGTCCGACCACGAAACTTAAGAGAGTCCCCTAGATCGCCATGAAGCACGTTACTCCCATATCGGATGACCTGTTGGGGCAAGGATCCTGATAGGCCGTACTTTTCTTCAAGGTACGCTTTGGTTTTGGGATCCAGGGCTCGTTCCGTCGCAAAAGGAGACCCAGGGGCAATCCTAACCAGAAGAAAGCAGAGGGCTAGAACGGTCAGGACGACGGGGATCGACGACATTAGGCGGCGGGTGAGGAAGGTGAGCATCAGATTTATCTAGTGCTGATTTCGTATTGACGATTTTGGATTGTGGAAAGCGGGAGGTGGAAGGTGGAGGAAGGATAATGGCGGGAAACGCTAGGCATCGTCTATTTTCCTTTCGGGCCGATTTCCGAGAATGGGTGTTCATCGAGAAGATTTGGGTAAAGGCCTTCCCATCGATTCGGATCAAACATTAAGCAGCCAACGAAATGATAAAGAGGGATGATCGGAAGGGCCTGAGTCACAAGAATCGTTTCTGCGCTGGCTAGAAGTTGAAGGCGTTTGGTGGGATTGGGTTCGGCCAAGGCGCGATTTAGAAGAGAGTCGTAGGTGGGGTCGGACCAGCCTGTCCGATTATTTCCGCGACCCGTTACAAAGCAGTCTAGAAATGTGTTTGGGTCGTCGTAATCCCCAACCCAACTTGAGCGGGCGATATCGAAGTCCAGCTCATCCAAGGAGCGCAAGTAGGTGGCCCACTCCTGATTTCGAAGTTCGACCTCTACCCCAAGTACCCGCTTCCATTGAGCCTGTATTTCGACAGCAATTTGCTCGTTCAGCTCAGACTTATTATATAGGAGGGAAACGCGGGGGAAGCCGCGGCCTTGGGGATAGCCTGCCAACTTCAGAAGGCCTTGAGCCGTGGTCGGATCGGAAGGCAGGCCTTCGGGTGGATCATAGTCAGCGATTCCGCGTGGAGTTAAAGATTGGGCAATCGGTTCGTTTCCTCGGGTGATTCTTTCCACAATTGTCTCTTTATCAATCGCAAGGGCGAAGGCGCGTCGAACCCGAACATCTTGAAAGGGTGGGCGTGTAACATTGAAGCGATAGAAGTAGGTAGCAAAAAGTGGGCCGGGGTGAAAGTCGGCTCGACCTCGTAACTGAGGCAGCATGAGGGAGGGAATGAGGCCTTTATCGAGAAGCAGATCGGCTTGGCCTGAGGAGTATAAATTGAAGGCAGTGCTGGCTCGGGTCACGGCAAGTGCATCGATCCGCTGAAGTCGGATCCGTTCCGGGCTATGGTAGAGAGGATTCTTTTCTAGGGACACGCGGTCGTTAATTTTCCAATCGAAAAGGCGATAGGGGCCATTTCCAACCCATGTTCCTGGTTGGGCCCAGCGATCACCATATTTTGTGACGGTGGCTTGGTGAACTGGAAGGTAGGTGGTGAAAGAGGTGAGGGAGGGAAAGTAGGGCAGGGGATGAGTCAATTGGACGCGGAGGGTAAGTGGGTCGGGAGTCTGTAAACCGACTGATTCTACGGGGGATTTGCCCTGATTAAACTCCTGAGCATTGGTAATTCCAAAAAAGATTTCGGCGTAAGGGGAGGCTGTGTTGGGGTGAAGAGCCCGGAGCCAGCTTTCTCGATAATCGCTTGAGGTTACTGGATCCCCGTTCGACCAGCGGAGGTCGGGGCGGAGATGGAAGATATAAGTTTTTCCATCTGGAGAGATATCCCAGGACTTGGCTGCTGCGGGAATGGATTTGCCCCGAGAATCCCGTCGTGTCAGGCCCTCGTACAAGGCGCTGCAGAGACGGCCTTCGAGTTGACCTGAAACAAGAGCGGGGTCGAGAGTTTGCGGTTCCGCGCCGTTGCAAAGTACAAGGTCAGCGCGAGGCCGGGTTTGGCAGGAGGAGAAGGAAAAGCAGGCGAGAAGAAGGCCAGTCAGGCCGGGTATACCCCGGCGGAGCATCATTACGGTTTGGCGGGCGCTGGTGCGGGTTCCGCTTTATTGGAAGCAGGCTGAGGGGTGGAGGAAGTTGGGGTAATCGCACCATTTGTCAGAGTGACTGTGTTGGTGATTGTGTTCGAGGCGGGTGCTGCAAGAGGGGCTACGGGTTTTGTCAGCTCTTCTTGAAGCTTTGTGTTGCCGGCTTGGCGATGACTGTAGAGAAGGCCGAGAACGAGAGTCAGGGCCATAAAGATCCCACCCAACCAGATGGTTCCTTTGGTGAGAACATCGGATGTTTGGGCGCCAAAAATCGAGTCGGTAAAATTTCCTCCAAAGGCAGCACCGAGACCTTCGGAGCGAGGCTTTTGCATGAGGACAAGGAGGGTCAGGAGAATACAAACCAGGAGGTTGATTCCTAGGAGTACGTAGATGGCTATGTTAATCATGGTCGGATGCCCGAGCGGGTCGGGTAGCTTCAATAATATCGAAAAAAGCCCGCGCGTCGAGACTTGCTCCGCCGACCAGGGCGCCGTCGATATCGGGCTGGGACATTAAGTCGGCAGCATTATCGGGTTTCACACTTCCGCCGTAAAGGATTCGGATGTCAGCCCCCTTGGGTCCAAATATTTTTACTAGGAGTTTGCGAATCTGGTGGTGAACGTCATTTGCTTGTTTCGGGGTAGCTACTTTACCTGTTCCGATTGCCCAAACGGGTTCGTATGCAATAACCAGTTCTTCGATCTGTTCTGGGGGAAAGCCTGCCAAGGATGCGTGGATCTGGGAATCGATCACTGCTTCTGTCTCTTTGGACTCCCTTTGGGAAAGGGTTTCTCCCACACAAACAATCGGGCGAAGATGGTAACCTACTGCGGCGATTGCTTTGGCGGCGACTTTCTCGTTTGTCTCATTGTCGTACTGGCGCCGTTCGGAGTGGCCAAGAATCACATAGCGCACGCCAAACTCGCGAAGCATGGGGCCCGAAATCTCGCCTGTAAAAGCCCCTTCCTTTGCCTGATGCATTGTTTGTGCGCCCAAGGCGAGGATGCTGTGACGCCCAAGAGTCTCGTGGGCTGCAGGAAGGGAGGTAAAAGGCGGGCAAACGACGAGGTCAATATTGGCGACGCGCTCAACTTTTTTGATAATATCCTGAATGAGAATACGGGTATCGGATGCTGTTCGGTGCATCTTCCAGTTTCCTGCGACCAAGGGGCGGCGTGGATTTGATTTGGTCTTACGGGTCATTTTGCCTCCTGAAGAGCCGCTACGCCTGGCAGAACTTTTCCTTCGAGAAACTCCAGAGAGGCGCCTCCGCCTGTGGAAATAAAGGTGACTTTGTCACCCACTCCAGCCTGTTTGATTGCAGTGACAGAGTCGCCGCCTCCGATGATCGAGACGGCCTTGGAGTTGCCCGCCACTGCCTGTGCGATGGCAAAAGTTCCTTTTGCACATGCTGGAATTTCAAAAACTCCCATCGGTCCATTCCAAAGAATCGTTGAAGCGGTGGAAATCTCTTGAGCGTAGGTTTTTGATGCTTGGGGACCAATATCGACACCCTCCCAACCCTCGGGAATGTCCTCACCTGGATTGGTGAATTTTCCTGGAGAAACTTGGCGACCAGCGAAATCGAGCTTTTCCACGATGAAAGTGTCCTCTGGTAGAAGGAGTTTCACGCCCCGTTTTTCCGCTTCGGCCAAAATCGATTTGGCTAATTCGACCTTGTCGGGCTCACAGAGTGATTTTCCTATTTTGCGACCTTGGGCGAGGCGGAATGTGTAGCTCATACCCCCACCAATGAGAATGGTGTTGGCCTTCTGGAGGAGGGCGCGGAGAACACCGATTTTATCGCCCACCTTGGCTCCACCGAGAATGACCAGAAAGGGGCGCTTGGGATTGGAAAGTTCCGTACCCAGGTACCGAAGTTCTTTTTCCATGAGAAGGCCAGCCGCGGCATGGGTGGCGAGGCGGGCGCATCCTTCGGTTGATGCGTGAGCACGGTGGGCGGAGCCGAAGGCATCGTTGACATAAAACTTAGCTTTACCGAGAAGCTGTTTCGCGAAAGTGGGATCGTTTTTCTCTTCTTCGGCATGAAAGCGCACGTTTTCCAGAAGTAGAATTTCACCAGCCTTGAGTTTTTCTCTGGCTTGATCGGCGATGGGCCCGACGCAATCAGAGGCAAAAAGAACGGGGCGACCTAAAAGTTTGCTGAGGTGTGCGGCTACGGGACGGAGCGAGTACTTTTCGACGGGTTGTCCCTTTGGACGGCCAAGGTGACTGCAAAGAACAAGCGAGGCACCCTTTTCGAGAAGAAGTTTGAGAGTCGGGAGAGTTTCCTGAATGCGGGTATCATCGGAGACCTTGGGGCCTTCCGGGGAGGGTTCGAAAGGGACGTTGAAATCGACCCGCACGAAAACCTGTTCCCCTTTGGGGGAGAGATTTTGAACCGTTAGTTTCGCCACGGGAAATTAGCCCGCGATATGTCGCAGAAGATCGACGCAACGATTGCTGTAGCCCCACTCGTTGTCGTACCAGCTGACCAGTTTGAAGAATCTTTTGTTGAGGCCGATTCCTGAGCTGGCATCAAAAATACTTGAGGATTGGCTATGAATGAAATCTGAGGAAACCACCTCATCTGTGGTGTACTCCAAAATTCCTTTTAGATAGGTTTCCGAGGCTTTTTTCATCGCCTGGCAGATTTCCTCATAGGAGGTATCCTTGGTTGTTCGAACTGTCAAATCCACCACACTGACCGTCGGGGTGGGGACACGGAAGGACATGCCGGTCAATTTCCCCTGAACTTCCGGGCATACGAGACCGACCGCTTTGGCGGCGCCTGTGGTGGAGG
>JBBAWA010000087.1:0-6215 GCA_040397425.1 Methylacidiphilales bacterium
TGAAAGAGGTCTCCTTTACGCTCGATTCCGAATTGGGCCTCCCCTGTGTCTTTGCCTGTAATATGAATCAGGCAGACTCCTGGACGAATTTCAAGGTCGGCAGGGTGAAGACTTTGGCAATGGGAACGATCGAGCGCATCGGCCACTCGAAGGATACCCGCAAGGAAATGGAGGTGATTCTTTTTCGTTTTTGGGAGGTTCACATACCGGCGGTGGGTCGGGGATGGAATACTTTTGCGGTGATAGCGGGCGAGTAGGGCAATGAAATCGGTTTGAGAACGGGGAAGATTTTTCCATGTGTGTTTGCGGATGAGGCGTGCGGACTCCTTGTGGTGGGGGCGCTCTTCGGTCGCCGTGGACCAACCGATGTCATGAAGTAGGGATCCCGCGACAAGGAGCTCGAGTTCCTGTTTTGAAAGTTGATGAAGGGAAGCGAGTTTTTCAAAAAGGAAAATAGACCAGAAAGTGACGTGGCGCACGTGCTGGGGCTCTTTCTCGAGCCGCTCCATCAGGGCTGTGGCTTGGCGGGTGATGGGGGTATTGGGGATCATCGAACAATTTTACGGATAGGGCAGGGAGCGAGGGAGTCGAGCCAGACGCCATACCGAAGTCCGTGAGTGGTGAGTTGGACGCAGGAAAGACGGAGCCGAAGCATCGTTTCGCGTAGGACGAGAAAAGCGGGCAAGGCGAGAGAGGCGCGATCGGCTGGCATGCCGGGTAGGGCGCGAAGTTGGGGAAGGGAGAGAGGAAGCAGTCGGAGGATGAGGGATTCGAGAGTGGAAAGAGTGAGAGAAAATCCCTCGAGTTTCCGAGCTTTCATATTTTTACGTCGGATAAGGCAGGCGTAGGCGTGACCTGTTCCGCCCGAGAAAGTGGCATGAGATTTTCGAGTTGGGACTGGAATCTTTTTTAAGGCGTTGCGGATGGAGTGAAAGGCTTGGATCCATTGGTGGGGTGAAGGGGGGTGTTGAGAGAGAAGAGTGTCGCGAACGGCTACACAGCCGAGGTTCAGGCTGAAAATCTTCGGGCGGGTAGCACGTAGGGAGTCGATGATCTCAATGCTTCCGCCACCCAGATCGATATGAAAGCGGGGGCTCAGGGTGGAGGACAGGGAACGGGCGGCGAGCGCGATGACGCGACCTTCCTCGTGACCGCTCAGAAGCCGAATCGGCTTTTTTAGAATCTTGGATGCAGGAAGGAGGAAGGATTTGGAGTTCTTTGCGCGGCGAAGGGTGCCTGTACCGACGGCGAGAGTTTGGTGGGGGTGAAAGGCGCGTATTTTACGCTCAAGCTGGCGAAGAACGGACAGTGCACGGCGTCGAGCGGAAGGTTGAAGGCGGCCGGACAGAGCCACCCCCTCCCCGAGCCGGACGGGATACGCCTTTTCATGATGAATCCGGAGGATGGAGCCGACCTGTTCGGCAAGGAGAAGTTTGAACGTGTTGGACCCGAGGTCGAGGACGGCGCCGCGGAAAGGGAGATTAGCCACACGTAGGTTTAAGCCGTTTCTATGTCGGACGGCAAAGCCTTTGCCGAGTCTCGACGGAAGGGCTGGGAATAGGTTGAATGGAAGGATGCTCGATATTGGACTGATTCGAAAGGAGTCGGAGGCTGTCCGTCAACGATTGCTCACCCGCGGAAAGGGTGCAGCGGACGGTTTGGACAAAGTTTTGGAGGTGGATGAGGAGCGGCGACGACTTTTGGGAGAAGTGGAAAAGTTAAAGGCGGAACGTAACTCGATCAGCAAGGAGGTAGGGGTACGAAAGGCGAAGAAGGAACCGGCGGATGATCTTTTAGCTGGAATGAAGGAGAAGTCGGATCGGATTGCGGAGTTGGACAAGCAGGCGGCGGAAGTGGAGGCGAAGCAGGAGGGTTTGTTGCTTTCTATTCCGAATCTGCCCTGGGAGGGGTGCCCGAAGGGAAGTACGGCGGCAGAGAACCCTGTCGTTTCGACATGGGGTGAACCCAAGAAATTTGATTTTAAGCCGAAGGATCATGTGGCTTTGGGGGAGGCGTTGGGAATTTTGGATTTTGCAGCTTCGGCCAAAGTTTCAGGAAGTGGGTTTGCAGTGTATCGGGGAGAGGGTGCCCGGTTGGAGAGGAGTTTGATTAGTTGGATGTTGAATCTACATAGCGGGGAGCACGGATATACGGAGGTTTCACCGCCGTTTTTGGTCCGAGAGTCGAGCATGGTGGGGACGGGGCAGTTGCCGAAATTTCGGGAGGATCTGTATGCGGTGGAGGGGGGCGAACTTTTTCTCGTACCGACGGCTGAAGTTCCGGTGACCAATCTGCATCGGGATGAGATTTTGACCGAGGGGGATCTCCCGAAAAAATATGCAGCTTACACGCCCTGTTTTCGGAGGGAGGCGGGGAGTGCGGGCAAAGAGACCCGCGGATTAGGAAGGATGCATCAGTTCGACAAAGTGGAACTGGTTTGGATCGAGCATCCGGATCGGTCAATGAAGGCGCTGGAAGAGCTTTGTCAGCATGCGGAATCGGTTTTGCAGAAGTTGGGATTGCACTATCGAAAGATTGAGCTTTGCACGGGGGATATCGGGTTTGGTGCGGCGCGGTGTTATGATTTGGAGGTTTGGGCACCTGGCATGGGCCAGTTTCTGGAGGTGTCGTCTTGCAGTAACTTTATGGATTTTCAGGCGAGGCGGATGGGATTGAGGTTTAAGGGGGCGGACGGAAAGAACCGCCCGTGTCACACGTTAAATGGTTCGGGAACGGCCTTGGCTCGTCTTTTTATTGCGCTGGTGGAGACGTATCAGACTCAGGAGGGAGGAGTCACCATTCCAGAGACTCTGCGTTCGATTTTTGGCTCCGACAGGATTGGAAAAGAGCTTAGTAAGCCGAAATCCTAAATCACTTTCACTTAATCAGCAGTAGGCTGATCGCCATGACCACCATTCCAGCGACAAGGCCGAGAAGGCTATCGTGACCCTTGCCATAGGCACGGCTGGTGGGGAGAAGCTCGTCGAGGCTGATGTAAACCATAATCCCAGCAACTCCGGCAAAGCATGCGCCCATGACTTGGGAAGTAATTTCGCCCCCCGTTATCCAGCGTAGGCCAAAGTAACCGATGGCGGCACCTACGGGTTCGGCAAGCCCACTGAGAAAAGAGTAGGTGAAAGCCTTGGCCCGGCTTCCCGTGGCATAGAAGAGGGGAACGGAGACGCTAATTCCTTCGGGAATGTTGTGGAGAGCGATCGCGATGGCAATGGCCACGCCTACTTTTGGGTTTTCAAGGGCAGCGAGAAAAGTGGCTAGGCCCTCTGGAAAATTGTGAAGAGCGATGGCGAATGCTGTGAACATTGCCATGCGTAGGAGTTTCTTATGGTTGCGGTGTGGGATGGTGGCGTGGGGGGCGTGAAGGGGGGCTAAGGCGGATGCAGGCGGTTGTTCATGCGGATTCTGTTTCTCAGGGATGAAATTATCGATCAGGCCAACGAGAAGAATTCCAAAAAAGAAGAAACCCACATTCATCCAGACTCCTTGGACCGGCCCGTAGGCTTGGGTTAGGGAGGCGGCACCTTTCTGAAAAATTTCAACAAAAGACACGTAGAGCATAACTCCTGCAGAAAAACCGGTGGATACAGATAGAAAACGATGGTTTGTCTGCTTGGCAAGGAAGGCAATGGCGCTACCAATTCCGGTGGCCATACCTGCAAAGAGTGTCAGCCCAAAAGCGATCCAGAGAGAACCAGTTTGCATGATATTTATCTTAAGGGAATTGAACTCCAAAATGCGAGGCGGGAATAGGTCGTTCTGGCTTTCGATCTCAAGAAACGGGTGAGAGAATAAAACGATGAAGGTTTTGCTTATCGGGGTGGATCTCGCTTGGGGAGAGAAAAAACATGACGGAGTCTGTTTTCTGGAATCGACTGGAAATCGAGGAAAGGTTCTGGGGTTTGGATATCCACAAGGGGATCGGGAGTTGATGAAGTTGCTTGGGGAAACGAGTCGGAATTACCAAACTGTGTTTGTGACGGTGGATGCCCCGATCGTTTGCCCGAATCGTACGGGAACAAGGCCTGTGGATCGGTTGACGCACCGAATGTTTCATCGTCAGCACGCAGCATGTCATCCTGCCAACACCAGTCGGTGTCCTCGTCCGACCCGAGTTGCCCGATTGCTTGTACGAAAAGGTTTTTCCATAGGGTGGAAGGTAGGAAAGGTGAAAAAAACGGCTGCCGAGGTGTATCCGCATCCTGCCATGGTTCGAATGTTCGGGTTGCCTAGGATCATCAAGTATAAGAAAGGAAGTGTGGCGGAACGCAGGAAGGAGTTTCGAAGGTTGCAGGGGTTGATGAGGAAACTGATGAAACAACGTTTTCCAGGCCTTGCGCTCAATCAAGAAACGAGGAATCTGCTGAAGCAAAAATGGAGCAAGCCTGTGGAGGATCGAACGGATGCCCTTTTTTGTGTGTTGATCGGAATGTGGCACTCGATGCACCGCGGGAAGCGGAGCGAGGTCATTGGCGATCTAAAGACGGGATTTATTCTCCTGCCAGAGGAGGGGGCGGCAAGAGAAGGTTAGGTAGAACGGGCGGCGGAGCGGGCGGCTGCGGCAACATCGGCATGGGAGACAGAAGCGGAGATGGCGGACTTTCGGCAATCGTCATCCGAAGGATGAATCTGAACTAGGGAATCGCCAAGGTAGCCCAGTTTGACGCAGATGGGGCCATAGGGGGTGGCGACGGTTTTTTCTTCGCGACGGAGGGTTCGGCGTTCGACCCGTTCGAGACGAAGACCAAAGGCGGTGGTTTCACGGAGCACTAAAGATGCAAGGTGTTCCGAATCTTTGGGAAGGGCGAGGACGGTGAGAAGATATCCGGGGCGTCCTTTTTTCATCAGGAGGGGGAGAGCGGAGGCATCGAGGGCTCCCTCCGCCATTAACCGATCGATAGCATGGGCGAGGTGCTCTCCAGTGATATCATCCAAATGAGTTCGGATTTCGATGATCGATTCTTGGGAAGAGGAGGGTGAGTTTGACGCGTGCCCAAGGAAAGCGCGAAGGACGTTTGGACGGTTGGGTAGGTCGCGGGTGCCGAGTCCGTATCCGATTTTCTCCGTGGTAAAGTTTTCCAAGGGACCGAAGTGGTGGACCAGTTGGGCAAGGATGGCGGCGCCCGTCGGAGTCGTTAGTTCAGCGGAAACATCGATCTGGCGAAGTGGGATTCCTCTTAAAATCTCAGCGGTGGCGGGAGCGGGAAGAGGGAAGGAGCCATGGGCACACTGGATCGTTCCTGTCCCTTCAACTGGGACGGAAGCGGTGACGTGGGGTAGGCCTAGGTGATGGAAGCCGATGGCAGCCACGACAATATCCACGATCGAATCGACTGCACCGACCTCGTGAAAATGGACTTCGTCGACGAGTTTTCCGTGAAGGCGGGCCTCGGCTTCGGCGACGCGGTGAAAGATCTTGAGGGCGGTCTCTTTGACGGGGGGAGTGAGGTGGGAGTTTTGGAGGAGGGTACGGATCTGAGCCCAAGACCGACCGTGCTCGTGTTCATGAGAGTGATCGTGAGGGTGAGAGTGGTGATGGGAGTTGTGTTCGTAAGGGGTTTCTACAAGAAAGCGGGTACCGGCCAGTCCACCTCGGAGAGATCGCTCCGTTTTCAGGATCACTTTTTCCGGGAGGTGAAGACCTTGGATGGCGTCTTGAAAGATGGAGAGGGGCACGCCGAGGTCGAGGAGGGCGGCAGCAAACATGTCTCCGCTGATTCCAGAAGGACAATCGAGATGGAGATGGGTGGTGGGCATGATCGAGGATAGATTGACGCATTCGTGGAAAAATCACAGAAAAGAAGGGTGGATCAGCAGGCATTCAAAAAAGAGGCGGCGAAAGCGGCCTTAGCCTATGTGCCTAAGGGTTGTGTGCTGGGGGTGGGGACGGGTTCGACGACGATGTATTTCATTCAAGGATTAAAAAAAGGGTGGGTGCGGGGGGCGGTGCCGAGTTCGAAAGAGACCGAGCGAGCCTTACGCAAAAAAGGGATTCGGGTGTTGGATTTGAATCAGGCGAAAAAGGTGAGTCTTTATGTGGATGGAGCAGATGAGGTGGATCCGAAGCTGATGCTGATCAAGGGGGGTGGGGGGGCGTTGACGAGGGAGAAGATCATTGCCACAGCGGCGAAAAAGTTCATCTGTATCGTGGACGAGTCGAAGTTGGTGAAGCGGTTAGGAAAATTTCCTGTGCCCTTGGA
>JBBAWA010000088.1:0-6143 GCA_040397425.1 Methylacidiphilales bacterium
TTGCGAGATCAGTTGGAGATGGAAAAGGCGAGGCATAGTGAGGCGGAACAGCTCATGCGAAGAACCCACCGCGATGAGACGGTAGAGTTAGAAAAAACGATCCAGAGAATTCGCGGGGAATTGGAGGTTTGCCGTGGCAAAAAGTAAAAGCCCCATCGACACATTGAGTTTGGCCGAGGCCAAGATTTTGCTCGAAGTGGCCCGTAAGGTAGCCGACGGACAGACATTAGATGACCAATTAGAAACTCTGGTGACCTTGGTCACTGAGGCAACAGGTGCAGATCGAGGCACTCTATTCGTCAATGATCCCTCGACTCAAGAGCTCTATAGTCGGGTCACTGTGGGTGGCTTAAAAAGGGAGATTCGAATCCTGAACACCACGGGTATCGCTGGTTCTGTTTTTCAAACGGGGAAGGGGCTTTTGGTTAAGGACGTCTACAAGGATTCCCGTTTCAATAAAACAGTGGATGAACAGACAGGGTATCGGACGCGGTCGATTGCTTGTGCTCCCATCAGGACCGTTCGAGGGGAGTTGATCGGGGTAGTCGAGGTGCTGAATCGAAAAGGAGGAAAATCAGCTCACTTCACGTCCAAGGATCTGAAACTGCTCGAGGCCATGGCTATGCAGGCCTCGGTTTCTCTCCAAAGAAGCCTTCTCATGGAGTTGGGTGAAAAAGAGAAGGCTAAGGAGGCTGAGTTTTTAAGCGTGGTATCGGAGATCTCTGGAGAAATTCAGCTAGGGAATCTTCTGGCTAAGATCATCCGGACTATTACGCGACTTCTTCATGCCGAACGTTCTACCCTTTTCATTAACGATGAGAAGACGCAGGAGTTGTATACCGAAGTGGGTGAGGGTTTAGGTGCAACGCAGATTCGCTTTCCGAACCATCTGGGTATCGCAGGTGCGGTTTTTACAGGGGGACAGACGGTCAACATTCAGCACGCCTACGCTGATTTGAGATTCAACCCAGGATTTGACAAGAAAACTGGATTCTTCACGCGTTCGATTCTCTGTACTCCAGTCGTAAACAAGGCAGGAAAGGTTATTGGGGCTACTCAGGTTCTGAATAGACGGGGCGGGGCATTTACGCATGAAGATGAGGCAAAGCTGAAGGCATTCACGGCCCAAGTATCCGTCGCTTTAGAAAACGCAAAACTCTTCGATGACGTCCAAAATATGAAGAACTATGCGGAGTCGATGTTGGAGAGTATGTCGAACGCTGTAGTCACCCTCAATGAGGAGGGAGTGATTCAGACCTGTAATAAGGCCGGCTATCGGATTCTAAAAACCAGTGCCAAGGATGTGCTTAAGAAAAAAGCGAGTGAGTTCTTTATCGGAAAAAATACATGGATTGAGGAAAAGATACGCTCTACCTCTGCTTCCAAGGAACCCGCACTCGTGATGGATGCTGAAATGGAGTGGGGCGGAGAGAAAGCTTCGGCCAATGTCAGCGTGCTTCCGCTCATCAGCGTCAAAGACAAGCCGTTAGGCTCGTTGCTGATGATTGAAGACATCAGCGATGAGAAAAGGATGAAGGGCACAATGGCTCGTTACATGGATCCAGCGATTGCGGATCAGTTGATGGCCACCGGAAAAGAGGTCTTGGGGGGCAATATCAGTGAAGCTTCGGTCTTATTTTCCGATGTACGCAGTTTCACCACACTCACAGAGAGTCTTGGGGCACAAGGCACAGTGGGACTGCTCAACGAGTACTTCACACTCATGGTGGATTGCCTTCAAAAAGAGGGCGGGATGTTGGATAAATTCATCGGGGACGCAATTATGGCGATTTTTGGCCTGCCCTTGCCAAGGGAGGATGATGCGGATCGTTCGGTTCGGGCAGGTATCGGAATGTTGGTTGAGTTAGACCGATTCAACGCGGCCCGTAAGGAGAGGGGAATGATGGCCATCGATATGGGCTTAGGGATCAACACAGATGAGATTGTCAGTGGGAATATCGGTTCTCCCAAGCGAATGAATTACACGGTGATTGGTGACGGGGTGAATCTGGCAGCCCGCCTGGAGACCGCCTGTAAACAGTATGGAGCGAAGATGTTAGTGAGTGATGCCACGGTCAAGAAACTGAAAGGCACCTACCGTATGCGGGAGGCCGACCGGGTGGTTGTCAAAGGGAAGACCGAGCCTGTCGTGATCTTTGAGTGTTTGGATTATCACACCGAAGCTTCCTTCCCGAATCCTATGGAGGTGATTAATCACTTTAAAGATGGGTTAGCGAAATATCGAAAGCAGGATTGGGATAAAGCCAAGATGGCTTTTGCCGAGGCTCTTAAGGCTCATCCCGGTGATAAACTGAGTAAAATCTATATCGAGCGTTGCGATTACTTCCAAAAAAGTCCCCCTGGGGAGAAGTGGGACGGAGTTTGGATCATGAAGGATAAATAGAGAGCGTCGTTTGCCGGCTATAAGGGGGGATGGACGAATTCCCCAGAATCGCTACCCTTTCAAAGCGGGGTCGTTAGCTCAATGGTAGAGCTGCTCCCTTTTAAGGAGTAGGTTGTAGGTTCGAGTCCTACACGACCCATTCTCTCAATGAAATTCCAACTTGAATCCCCCTATCCTCCTGCAGGGGATCAGCCCGAAGCGATCGCGGCTCTTTTGCAAAGGCTGAAGGCTGGAGAGAAGCATAACGTTCTGTTGGGGGTGACGGGCTCTGGAAAGACCTTTACCGTCGCCAATGTAATCCAAGAAATGGGATTGCCCACACTGGTGATGAGTCACAACAAAACTCTCGCGGCTCAACTCTATAGCGAGCTGAAGGGGTTCTTTCCGAAGAACGCAGTTGAATATTTTGTTAGCTACTTTGACTACTACCAGCCTGAGGCTTACATCCCCCGAACCGATACCTACATCGAGAAAGATTCCTCCATTAATCAGGAGATCGAACGACTTCGACTTTCGGCAACCACCAGCCTCCTTACGCGAAAAGATGTCATCGTAGTGGCCAGTGTATCTTGCATCTACGGGTTAGGATCTCCCGAGGACTATGAGAAGATGTTTATGATTCTTGAGCCTGGAATGAAGATCCCGCGTGAGGAGCTACTGGCCAAGTTGGTTGAGATTCAGTATGAGAGAAACGACATGGCTCCCGAGCGTGGGCAGTTCAGGGTCCGCGGGGATGCGATAGAGATTCTTTTAGCCCATGAAGATGTCGGAATACGGGTCGAGCTCTTGGGAGACACCTTGGAGCGGCTGACTCGATTTGAAGTGGGCACGGGTGTTGAGCTTGGGAGGTTGCCGCGAGAGATTCTGACCCCAGCACGGCACTATGTGACTTCAGAGGACAAACTTAAGCGGGGTATCACTGCGATTCGGGCTGAGTTAGCGGAGCGAATAGCTCAGTTCGAATCGGCGGGTAAGCTGCTGGAGGCTCAAAGACTTAAGATGCGTACTGAGTACGATCTGGATTTGATGGAGGAGATGGGCACTTGTAGCGGAATCGAAAACTATAGTCGTCCGCTCAGCGGAAGAAAACCGGGAGAGAAACCCGGTACTTTGATTGATTTCTTCCCTGATGAGTTTCTTGTCGTGATGGATGAGAGCCATGCGACGGTGCCGCAAGTCGGCGGTATGTACGCGGGGGACCGCAGTCGTAAAACGGTATTGGTGGAGCACGGATTTCGGCTTCCCTCGGCATTAGATAATCGTCCTCTGAAAGCGGAGGAGTTCCAGGCGATGCTGCATCAAGTGATCTATGTTTCGGCAACTCCTGCGGACTTTGAATTAGGAAAAGTCCGAGGTCAGGTCGTTGAGCAGGTTGTTCGTCCGACGGGTCTGCTCGATCCGCCGGTTCGAGTCCTCCCTTTGAAGGGCCAAGTTGACGAGACGATTGCCCTGTGTCGTGAAAGGATAGCACGTCAGGAGAGAGTTCTTGTGACAACATTGACACGCAGGACAGCCGAGGATCTGTCTGACTATTTGAAGGAGGCGGGGTTGAAGTCGCGCTATTTGCATGCGGAGGTTGATGCGATCGAGCGTGTCGAGATTCTGCGGGAGTTACGGTCAGGGGAGATTGATGTTCTGGTCGGAATTAATCTTTTGAGAGAGGGCTTAGATCTGCCCGAGGTATCCTTGGTCTGCATTTTGGATGCGGATAAGGAGGGGTACTTGAGATCTGAGACTTCCTTGATCCAGACGGCAGGCCGCGCGGCGCGGCATCTAAACGGAGAGGTTGTTTTGTTTGGAGATCGAATTACAAAATCGATGAAGGCACTTTTAGACGTTACGGAAAAAAGGCGCGCGAAGCAGGAAGCCTATAACCGGGAGCATAATCTTGTTCCGCGATCGGTGCTTCGGGGCGTTCAGGAGAGTCTTCAGACGATTGTTCGGACCGCCCGGGGTATTCACGACAAAGTCGGCGGGGGTTCGGAATCAGCGGACGCGCAGGAGGTTCTCAAGCAACTGGAGGAGGAGATGTGGGAGGCCTCAGAAAAGCTTGAGTACGAGCGGGCGGCCCTTCTGCGGGATCAGATTGAGGATTGGAAAAAAGCCCACCAACTGGGAAGTGCTCAAGAGGCACGGAGTGCGGTCGCTAAACCGGTTCAGTACACAAAGCCAAAGAGAGTTAGCGCAAAGAGCAAACTGAGTAGGTCGAAATAGGACTGAGAAGTTCGGAACCTTTTGCCGTAGCAATTTCCAAAAGAGTCACTATTTCGATCAGTTCTCCCTTGCTTTGGCGCAGGATGGTCGCGGCTGAAGCCAGTTGAGATCCGCGATGAAGTACATCGGCCACGAGGAGTAGGCGGCAGCCCTGAGGAATACTTTCCAAGTCCAAAATAGGGCCACGACTTGTCGGTTGAATCACATTCAGTCCACAACCCGCGAAGTAGGCGAGGGGGGCGGCAAGGGGAAGAGCGGCGGAATCGTACGCGATGACCTTTTCGATTCGGCGACGTTGATACCTTTCATTGATATCAGCACAAGCGAAGCGAAACAGTTGGCCGTCCTGATAAATACCGTCCGTGATATAGTTCGGTTCGCCAGCCCGTCTTGCACTTTCAATGGTCCGGATGGAACCGAGCAGACGATCCCGGGTGCTTCGGAGAGCTGGAGATTTCAATCCTCGTCCTCCCCTGCGGGTTGTTCTCCTCCTTGCGGAAGAGTTTCAAGAGCCTTTCTGAGTTTTTTGAGAGCTAGATTCTGGATCTGTCGGATGCGCTCACGCGTTACTTTAAACTTCTTGCCGATCTGCTCGAGTGTAGGAGGCGTTTCATCCGTCAATGGGAAGCGAAGAGAGAGGATGGCGCGTTCTCGTTCATCTAATACATGAAGAACCGTACGTAGCTGTTTAATCAGGTTTCGACTTTCCAGATCCTGTCCTGGCATCACTACGGTTTCATCTGCGATAAGGTCGCCCAGTTCCGCATCCGCTTCATCCCCGACAAATGCGTTTAGAGAGGTGGGGCGCATGGATACGCGACGAAGTTGACTAATTTTCGCCGCCGAGACTCCGCACTCTTTTGCCAGCTCCTCATCGGTTGGTTCACGTCCAAGCTCATCGAAGAGTTGGATCGCGATCCTCCTCATTTTGGCAAGTTTATCGACCAAGTGAACGGGAAGGCGGATTGTTTTGGACTGGTTGGCAAGTGCGCGTCGGACCGACTGTTTAATCCACCAAGCCCCGTAGGTACTGAACTTTGTACCTCGGCCTGGGTCAAATCGTTCGACGCCTTTCATAAGGCCAATGTTCCCCTCGCTAATAAGGTCGAGAAGGGGAAGGCCAAGCCCCGCGTAGTCGTGAGCGATCTTTACCACGAGGCGGAGGTTGGCACGGATCATCTGCTCGCGAGCCGCGCGATCGCCACGTTTGATGCGTTTCCCTAGGCGCTGTTCATCCGCACGAGTCAGGAGAGGGATATCCCCAATTTCGCGGAGATAGGCACCGAGAGCACCGTCACGGAAATCGGTCATAGGTAAAGAATGAGCCGTTTCTAACAAAAGGGAAAGGGGAACTGGTAGAGTATTTAATTCCCTTAAAGGGGAATTAACTCTTCAGCGCGGCCTGAGCGGCTGCTAGGCGGGCGATTGGAAGGCGGAAAGGGGAGCAGGATACGTAGGCTAGTCCTAGATGGTGGCAAAACTTTACGGAATCGGGTTCTCCCCCGTGTTCGCCGCAGATGCCCAG
>JBBAWA010000089.1:0-6125 GCA_040397425.1 Methylacidiphilales bacterium
AGCCAGGCCAAATCCATCCCATCAGCAGACATCAACCACCTGTTTAACCATGAAGCGATGCTCGCCGTCAGCCACGCCATCGAGGATCTCGCCCATGAAACCGCAAAGGGGGAACTGATCTCCACCTTCCAGCACTTCGATAATTTTCTCCATCAGGAAGAGCGATACCGGGAGCTTGCCCGCCGGCTAGATGCGGTCCGGGTCTGGGCCGAAGGAGAGCCCCCTACCCAGCAGGACGACATCGACTTTGTCCCAATCTTCCATCCTGAACTCTCCCGCTACTGGGTTGTGCTTTTTGATAGCCCGGAAATTCATGCCATTCTGTTCTGCAAACAGGCGAATCAGACCGACCATTTTCGAAGGAAGGTCTTTTCCGGTTACTACAGCTTCAATCCCTTTGTGGTCCGCTCCCTCCGTCGGCGCTTCGAACTTCTATCCTGCGGAATGTCTGGCGTCGTCAACCACTTCGAACGCTATTTTTCGCCGCAGATGCCCGATTCGCTGAACGACTTCGACACTCTTCTCGCTACCGCTTAAACCAAGTTCGCTTTTTTTGCTCTAGACCCAACCCAACTTCATTTTTCCAGCTTCACTGATCATCGATTGCGTCCACGCCGGTTCCCATACCAGTTCAACTTCCGCCTCCTTCACCCCCGCAACGGACAACACCTTATTGCGTGCATCGGCCTGAATCGTAGGTCCCATTCCACAACCTGGGGCGGTCAACGTCATCTTTACTTCCGCCCTCGAGCCACCAGCCGGAAGAGGTTTGAGTTCCATGCTGTAGACCAACCCCAAATCCACGACGTTCACAGGAATCTCCGGATCAAAAACCTCCTTCAACTTATCCCAAACTTTTTTCTCATCTGCAGGCTCATTCGAGTCTGCCTCTGGAACCACCACGGCCACTTTCGATAGACCCAACGCATCCTGATCCTTCTCCTCAATTCGAGCTAAGCCGAACGCCCCTGCCACCGTGTGACTTCCCCCCAACGACTGGGTCAACGTAACCTCCGTGTCCTTGGGTAGAATCAACGGAGAACCCGCAGGAATCGCCGTAGCGGGCACCTCCCGGGTTAATTTTGTCTGATCCCCTGGTTTCATTCCAAACTCACTTTACCTTCTGCAGAAAAAACATCTCTATCTCACCCTGATTCTTAATTGGCTTTTTACCACGCGCCTCGACCTCGATCCGATCCCCCATCAAATCCCGAAAATCCTTCGACAAATTGATCCGTCCAGGCTCCGACCCCTGCTGAATCCGTGCCGCAATGTTCACCGTATCTCCCCAAATGTCGTATGCCATTCGCTTCACCCCCACCACCCCGGCCACCAACGGACCGCAGTGGACTCCGATCCGAATGTTCCAATACTTTTTACCACTCGCCTCCACCTCACCCTTTCGCTTCAACACAAAAGCCAAGATTTCCTGAGCAAACTTCAACATCTTTCCACCCGCCTCCACTGGATCCCCCTGCAACCCTCCTACACAGAGATACCCATCCCCGATCGTCTTTAGCTTCTCCACCCCGTACCGAGCACTCAACCCGTCGAACAAACAAAACGCACGGTTCAACTCCTCCACCAACTCAGCAGGATTGTAGCTGGCCGCTACCGATGTGAAATCGCTGAAATCAGAAAACATCACCGTAGCCTTCTCATGCCCCACCGCCTTAACCTTTCCGTTTGCCCGCAACTCATTTGCGACATTTCCGGGAAATATATTCGTAAGAAGAAACTCAGAGTTCTGCTTCTCGGCAGAAAGATCCGCCACCGCTTTCTCTAGCTCCTGCCCCTTTTTCTCTAACTCCTCCTTCGCTTTCAAAGTCTCAATCTGCATTTGAATCTTATCCAGCAGGGTGAACTCTCTCTCCACCAACTTTCCAATCTGACCCAGCATCGTCAGATCATGATCCCCAAATTCTCTCGCCTCGTGATCCGCGAGGCACAGGGTTCCCACCTTGTGTCCAGAAGGTCCCCGCAACGGTTGCCCCACATAAAAACGGATGAAAGGCTCACCCAAAACCATTGGGTTCGCCGCAAAGCGGTAATCCTGCAACGCATCAGGAACCACCATCGCCTTATCCTCCAAAATCGCATGACCACAAAACGAGACGCTGCGCGACGTCTCATTCGCCTCAATTCCCACCTTGGACTTGAACCACTGCCGATCCTTATCAACCAGTGCAATATACGCGATCGGAACGCGAAACAAGAGTTGGGTGAGCTGAACAATCCTGTCAAAACGCTCCTCTTGCGGAGAATCGATCAACTTCAAATCATCAAGGGCTGCTTGCCGGTCCGCCTCATTCATTGGAATGGCAGGAATCACGCAACCTTGGGTGGGAGAGAGGCTCATTGTTGTTTCTAAATAATCGTAGAGTGCCTTGTTCTGTACGTAATTATTTTCCTAACCCCTGCAGTGCCCGTACATCCAAAATTTCCTCTTCCTTCAGACCTCCCTTGTCGAATCGGGAAGGCGACAGAGGCTTTTCCAATGAATCCACTTGGCTCCTACGGGTCTTCATCGAGGCAAACTTTTCCGCAACAAGCGTCCGCACCGCCTCACCAATCTTTTTATCCGGTAAGCGTGCAATCACCTCCTCAAAAAAACCGTGTGCTAAAAGCTGAGCTCCCGTACGGGGATTGATCCCTCTCGCCATCAGATAAAAAAGCTGATCCCTATCAATCTGCCCAGTTGTCGCTCCGTGCGTACAACGTACATCATCATTCAAAATTTCCAGCCCAGGCATCGAATCCGCCTCAGCCTCGGGATTCAGCAAAAGATTCCTGTTGTTTTGATACGCATCGGTCTTCGCCGCCCCAGGAGCAACTCGAATCAACCCCTTGAAAATCGATTTCGATCGGTCATCCAGCGCATTCTTGTAAAGCAGATCACTCCAAGTGTTCGGCACGTCATGACACTGCAACGTCCGCTGATCAAACTCCTGCCGGTCGTTCCCAACCGAAAGTCCCAGCATCTCGCTCCGTGCACCGCCCCCCACCATCGTGCTTCGGCTCTCCTGCCGTGCATAGGCTGCTCCCAAATTCACAAATAAACTTCTAGCCTCCCCATCCTTCTCCACTCGGGTGGAATTGAGCTGAAAACTTGTTACTTTCGATCCCCACCTCTGAAAACAGATCAGATCTACCTTCGCGCCTGGGCCCACCAGCAGGTCGGTCACCCCACAAGCCAGCCCTTTTCCCTCCATCTGCGTTGACCCCAAATAGTCCACCACAGTCACCTTCGCATTTTCCTCAGCCACAATCAAAGTGTGGGGAAACACAGCCGATTCATCTCCATCCAACCAGTGAAATGAGACCAGGGGAACCTTCAACTCCACATTCTTGGGGACATAGATCAGCACTCCAGCCTCGGCATTCGCCGCATGCAACGCCGCAAACTTTTGCGCCCCCAAATCAACAGGATGCGCCATAAAATACTTCTGCAGTAACTGGGGATGTTTCTTGAGCGCCCCGCCCAAAGATTCGAAAACAACCCCCTGCTTTGCCAACTCCTCCCCGCCCTCCACCTGAACCAGACGATCATTTGAGAAAACCGCCCTTGCCGCATAAGGAAAGGGAGTCGTACTTCTTTTTAGCAACTTCTCAGGACTCGTTTGTCCTATCCCACCCGGTTGAAAATTCCCTAGATGAATGGCGTCCAGGGTCGCGAATCTCCAATCCTCCTCATTTCGCTTCGGCATCGGCAACGCCTCGAATCTTTTTCGAGCGTCCGCCTTCTTCTCCTCCCACCAAGCCGGTCCCGCGCTGCCATTCCGACCCAAAGGAGTTTGCCCAAGTTTTCCCGACACGTTTGCCTCAGGCGCCGTTGCTACCGATCGCCTCAACCGGACAACCTTCCATCGCTTCTTTCGCGAGTTTCTGCTCCTCAGGAGTCTCAGGTTGTTTGTAGACAAACGAGTAGCCCCCATCGTCATTCCGTTTAAAGCTGGCCGGTGCTGTCTCCCGGCACAGATCGCAGTCAATGCACTGGTTATCAACGTAGTAGGCTCCCGCGATATTTTCGGGGTAGCGATTGGCAGTATCGGCCATGGTCAGGTTTCTCCTCTTGGATGGATTCGTTTCATTTAGCCCACCGACCCCTCCATCTCGAGGTCGATCAGCCGTTTCAATTCAACACTGTATTCCATCGGGAACTGGCGGACGAGATCATTGACGAACCCGTTTACGCTCAAACTCATCGCCTGCCCCTCCGTCAATCCCCTCTGCTGCATGTAGAAAATCTGCTCCGCACTCACCTTCGACACGCTGGCCTCATGCTGAACCGAATTTCCTTCTCCCCGGGTTACAATGGCCGGATACGTATCCGTTCTAGATTCCGTATTGATCAAGAGCGCATCGCACTCGGTATTGTTCTTACAACCTTTTAAATGTCTCGGGATATGAACCAATCCCCTGTAGGTAGCCCGACCCGACCCAATCGATATTGATTTCGAAATAATGTTGGAAGTGGTCTCATCTGCCGCGTGAATCATCTTGGCACCGGTATCCTGATGCTGCCCGCTATTGGCCAAGGCAATCGAAAGCACCTCACCCCTTGCTTTACGACCCTTCAGAATCACTCCGGGATACTTCATCGTCAGACGGGACCCAATATTGCAATCGATCCATTTGATCTCCGACTCCTCATGAGCCAGCCCTCGCTTCGTAACCAAATTAAACACATTCGGACTCCAGTTCTGCACGGTGATGTACTGCAGCTTCGCGCCCTTCATCGCCACCAACTCCACCACCGCACTGTGCAAGGTCACCGAATCAAATTTCGGGGCCGTGCAACCCTCCATGTACGTTAACTCCGCTCCCTCATCCACAATGATCAAAGTACGCTCAAATTGACCAAAATTCTCCGCGTTGATTCGGAAATATGCCTGCAACGGGTGTTTCACCTTCACGCCCTTGGGCACGTAGATAAATGATCCGCCCGAAAAGACAGCACTATTTAAAGCCGAGAACTTGTTATCGGCCGTCGGAATTACTTTTCCAAACCACTTCCTGAAGATCTCAGGATGGTCCTTTAGCCCTTCCCGACTTCCCACAAAGATCACACCCTGCTCTGCCACCGCCTTCTTAATGTTCGAGTAAGCAGCTTCACTGTCGAACTGTGCTTCCACACCCGCCAAGAATGCCCGCTCTTTTTCAGGGATGCCCAACCTTTCAAAGGTCTTCTTTACGTCATCCGGAACCTCATCCCACGTCCGCTTCGGCTTTGCCCCTTTCGACAGGTAGTAACGAAAATCATCAAAATGGATGCTCTCCAGATCTTTGCTGGCCCAGTGGGTCGGGAGAGGTTTGTCTTTAAAAACTTTTAATGCTTTCTTTCGAAATTCACGCACCCAATCCGGATCCTCTTTCGCATCGCAAATGTAATCGATCGTCTTCTCGGTCAGACCCGTACCTGCGTCAAACGCGTAGTCCTCAGGATAGGAAAAGTTTCCCTGATCCTGGTCGATCTTTAGATCTGGCTTATCTTGGGTCAAAGTTTCGCTCATTTTTTTCCTTTATTTTGCAGAGACAAGGTTCTCCACCCAGTCATACCCCTTCTTCTCCATCTCCAGAGCCAACTCTTTCGGACCGCTCTTCACAATCTGCCCGTCCACCATCACGTGAACTACATCGGGTACAATATAATCCAGCAAACGCTGATAGTGGGTGATCACCAAAATACCCAATTTTGGGCCCCGCAGGCTGTTTACGCCGTGAGCCACAATCTTGAGTGCATCGATGTCCAAACCTGAATCCGTCTCATCCAGCACCGCATACTTCGGCTCCAGCATGGCCATTTGTAAAATCTCGTTCTTTTTCTTTTCCCCTCCCGAAAAACCGTCATTCACGGCCCGTGAAGTGAAAGAGCGATCGATCTTTAACAGATCCATCTTCTTGTAGAGCTCGTTATAATACTCCACCGCGTCGATCTCCTGCCCTTCTGGACGCCTAGCGTTGAGCGCCGCCCTCATGAAATTCGCAATCGTCACACCAGGAATCTCGCTTGGATACTGGAACGCAAGGAAAAGACCCTCCCGCGCCCGCACATCCGGATCCAGACCCAAAATCGTCTTTCCATCCAACAACACATCTCCTCCCGTCACCTCATAATCAGGATG
>JBBAWA010000090.1:0-6102 GCA_040397425.1 Methylacidiphilales bacterium
GCCAAAACCATCCTATGAATCCTCCTCATGGTCGCCTCATCGTCATCGGAACCCCAATTGGAAACCTATCCGACATCTCCCCACGTGCGTGCCAAGCTTTAGCCACGGCTGATCTCATCGCTGCCGAAGACACCCGCCACTCAGGACTTCTTCTTCAACATCTCGGCCTCAAAAAATCATTTTTGAGTGTGCAGAAATTTAACGAAGCCTCCCGTGAATCTGAAATCCTAGAACGTATTCGCTCAGGTCAAACGATCGCACTCATTACCGATTCAGGAATGCCTGCCATCTCAGACCCTGGGGAACGTATTGTTCGAGCCGTCCGACGCGAAAATCTACCTGTCGAGGTCATCCCAGGCCCCTCCGCCCCCATTCACGCCCTGATCGCCAGCGGTCTTCCCGCCCTTCCCTTCTACTTCGGCGGTTTTCTCCCGCCTAAATCAGGAGGTCGTCTTAAAGAACTCACGGTAGCAGCTACACGTGATCACACCTCGATCTACTTCGAATCTCCCCACCGCCTCTCAAAAACGCTCACGGCACTTGTGGAAGTGTTTCCTTCAGATTCCCGGATTTGTGTGGCGCGGGAGCTTACGAAAAAGTTTGAAGAGGTCTTCGTTGGTACTCCCGCGGAAGTTGCCGCTCACTTCGGGGAAAAAGCAAAGGGCGAGATCACTCTCGTGCTCTCGCCCTTCAGCCCGTAGCCGACTTTCGCCAGCAAACCACCCTCGTTTACTTTCCTGAAGTTCCCTTCACCTCTTTTTTCTGTTTGTAGATATTGTCCCGCAACGTATCGACACTTTTAACCATCTCCTGCCCAGCTGTCCGGGCCTTCTCAATCATCGGCGTGCAAGTCTTGATCGAGTCGGGGCTGAAGGAAGAGGCAAAATACTTTTTAAGGTCCTCCAGCAAGGTGGTCAGATCGTTTGCATCCCCGCCTACTTCGCGCAACTGCTTGTCCAAAACGTCGAAATCCGATTTCGCCTTATCAATCTGATCATTCACCATCTTTCTCATATCTTTGTCTGTTAAGCCCGACACTTCCTTGGTCCAGGCGGCGATCCGTTGGCCCTGCAAATCCCGAACCCTCTCCACCCGATCCTTGATGTCTCCTCGGATATCCTGAAGGTCGCTTAGGTTATCCTTAAACTTATCGAACGAATTATTCGCATCATTCCCGTCCGTCAACTCTGCCAAGTTCGTCATGATATAACTCAGCCGCTTCTGTGCTCGGCCCATTAGATCATCCAACTTGTTCATGCTCGTCGCCTGATCGGCGGCGAGGTTTAGGGAATCCGAGTTTTGGGCTCGCCCCGAAAAGGGCAACACCATCCAAAACGCAACAAGAGCAACGAGTGTGTTCTTCATTTTTATAATTTCCTTTCTATTTATTTCAGCAAGTCGTAAATCCGGGCCATTCCATCTTTTTTCGATGCCGGAACTTCAGCTACGGAATTCAAAATGTCTTTCACGGAAACCATCGGTTTGCCGTAAAAATTAGCATTTGCCTCATCGTTGATATTCACATCAAACCCTCCAAAGTTGACGCCCAACTTGGCTCCCTTGTTCCAGATATAAACGTTGAAGTCACGGTTTCTCATCGAGGCATCAACCGCTGCCCCACCCTTCGGGCCACAAACTGCCGAGGCGGAGGAAGAGCTAAAATGATCCCCGTTCCCCCACTTGCTCACCACCCCCTCTTTCATCAGCAAAATCACAATGTCGTTGTCTGTTCCACCCACATCGATTCCCAACGTTCCGCCATCTGTCGTAATCGCGACAGGACCGCTCCAGCCCTTATCCGTTTTTGCCATTAAAATGCCGTCCCCACCTGAGCCACCAATCCCGATCGAAAATCCCGTCACATTCAAAATCACAATGCCTTTTGCATCTTTCACCAAATCCATGTTGATGATGTCTTCCCGTTTCATTCTGCCGAGGATCTCAGCGCTGTCGGGGATCAGCTTTTCGAGCGATTCGGCCCGTCCGTTCATGGCGGGAAGGGCGATCAGGGTTGCGAGGAGGATGCTTTGGAGTTTTTTCATAATAAGTTTCCTTGGGTTAATGTTGAACCAATATCGTGCCCACCCTTGCGCTAGAAAGGCAAGACGGGAATCAGGGGGCTAGACCCGGGGTGCTCGCCCTCATGAAGCTGGGCGCCGCCTCTGCCGTGAACTGCTTCAACATCTCGACTGTTTGCGTCTCGTTCTTTCCCATAGGCAGAAACCCTTCCGTCACAACCGACATCACAATCACATACGCCCACCGGTGATTCAGATTTTTGGTAATTCGGTCAAAACTAGTGAGAAAAACTCGGCTCCAGTGATGGGGAGTCGTCACTTCGTTTCCCACAAACCAGTAAAAGTAGTTCGCGTACAGTTTGCGCCGATCCCCCTGTGCCACCTCAATATCCCGAACCAAACTCAGATCCATCACCTCCAAATCCCGCCCATCCGCCAAGCCGATCTTCTCCACTCGGCCGCCCCTCATCGTCCAGCCCTGCGCCGGCAAGCACACCTCAGGTCGATGAATACTTCTCTTCTCTCCCCCACTCAAAACAATCGATGCCATAATTCTGTCCCCAGTTGAATCCGAATACTCCCGTCTCGCGATCTGCGTGTCCTTGGGAAGGATCGCTAACTCCCCCATGGTTGCCGCCACCTCCTTGCCCGTGAAATTTCCAACTCGTACAGGTAGATCCATCACCACCCCCGCTTTCGGAGTCGTATTCGGTGTAGGCACGAGAAGACAAATCGCCGCCACCCCGCCGCCCAACGCCAGCAAAGCGGCCACCCTTACCCAGGCCCCTTTTCTCTTCCCCTCGCTCACTCCTTTTTTCCTTTCCCAATCCCCTGAAGAATTCGGCTCACTCCCACCATTCCACCTAAAGCCACCACAAACACAAAGAAGCCTGCCGCCATGTGAAACGTCGTCGGATGCTCCTCCGTCCCAATCGCCACCGCACTCCCCAAAAAAATCGTGCCCACGGTTAACATCACCATCCGGGCAAAATTTCCCAAAACCGCTAACGCCGGCGAAAGCAAAAACAGCGTCCACTTTTGCCACGTCTTTTCTAAGGAGAGATGCGCGTAAAGCGCGCTCACCATCATTAAGGCAAAAAGGGACCGAATCCCACTGCACGGAGTCGCCACATCTAAAGCAAACCTCTGCCCCTGCGCCAAACCCTTCGCATAATCTGGTGCCGAAACCAACGCCGTGCCCACCCGCAAGGTATCCACCCCCACCAGGTTGAGAAAGATTTGCGACATCTGACACATCAAGCCCCGCAACGGAAAAGCCACAATCGTATCCAAAAAATAAAAAGGGTACGCAAACATCAGGAACGCATACGGAAAAGCAACCGCCTTCATCATCTCCCACCCAAATAGCCACAAAATCAAACCCCCAATCATCATTTGCAGGGAGAGAAATCCCACAATCGTAATGTCGATCTTGTATCCAACCCAAAATAGCGCCAAAGCCGCCACCACCCCCAACACACCCCAGCCAGACGGCTGAATCATCACCTTCTCTAGCTCCTTCGCTCGATGTAAAATCAGCCCGACCGAGATCAGGGGCACAATCATCCCGTGATGCCAATCTGCAGTAGACGGATCCGTCCAAAACCTTTGCAGCATCTCAAACACGCTTCGCGCTTTGCTCTCGAATCCGAAATTATAGGGGATGAATCCGTACAACCCAATCACCACGGCAAACGCAACCGCCACCTCCACCCACAATGCCCGATCCTGCCACTGAGACCGCACCTCCCCCACTCCCTTTTCCTGCTTTTCAGACATGCTTAAAACTATTCCTCGCCACCCAAAACCGCAAGCCACCTCCCCTACAACACCCTCCGATAGATCTCTCCCGTCTCCTCTGCCATTCTTTCCCAAGAAAACTCCGCCGCTCTCGCAATTCCTGCTTTGCGTAACCCCTCACGCCTCTCCTCGCTCCCCAAAACCAGCCCCACAGCCGACATCATCTCCTCCTCAGACCGTGGATCGAAATACTCCGCCGCACCTCCACACACCTCAGGCAGTGACCCTGCCTTTGCACAAGCCACCGGACATCCGCACGCCATCGCCTCCAACGGAGGCAACCCGAACCCCTCATAAAGCGATGGATAAACCAACATCGTGCTTTCACAGTACGCTTGCCGCAGCTCCTCTTCTGTTTTTGCACCCTCCCAGACCGCGCCCCCCTTCGCCACGGCTCTTTTGAGCTCCCCCAAATCCCCGCCAGTCAACCACCCCGCCGGCCCCACCACCCGCAATCGGAGATCCGGAAATCGCCCCGCCTTCAATCTCTCCCATACCCGAATCAACCTCCCTAAGTTCTTCCTCGGATGAATCGCGCTCACAAACAAAAGCGTCGGTGGGCCCGAGGCCTTCTTTTTTGTAGGTCGATAAACTTTCCTCGCCGCCTCATACGTCGCTTCCACTTGATCCGCAGGCAAATCCCATCTCTCCATAATCTCCGCCCGACAAAACTCAGACACCGTAATCACCTTTCGTGCCCTCTCTGCCGCTCTCCGCACCATCCTCGTATAAAACATCGCCTCTCCCGGACGAAACCACTCCGGATGCACCGCAAAGGAAATGTCGTGCACCGTGAGAACATAAGGCCTTTTCTCCCAAGGCCTCATCCAGTACACCCCGTGATACAAGTCCGCTTTCAACTCCGCCCGAGCCAGAGGCAGGTCGCATAAATGTCTTTTGAAGAACCCCGAGTTCGCAATCTGCTTAGATTGAGCATACGCCCCCTTCGAAACTCCTGCTGAGTCTGCGAGGTTAGGGGCGAAGGAGGGCTCACTCACCATCGGCGTCAGTTCAATCCCTTCAGGCCGAACCTGACCCCACCCCTCCAACAGCCCCCTTAAATACGTCTCGTTCCCGGTCTTGCCTCGCCCAATCGCTGTCGCGTCCAGCGCCACCCGAATCGTTTTTTCCCCGCTCACTCCCTCACCCTGCCCAGTTCCACTTTTTTCCTCAATCAAACTTCCACCCAACCTAAAAACCTCCATCATCGACTTGTGGAGAACTCCCCATCCATCGTCGCCCTTGTTGCTACCCGCCACCGCGCCCCACTCCTTACCCGCCTTCTCAACTCCCTCGCCTCTCAATCCCTTCGCCCAACTGCCGCCGTCATATGCGATAACGGGCCCGACCCCGCTACCGCCGACGCGGTAAAAAATTCTCCCCTTCCTTCTCACTACCTTTCTTCAGGAAAAAACCTCGGCTTTGGTGGCGGCCTTGCCCTAGCCGGCCAACACGCGATCGAAAAATTCCCCTCTCTGACTCACCTCCTTATTGTTGATGACGACGCCATCCTTTCCCCCTCCGACCTCGCCACACTTCTCTCCTCCATGAAAAAGCAATCCGCCGGCTCGATCGCTCCTTTCCTCGTCGATTCCGAAGGAAAACTTCAAGAAGCTCCCGAACCCGTCTCTTGGTCACTCGCCCGCGCCTTTCGCGCCGTGGACCAAAACCTTTCCGCCGCCCGTGCTCTCGCACCCTCAGGTTACCCAATGGCCTGGTGCATCGGACCCTGCTTGCTCATCGAGCGCTCCACTTGGCTTCGCGCCGGCGCACCTCGCTCCGATATGATCGCCTACGGCGACGACGTTGAATTTTCACTCCGCCTCTCCGCCGCCGCCCCCGCCTGGGCTGAGACCTCTGTCGCAGTAATTCACGCTCCCCCGGCCGCTTCCACCTCAGGCCTTCCACCTCCCGCCGACACCGCCCACTACAAAAAATTTGGCATCCTCCTTCAAAACCTGGCGTTCACTTGCGTTACCTCTCCTCGTCCGCGCCACCTCCCCCTTTACCTTCCAGGTAACGCCCGCCGCTTCCTCAAAACCTTTGGTTTCACCCCAGCGAATATCCTAGAACTAATCCGTCGCTACGCCCTAGGTCTTCTAGGCCTCCCGCCAGCGCCCTAATTTTCCGCCCGCCCCGGGCGCCCTTCGAAGCTCTGCCCGAGTCTGCGAGGCTCGGAGCGTAGTAGGGCCATCAAACATCCAAAATTAAAAATCCAAAATCAATCACCCCCCCCCTTGAACTTTGCCATTTAGCGGAATAAACTATCTTATGACTGAAATCG
>JBBAWA010000091.1:0-6005 GCA_040397425.1 Methylacidiphilales bacterium
GTCGTGATTGATGAGGAGCAACGTTTTGGAGTTAAGCAGAAGGAAAAGTTGAAGGAGAGGTTTCGTCGAGTGGATGTCCTAACCCTTTCCGCTACCCCAATTCCACGGACACTCTACCTTTCGATGCTTGGGGCTAGGGATCTAAGTCAGATCGAGACTCCGCCTCCTGGAAGGCATCCAATTGAAACCGTTGTGGCGGAATATGACGAAAGGTTGATACGGGATTGGATCCGTAGGGAGGTAGATCGGGGCGGCCAAGTGTACTATTTGCACAACAGGATTGCGGCTTTGCCAAGTTTAGCGACTAAGTTAAGGCTTCTTTTTCCTGGAATTCGTGTGGCGATTGCCCATGGGCAGATGGGCGAGAGTGATTTGGAGGATGCGATGGGCAAGTTCGTTAAGGGCAAGGCAGATGTTCTTCTATGCACTACGATTATTGAAAGTGGTTTGGATATACCCAATGCGAATACGATCATTCTAGATCGAGCGGATCGATTTGGTTTAGCGGACTTGTACCAGTTACGCGGGCGTGTGGGACGGGCATTGCATCGTGCCTATGCTTTGCTTTTGGTTCCACGAGAGAGACGAAAAGGGGAGGCGGGGGAAAGGGTGGAGGCTTTGCAGATGCATGGTGGGCTCGGGGCGGGATACCGAATTGCGATGCGGGATTTGGAGATACGGGGGGCGGGAAACCTTTTAGGAACGGAGCAGAGTGGTCACGTGGCGGTCATTGGTTTTGAGCTGTATTGTCGCCTCTTACGATCTGCGGTTGGTAGGATGAAGAAGGGAGAGTGGCGACCCCCTCCGACGGTTCAACTGCGACTCGACTTTTTGACACTTCGAACTGGAGATGCAGGGGACGGTGTTGCAGGTGCCTACCTAACTGCCGACTATATTCCTGAGATTCGGGAGCGGATCGAGGCCTATCGGGTTGTTTCTGAGGCGGGTAGTTTGGCGGAGTTAGGAAAGATTGCTGCCCAGTGGCGAGATCGTTATGGACCATGGACTGTTGAGGTTTTACTTCTCTTGGCCTACCACCGAGTGAGAGTCGTCGGCGGGCTGGCGGGCGTTACCCGATTGGAGACGGAGGGAGAGAAGATACGGGCTTGGAAAGGCTTAGAACTGGAGATGGTGGGGACAAAACTACCTCGTTTGACCGGTCGAACAGCACCCGATAAGATAGCTCAACTTGAGGCATGGCTAAGATGAAACTCATCCATCCGTCGTCTGTGCTCCTTTTCTTATGGGGAATGGCAGGAGTAGGGGTGTGCCAAAATACAATCAATAACGGTGTGGCGGCAGTGGTGAATAGTGAGGCGATTACCTTTCGCGAGGTTTTAGCACAGACACAGATGGAGGAGGATGATCTGCGGGTGCAGCAGCAAGCGGGAAAAATCACAGATGATGAGAGAAAGCGGAGAATCAAGAGTCGTAGAAAAACAGTGTTAGATTCGCTGATCGAGACGCGTTTGATCATTCAGGACTACAAAAAGAAGGGATATAACTTTCCTGACTACTATTTCGATCGGGAAGAAAGGTCGCGGGTGCGGGATCAGTTTGGTGGGGATCGACAAGCATTGGTGAAAACGCTCGAGGATCGGGGGATCACCATGGCGGACTGGAAAAAGAACATCCGGGACACTTTCATTGTTCAGCAGATGAGACAAATCAATGCGAAACGGTTTATTACCATCTCTCCGCATATGATTGAGGCGTACTATCAGGAGCATGTTAGAGACTTTTTGCAACCTGATCGGGTGAAGTTACGAATGATCTATCTATCTCCGGAAAGCGGGCCTGAAGTTGAGGCAGTGGGAAAAGAAGTGTTGGGTCAGGTGGAATCGGGCGTGGACTTTGCTCAGTTGGCTAAAAAGTACTCTGATTACAACCGGGCTGGTGGTGGGCTTTATCTGGAAAATGGGGGTTGGGTAGAAAGGGTTGGTATAAAAAGTGAGCTGGCAGAGGTGGCTTTTCAGCTTCGGCCGGGTCAAGCGAGTGGGCTCTTGAGCCTCCCTACTGCTCAAGGAACATCCGCTTACTATATCCTTATGGTGGAGGAGGTTCGGAAAGCCACGGTGACCCCCCTAACAAGTATTCGAGATCAGATTGAGAGCACGTTGGTAGCGGCTGAAAGTGAAAAGGTTCAGAGGGATTGGATCGATCGACTCAAAAGAGATGCCTACATCGATATTTTTCTGTGATGAAGCGGGGCATAGTGGTCGGGATCACCTTTGGGGATCGTGCGGGAGTGGGACCCGAGCTGGCGGGCCAAGTTTTCAGGAAGCTGGGACGCTCCTTATCGCTTAGGAGAGTGGGGCATGAGGAATCTCGCCCGGGCAAGCCTTCCTTGTCAGGTGCAAAGCTGGCCAAAGAAGCTTTGGTTGAGAGTGTGAGGCTTTTTCGTTCTGGGGAGATTCAGGCCGTCGTCAATGGGCCGGTTTCTAAGGAGTGGTTGGGAAAAGTGGGATTTTGTTTTCCAGGGCAGACCGAGTTTTATGCAAAAGCCTTCAGAGTGGCGCCTGATGACGTGACCATGATGATGATTGGGCCTCGCCTTCGGGTCGCATTGGCGAGCACCCACATTTCGTTGCGGAAAGCGGTCCTGGGGCTTCGGGCCAAGCAGATTGTGAGAGCGGGAAAACATCTGGGAGAGACCCTAAAGAAGCTGGGGGTACGAAGGGCAAGAATCGCCGTGTGTGGGTTGAATCCTCATGCGGGAGAGAATGGAAAGTTCGGCAACGAAGAAAAAAGAGTCGTGGAACCTGCGATTCGAGAGTTGAGGAGAAAAACCGATTTCCGGATTTCCGGGCCCGAGAGTCCGGATGCGGTCTTTCGAAGAGCTTGGAAGGGGGAGTTTGATGGAGTGGTGGCTTTGTACCACGATCAGGGTCTCATCCCGGCGAAGTTACTGGATTTCGATGAAACGGTGAATGTGACGGCTGGATTGCCGGTGGTTCGATGTTCCCCTGATCACGGAACCGCATTTGCTTTGGCAGGAAAGGGGAAGGCTCGGCCGGATAGTTTCCTTGCGGCGGTACGTTTGGCTAGTCGCTTGGTAAAACAGAAGTGAAAGAGGTGAGGGGGCTGGTTGCGATTGAGCAGCTGAAACGATCGATCCCTGGCAGTGGTTTATTTCGAGGGAAGAGTTGGAGGTGGTCGGATCAACCTTGGACGCTGGATGATGAAGAGGTGCGATGGCTGGATGGTTTAGGAAAAAAACTGGCAGTCTTTCAAAAGGCGGCCGACAAGCTTTATCGCGAAAGCGTTCTTGGGAATCAGCCAAGATGGGTGTCGGAGTGGTTGGATCTTGGTAAACCGGAAGATGTAATTCGGGTGGGACGCGACGCAAAGGGTGCTCTTCCACGATTGATTCGACCTGACCTAATCCGGACGGAGCGTGGTTGGGCTTTGACCGAGATTGATTCCGTTCCTGGTGGTGTCGGCTTAACAGCCTGGCTTCAAGAGGAGTATTCGAGGATGGGTCATTCCATCTTAGGTGGGGCGAAGGGTATGAGGTCAATTGGGGAAGAGATCTTGGGCGAACAGGGGGAGGTGGTAATCTCGGAGGAGGCGGGGGATTACCGACCCGAGTGGGAGTGGTTGGTCGGAAAGGATCGGGTGCAGAACGCGGAAAGCTATCGGCCTAAAAAAGGTGCTATCTATCGGTTTTTCGAAATGTTCGACTGGATGGGATTCGAGGGGATTTGTAACTCCAAGGAGGATGGGGTGAAGTGGGAGGCTCCGCTCAAGGCGTATCTGGAGGAGAAGTTGTGGTGGGCGCTCTTTTGGATGAAGCCGTTGGAGGAGTGGTGGCGGAAGGAATTAGGCGAGGGATACTTCAAGGAGTTGAGGGGGTTGGTACCCAGGGCGTGGCCGTTACGACCAATGGAGCTTCCGCCGGAAGGAGTTTTTCCTGAACTGGGAATTCAATCATGGAGTGAGTTGGAGGGGTTTAGTCAAAAAGCGAGGGAGTTAGTCGTTAAGATCAGTGGCTTCTCCCCAAGAGCTTGGGGATCCAAAGGTGTATTTCTTGGAAGTGATCATCCGAAAGAGCGTTGGGTTCAAGAGGTGAAGCGGGCGTTAGGTGAGTGGTCGCAACAACCGCATCTTTTACAGAAATTCGTCCATCCTCTTTCCGTGCCTCATCCTGTTTGGAGTGAAGAGCGGGGGGAGATGGTCGAGGGGAAGTGGAGATTGAGGCTTTGCCCCTACTATTTGGTTACGGGCGAAAAAGTGGAGTTGAAGGGGGCTTTGGCAACGTTATGCCCGACCGACAAGAAGTTGATCCATGGAATGGAGGAGGCGGTACTGGTTCCCGTGGGAACAAAGAAGGAGCCAACCGAAGGCCCGTAAGCGGAGATTATTTTTTCTCGCGGTGGAGAGTGTAGCGTTTCAGGAAAGGGTTGAACTTTTTCAATTCAATCCTGTCCTTCTGAAGCTTCTTATTCTTGGTGCCGAAGTAACGAGATGGGGGTTTCCCCTCAGCCCGTGCTTCTGTGCATTCGAAAATGATCTGCTCACGCATAAGGTTATATAATGAACCAGAAGGGGGTTGGGGTCAAGGCTTGAGGAGGTTCGGGGCTCGGTCGGCAAAGCGGTTGACCCCCGAACTGGCCTGTGCGGGCGGGGGGCGGCGGATCTCCTCCTTGGCGGGTCCTAAACTCATAAAGCCCTTCAGAATGAACACATCCACCCACATATCGGCTTGGGGTTCGTAGGCACGGTAGGGGGCAAAGGTTCCAAAGAATCGGTACTGGTAGTTTTTATCGTCCACGGGACGCGGGAGGAAGGTATGAGGCAGGGGGCATGTTCTGGGGGTGCCCTCCAAGGCTACCCAACGGGCCTGCCGCCAAGACTCCTTATCTTTTTTCACCCAACCCCAACCACAGTAGTCCTCAACCATGGTTCTTTGGGCGATCCATGACTCTCCGTTTGTATCGCCATGCTTTGCGGGGGTGTGGGCGGCGGCAAGGGTGGCGCGTACCACTTTTTCCTCTGTTGGTTTTCGTATCTCCTCATCGTCCTGAGTTTCTGGGGGTTCATCTGTAGGGGTGGGAGTGGCCGCTTGGAGATTGGCCCTACTTGAATCTGAGGAAGAGCGTGTGGGAAACGGAGGAGCCAGACAAACGGATGGAATTAGGATCCAAACGAATAGCGGAATCAGTAGACCCATGACCCATCCTTGCCGGTAGAGAGTTTCGGCATCCCGCCGTCACTGTAGTCGGTTTTTCCGACCGCCCCCACCATAGGTCTTCCCACGATCATCCTCCATCGCTGTGAGAACTCTTCGCCTGAATGACATCCGTAGCTGACGCATTCCGCATCGGTGGTAAAACTTGAACCGGAAATCTTCTCGAGATCATCGACATGAACTACGAGGGGTTCTAGGGCTCCGCCGTCTACACGATTGCTGTAATCAAACATCCAGCACTTTTTGTTGGAGTGGCCAAAGTATTCGAGCCTACAAATCTTAGGCTTTTCCTTTGAGCCGTCTCGGCGGAGGAGAGTGAAAAGCTGGGTCTTATTGTCAAAAAAGATGGGGTAGAGACCGATTTTCGCGCTGCGCTCTTCGATGATCTTGAGGTAGTCGGTCTGATCCTCGGTGGTTCGACTCACATAACTTGGGCGGAAGACCAGCCAGACGATCTTGTCGTTGGCTTTCAGATCCTTTTTTAGTTCCTCGGCACGGGTCAGGGCTGAATCGATGAAGTTGCCCCAATATTTGTCGTGGGATGCCTTCTTATATTTTTCAAAAGAGCGAAGGGCAGGGCCGCCAGAAATCAGGACAATATCGTTCGCCTGCAAGGGGAGGCTGAACAAGCTCAGGCTGCATAAGATCGGCATAAGTCGCATGGGGTAATGCTACTTTTCTTTGGGGCACGCTCAAGCGGGGGGTTTGGCGTTGACCGAAGGATACTGAACCGCAATTCTTTACGTCTTATGTCGAAAAACACACCTATCACAGTCGCCCGCGGGGACGGCATCGGCCCGGAAATCATGGAAGC
>JBBAWA010000092.1:0-2379 GCA_040397425.1 Methylacidiphilales bacterium
CTTTGACGCTTGGAGGCTTGACAAAACACGGCTACGCTTGGTAAATTGCGTTTTACCTTGACCAGCCATGCCTACTACGCTGACAGAGCTTTGGGGCGCATTCCTCGAAGAGCGCTCCATTTCTTTATGTCCAACGAGTCTTACGTCTGACTACAAGCAAGTAACCAAATGGCTCGCTCGTTGTCCCATCCAAGACATTGACGAAGCCCGTAAAATTATGATTTGGGTGCTAGGAGAAAAGCCAATACTCACGGCTAGGCGAGTAGCGATGTATACAAAGACCATGTACAAATGGGCTTCTCAGGAAGATATTGCTTACATCCCTAGAAATCCGTTGGCAAGCTTCAAAATGCCAAAAGCCCCTCAAAAAGACGAGGAGATTATCGTCATCCCCAGAAACGAAGTGGGATTAGTTCTTGCTGCGCTAGAAGCAAAGCAAACATATCGCCATGTTAATTGGTCTTGGTACACAGAGTTTATGCTTCAAACCGCGATGCGCACAGGAGAAGTGAGGGCTTTGATGTGGGATGACATTAAAGAAAATAAAATTCTTGTTCATCAAAATTGGACGCTCACCCATGGACTAAAGGGCAGTACAAAGACCAATAAAAAACGTTGGGTGCCGTTGAATGGAAAGTGTCTTGATATTTTAGAGCGATTACCTAAAGACAATCAGTTTATTTTCCCATGGGACCGATTAGCTTTTCAGAGTTATTTCAGAAAAAAGCTGCAACCCCTTCATCAAGCAGAGCTTATCAGCCACCTTTATCGACCATACGATTGCCGCCATACTGCAATTAGCCGCTGGATCGAGGCTGGCATTCCCGTGCCTCAGGTGGCGGCATGGGCGGGTAACACGAGCGAAGTCATTTTCAAGCATTACTGCAATACGACCCAAGAATACGAAATGCCCGTACTGTGACACCGCCAATTTATCGCTTAAACTAATCAAGACCGCTTTTGGGCCATGACTGATTTTTCTTGGAATATTGCCACGATGGAGAGAACCCTCTCTGACGGCATCATTTACACCCTCCACTACACCATTGAAGCCTTTGATGGCACCTATCGTTCGAGCGCCTACGGCTCTATTGGCCTTGAGGCTCCCGAAGAGGATGCTGCCATTCCCTATGCCGACTTAACGAAGGAAATTGTCGTGGGCTGGCTGCTCGACAAGCTTGGCGACGAAAAAGTGGCCGAAGTTGAAGCCGCCCTCCAGGCTCAAATTGACGAGCAAAAGACGCCCACCAAGGGCACGGGCATGCCTTGGGCTAGCTAAGCTTTTCTTTTCCCATTGTCCTCGTGGCAGTAAAAAGCAAAGCCGGAGCATCCAGCAGCAAGCGCATCATTGTCTCTCGCCCCAAAACTACTCGTCAAGGGCAGGGCAAAAATAGCAAACCAAGCCACGGACGAAAATTGTCTCGCGGGCAAGGCTAGATCAAGAGGGCTTCGGCCCTCTTTTTTAATGCATTGCAGCAAGGCTATAATGGAACAAACCGTGACAATGGGCGATGATTTATCCCGCCACTTATGACATAGTGGTGCTACAAAACGCCACTTATCGCATGCAACTAACTGTCACGCAAAGTGGTGGCACTCCCATCAATCTTTCTGGATACACCATTGATAGCGATATTTGCGGCGTGCTAGATGATTCAATTATTGCCAGCTTTACGCCCACCATTACAAATGCGGCAAGTGGCGTGTTTGAGCTGGAACTGGCCCCTGCAACGACCAGCGGCATTGAAACTGGCTTGTACAAATACGATGTGAGCGCAACTGCTGGCAGTGGCGATCGTTACTATTGGCTCAAGGGAGCCTGCACCGTCTCTGGCACTTGTTCTAGGAACTAATCATGAGCGACATCAACATTACTATCGTCAGTGGTGAGACGACAGAGTTAGAGCTTTCTATCCCTGGTGTTCAGGGGCCTATTGGTGGCGACACCATGCCATCGGGAGGCACCGCCGGTCAGATTCTTGTTAAGCAAAGTGCCACTAATTACGATGCGGCTTGGACTTCGCAAGCGTCGGGCCTTGTTTTGCGAGCTAGCACGTTGTCGGGAACGACAATGCAAGGCACTGTGTCTGGGGGCACCTATATCGCGGCGACCATCACTGGCGCGACAATCAACGCTCCAATAATCACGAGTGGTACTATTAACAATACCGCCGTTTCCAATGCAGTTATTGATCAGTGTAGGATTGATAATTCCACCTTTGAAGATGGCACCGTTTTCAATATTACGCTTTCTGGCACTGTTAGTAATATCGCAACGGTAACCAGCGGCACCTACAACTTGGCAACTATTACAACGCCAACCATCAGCGCTGGTACTATCTCGGGAGCCACCGTTAACAATTGTTCCATTCAAGGCGG
>JBBAWA010000092.1:2479-5971 GCA_040397425.1 Methylacidiphilales bacterium
CCATGGCTTTCGTCAACTCCATTTCTTTTTCCCATCGTTTTTCTGACGATGGCGTAACGCACGATACTTGCTCGTATCAAGAAATCAACCACACCTACAGCGCCGACACTGCCACTGCATTGGCTAGAGCGTATTTTCAGTTTATGGTGGCATGCGGTTATGCTCCGCAAAGCGTAATTGAAGGCATGTTGTGCATTGGCACTGAATACGAACAAGCTTATTGTTACGATGGAGGGAAAGCTAAGGATTAGTTGTGGGACAAATTATTGCTGGCGGCGAACAGTTTGAAACTCACATTGAAGCAGACTATCGCGGACAAATCCTGAAGCAGGGTCCAGATAGTGGCGCAGTAGATGCGTTTGGGAGGGCAAGAGTTAGCTTTCCCTACACGCTATTTGATAGCACCATGCGCTACGACAAGCGCCCAGATCAATGGTACGACAAAATTACTGGCAGCGGCACTTCTACGTTCTTAACAAACGAAAGTAGTGTATCGATGGCAGTGACCACTGCGTCTGGAGATACAGTGCTGCGAAGGACCAAGCAGAATTTTCCTTATCAAGCAGGCAAGAGCTTGATGATTTTGCAAAGCTTCGTTGGCACCACTCCCACTGCAGGACTAATTCAAGAAGTGGGCTTCTTCGATGATGCCAATGGCGTGATGCTTCGAGCTAGTGGCACCACTCTTCAATTTGTTATCAGGAGCAGTGCTACTGGCTCAATTGTTGAAAATGTGGTAAATCAGTCTGATTGGAACATTGACACCTTGCCCACTTTAGATTTTACAAAAGCGCAAATTTTTTCTGCGGATTTGGAATGGCTTGGAGTGGGGCGGGTGAGGGTTGGGTTTGTCGTTAATGGTGAGATTGTTTATTGTCACGAATTTGGACACTTTAATGCATTGAGCAGTGTCTATATGGGCACTGCTATTCTTCCATTGTCATATCGCATTCACAATGCTTCGGCCCAGGCGGCGAGCCGTTCCATGAAGCAAATTTGCTGCAGTATTTCGAGCGAAGGCGGTTACGAGCCAAATGGTGCCATTTACTCAGTGAGCCACGACCTGTCATCGGTGCCCAACACGTCGGGGGAGCGCATCACGGCAGGCATACGAATGGCAAGTGGCCGCACTGGCAATGTAATCCTGCCGGTCAGAATTTCCGCTGCCACTTCCACTGCTGATTTGGTTGTATGGCGGCTTCGTCTGAATCCGAGCGTTAGTGGTACCACTTGGACAGCCGCAAACAATGGCAGGGGCAATGTAGAAGTGATCACCAGCGGAGCGTTTACTGGCGGCACTATTGTTGACGCTGGCTACGCCACGCAAGCCACTGCAAATAACTATGAAACGGCAATGGCCATTCGCTTGTCATTAGGACAAAACGCTGCAGGGGAAAGCGACGTGTTAGTGCTGACAGTGGATAGCGCAGATAATGCCAAGGCCTTGGGCATGATTGGATGGGTGGAAGTGGTTTGATTACAATAAAAGAAAAAGAAAAACCATGATCACTCCAGGCAGGCACGATATTACCATTTATCAAGGAGCTACCTTTGAGCTGCAAGTGCAGTACAAGGATTCTTCTGGCACGCCTGTAAACATGAGTGGCTATACGATCGTTTCCAAACTCTATGATCGGCTAAGAGCTGACAAACTTGCTGATTTTGCTGTAAATTATGTGACTCAATCGAGCGGTATTTTTAAAATTCGCCTGGAAGCCTCTGGTACAAGTGGAATTACGGAACAGGGGCAGTATGATATTCTTGTGACGGAGCCAAGCGGGGATGTCTATTATATTTTGGAAGGCACGGCGTTCCTAAATCCCGGCGTCAGCTATAAATGACAGTCATCATTCAGCAACCATCTTCGTCGATTTCGGTCACGGAAATAGGCGAGTCTACTATTATTGTCAATCAGGAATCCAATGCGGTAGAAGTACAAGCATTGCCGCCGTCACCAATTCTTGAGTTCTTGAGCAATGGCCCGCAAGGGGCTATTGGTCCTCAAGGGCAAAAGGGAATCGAACTAGATGAAACCGCTAAAATTGACGGAAGCATAGTCTATTACCATGCCGCATCGGCAACATTTAGAGCCGATGCTTCAGTGACAAAAACTTTACTTACGGACGGAGGTAACTTTTAGTGGCCAACACTGTACGCATCAAGCGCCGTTCGTCTGGCGCTGCTGGCGCTCCGTCAAGCTTGGCCAACGCCGAACTCGCTTTTAACGAAGTCGATGATGTTTTGTACTATGGCAAGGGGGCCGGCGGCGCCGGCGGCACTGCTACCACCATTGAAACCGTTGGAGGCAAAGGAGCTTTTGTTACTCTGACAGGCCAGCAGACGATTACCGGCAAAAAAATTTTTACAGGGGCAATAGATCTTTCTGCGGCAACTGTTTCTGGTTTTACCGTTGGTGGTAATTTTAGTGTGTTGGGCGACTTGACGGTTTCCGGCACTACTACTTTTGTTAACAGTACCACTGTTGAAGTTAAGGATAAAAATCTTGAACTTGGCAAGGTGGCGAGCCCTTCCGACACAACTGCTGACGGGGGTGGCATTACGCTTCTAGGGAGTACCAACAAAAGTCTCGCATGGAGCAATTCCACTGATTCATGGACTTCCAGCGAACACCTAGACTTGGCTGGCGGCAAAGAGTACAAGATCAATGGTTCAAGCGTACTCAGCAGTACCACCCTTGGTTCTGCTATTGCCTCATCATCCTTAACAACTGTTGGCACAATTAGTGGGGGCACTTGGCAAGGCTCTGCAGTGGGAGTGGCGTATGGCGGCACTGGAGCGACCACTGCCTCTGGCGCCCGAGCAAGTCTTGACTTGGAAATTGGCGTAGACATACAAGCTTACAGTGCCGCGCTGACGGCTATTGGCAGCCTCACCGCGAGCGACAATGGCTTTATTGTCGGTAATGGAAGTGCTTTTATTGTCGAAAGCGGCTCAACGGCTCGCACGTCTTTGGGGCTGGGAACGATTGCGGTTCAAGATGCCAATAGCGTGACCATCACGGGTGGCTTAATTTCGGCTAGTACCACTATTAGTGGTGCCACCATTAACGATGTGACTATTGATTGTGGAGAGTTTTAGGAGTAAGCTTGAGCGACAAGAAGAAACCGATGGAGGACCCTTTGGTGGATTGGTTGAACACTCCTGAAATCAAAGCCTTTCGTGAAGCTTGGCAGGCAGAAGAGGCAAGAGCGCAAGCAGAAGATCAAGCCTGGTGGGACAGTCTCGGCATTGAGGAGAGAGCAAGATGCTTCAGGCAAATGGCCAAGCTCATGCACAAGGCAGAAGTCAAAGACAGGGGTTCCTATCGCTATGCCATGTATGACGTTTTTGCCGTGGACTATTGCGACGGACTAGCTCACTACATGGAGCTACACAATGCTATTTATCGTGGCCTGGAAGCGGACAGAAGGGCCTACAGGACGGATGATGAGGATGTACTAAGCGAAGATACAATTGGCTCGTGAGAGCCGC
>JBBAWA010000093.1:0-5863 GCA_040397425.1 Methylacidiphilales bacterium
AGTGGCACCTCCCAGTCCAACCCCGTTGGTCTGAGCCAGAGCGTTAACTTCGCCGATATTGCCCGCCACGAGTGGTCCAATAACGACGCATGGGATGCTTCTAACCCCACGATGAACGTTGCGAGTTCTGCTACGGTCACGGTTAACTTTGATCGCCTAGGAATCTCGTTTGTGTTGCGTAATACCAGCAACGCTTCGGAGACCTTAGAGCGCTTTGAGACGATCGCCGAGACAACGATGACGCTTGGCGCCGGTACGATGCAGGCCGTGTTCCAAGGCGGTGCGAATACACGTGACACATTCGTGGTAACGGGCTTTAAGGATGTCCGACTCTTTGACCGCAACCTGAACTCGGATGCCGGTGACGAAGACACCTATCGCGTGTTCTCGCGTCTCAATGATGTAATCAAGACCATTGAGCCCCAGACGGATAACGTGTTGTCGGCCCAGAACTTTGAAGACCTGGCCAACCGCGTGGAAGACACCCTGAAAGTAGTGACCGAGATCCGGTCGAACCTGGGTGCCCAGACGAACCGTATCGAGTTTGCGATCTCGAATATTCAGGCGCAGACCGAGGGTATGACCGCAGCCTTAGGCCGAATCCGCGACACGGATTACGCCGCAGAGACTGCGAATCTGACCAAGAATCAGATTCTGCAGCAGGCTGCTACGGCGATGCTGGCGCAAGCCAACCAAATGCCTAACGTGGTTCTCTCGCTCTTACAGTAAGAGGCGAGGGAATTACGCGAGGAGCGAATCTTGGGTAAAGCGACAAAACCGGCGCCTTTTGGGGGGTCGGTTTTGTCATTTGCATAGAGAACTCAGATGCAATCACTTAATCCATCTCATTTAGTTTCCGCTGGCTTATCGCTTGCGAAGGCTGTCTCCAGCGTCAAGGCAGCTGTTAGCTCTGGGGCTAACGCGGCGCCAACCACTGAGCCGAAATCGGCAGAGATGCCCGCGGCAGATTCAGTCTCAGCGAAAAAGGCGACGCAGCAGATTGATGGTTTCTTGGCCGAGACGAGTCGCAAGCTCTCCGTGTCATTTGATGACGCCTCAAATCGTTACATTACTCGAGTGATCAACCGATCAACCGGCGAGGTCATTCGGATAATTCCGGAAGAAGAAACGATTAAAATCGCTCAGTCGATTCAGGGCCAGATGGTGAATTTGCGGGCCTAGGCCCCGACTTGCTAGTTTGCGGTATCGAGAGCAGAATTCTCCTTGAGTTAGAAGGAGGATGTTCTTGGATCTCAAAGGTATCGGCGCAAAACCAGTCGTCCATCCTGACGTTGAGGTAAGGCCTCAAGCAAAGCCCGAAGCAAATGCAAAGCGGGCGGAAGAGTCTCTTGACCAAGAGCCAACCCCTTCAGCGCTTCAAGCAGAAAAAGTACGAAATGACTCAGAAATTCGGGAGTTTCTTGCTCGTACGGGCAGAAGCCTCGATATCCGTTTCGATGAAGAAACGGGTTACTTCATTACTAAAGTGAAGGCCCAGGGGTCTGGGGATATCGTCCGCCAGATTCCATCTGAGGAAATGCTGCGCATTTCCCGAAACATCGATCAAATGCGTGGGCGCCTCGTCGATTTGCTAGCCTAAAGCTGGCATGAAGATTGCTTAGTTCCTAACCAGAACGCCTTTTATCGCCGTTAGGCGATGTGTGGCCATGGGTTTTGTTTAGGAGCTAAGTCGTTGGCATCAGTCAATACATCTGGAATTACCGGAGGCATTAACGTCCAGGAGATCGTCGCTGGTCTGATGGGTGTTGCCCGCGTGCCGATTACCAAGCTCGAGGCTCAGGTCGAGACGAAGACCTCGGTGGTCTCAGCCCTGGGAACCTTCAAATCCAAGGTGAGCACCCTCGAAACGGCATCTCGAAAAATCCAGGATTCCTGGCTTTATTCGAGCCGAACTTCCTCGTCCACAGATTCTTCGAAGGTCTCCTCAACGGTAACAAGTACCGCTCGAGAGGGTGCTTATACGGTAAAAATTGCCCAAACGGCCCAGGCCGAGATGCTGGCCTTGCCGGGATTTACCAGTGAAGACCAGCGGATGGACTTGACTGGATTTAGCCTAGCCTATCAAGGTCAGACATTTTCTGCGAGCTATGCCGCATTCAATGCGGTGAGTTATTCGGCCGGCGACAAAATCACGTTTACCGCAACCGGTGGAGAGGCCCAGACCTTTACGGTCACCACGCAGACCACGGCAGAGGAGGTTGCTGAGGCGATTAACGAGGCAGTGGCTGACGGCAGCCTTGAGAGTATCTCGGCATCCGTTAATGATGCAGGTAATCTGCAGGTCAGCACAACGAATCCATTGCGTGGTCTGGCAGGATCTTTCTATTATGGCGGCGCTGATCGAGCAGATCTCGTTAGTGTGACATCCGAAGGTCTAACCACGGATGCCACCTTGGAAGACGTAAAAGAGATGATCAATCTCCTCGATGCAGGGATTGAAGCCAGCATCGTGCAAATCAAAGAGGGCAGTTACTCGCTTGGTATCTCAGCGAAAGAGACCGGTGCGGGGAACACCATTGCCATCAGTGGCGTAGCGACCCAGACATCAGTGGCGCAGAAAAATAGCCTCACGCTAACAGGAACATTCGCTAAAGATGATGTCATCACTGTGACGTTAAACGGCACCAATGTGAGCTACACCGTAACCGAGGCTGATGTGGCGGATGGTGGAGCGAGTTCGGATGATTTAGGGCGGATTGCGACCAATCTCGCTCAGGCCGTTACCACAGCCGGTGTTGCCCCTGTAACGGTGACCTCTACGGGCGGGGTGCTGAGTATTCTCGCGACCACAGCCGGAGTTTCATTTACGCTGGCGTCTACGACTGATGGTGAAGGCCAGACCACAGCCGCAGCGGTGGTGAGCAATCTCACTGCAGTGGATCTGCGAGCAGCGAGTGCTGGCGCAATTACCGGCACTTTAGACAACGACAGCTATACGCTTTCTTATAACGGCACCGCATGGACAGTTGCGGGCGCGACAACCACAGGCGCAACTTTTGATGGCACAACCTTCACCACAAGTTCAGGGGCTACGGTTCCGCTCACGCTCACCGGTACACCAAAGTCGGGCGACGCAATTCAGTTTGTTGTCTCTGGGGCATCCGGTGCGCAGTCGCTATCGAGTATTGCGATCACGGAACACAATGCGACTCGGCTCCAGACAGGCCGCGATGCGTTTATGTCGGTTAATGGCCTTGCGGTGCAGCGGTCGTCCAACACAATTTCAGATGTAATTGCAGGAGTAACGTTTAATCTAAATTCCCCTGTCACGCCTTCAGGCGGGGAGATCTCTCTGCTGTCTGCAGCGAATTTTTCGGCGGTTTCATCGACAACGATTAATGTCACCAAGTCGGATAAAGATTCTGCGACAGAGGTCGTTCAGAATTTTGTTACGGCCTTTAACGATTTACTCACGTATTACGCAGAGCAGGCCGCCTCGTCAACCGAGGCAGAAACCCGAGGGCTGCTCAGGGGCGACTTCAGTACCTCTACATTTGTCGATCGGCTGCGGGGTCTATACCGTAATGGTCTGCGCCTAGCAGATGGCACATCGATGAGTTTTAGTGAGATGGGGGTGTCGGTGCAGCGTGATGGCAAGTTGCTGCTCAACGACAGTACGCTCGCCGAGGCAATTGCCGATGGACTGCAGGAAAAGTTTTCGCAAGGCGTGACATTGGGGTATGAAAGCGCCTCTGTAAATCTGACCAAATACCTAACGGATTCATTGAAGTCTGATGGATTACTGACCTCGCGAGTTGATGCAGTTAAGGAAGAGAAAACACGACTCGAAGACAAAATTTCGGAGCTCGAGGACAAGATGTCAATCTTAGAACTTCGTTATTACAAGCAGTACGCTGCTCTTGATGGATTGCTGATGCGTCTGCAGGCAACGCAGAGTGCTCTGACCTCAGCATTGTCAGGGTTACAGCAGATGAATAATAGATGATGGCAGCACACGAATAATTATTGGAGAGGAACTATGAACCACCGAGTCATCAACGCGTATAAAAATGTATCGAATCAGACCGCTGTGTCTGAGGCGAGCCCCCTGGAACTCATCGTGATGGTCTATAAGCGATTAATTGAAAATCTGCGCGATGCACAGTCGCAGATTGAGAAGGGCCTTGATGCCGAACAGTCGGTCGCGAAAGCCCTAGACCTGATTGAAAAGGGTCTGATGGCGGCACTCGATCCCGATCGCGGCGGAGATATTGCCAAGAACCTAGCAGCGCTCTACGACTGGTCAACGCGGGAGATTCTCACGGCGCGTATTAAGCGCAGCCCAGAGCAATTGACCGGTGTGATCGAGGTCTTTAAGAGCTTGGAATCCGCCTGGGAAGAGATTGCTACGATGCGGGCGCAGGATCTTGCTAAAGAAGGGACAGCTGCTCGCGCAGCATCGTCAGCAGCTGCGGCACGCTAGACCGTTTTTTCTATTGAAATCAGATTGACTTGCCGTAGAAGGGGGGGTAAAGAGAATGTACCCCTATGCAGATCCCTTCGAATATTCCAAAGCCAACGGCGCCGACAGCAGATACCAAAGTCGAGCCGATTGCCCGTATCGCCCCAGTTGTCATGGGGGACGCTGCTGCACGCATTGATCCCAGTATTCTTCTAAGAACGCCCGTGCCGGTATCGGCGGGCCCAAAGCAGGCCAACACGGTGCGTCCAGCGACCGACCATCGAGGCCCACTCTATGTTTCCCCCGAACAAGCCGAGGACTCTGAGGCCGCGGCCTATATTGCTGCGTTGAGCGATAAACTCATTCGGGCTGAGGCCGGTCCTCAGGCGGTACGTTGGCCGCTACCTAAAGAGTTGGCGGCCCAGCAGCAGCGGGAATACCTCGAAAAAGGGCGTCAGGGTCCGCTATCAAAATCACCGCAAGAGGCCATGGAGATGCTCAGGCTCGGTCTAGAGCGCTCTCCCATGCTGGCGTTAGCAAAATTCGCTGAGGTCACGGGTGTGAAAAAGGATCGACAGATTCCAAATCGCGCGGAGAACGGCAACAACAATTCCGCCGCAACCATCACCGCAGCGCAGGCTTTGCAGTCGGTACCGCCCTCGGGTGCCGAAGAGGTACAGCAGGGATTGACGCTACTGATGCATGGGCAGTTGTTTTGGCAGGGTGAATTTACGCCGGGCGTGAATGCAAAGATCTATCGTCAGGATGCTTATGAGGAGGATCCCCGCACCCCGGGTGGGCCGCTGGTTAAGGGGGCACAAATCGCGATCGAGGTGGAACTGCCCACGCTGGGCGTGGTAGTAGTCCGCGGACGGCAGATTGCGGGGTCGATCAATGTCTGGATTGAGCCCAAACGCGCAAAGGAGTTATTTGCTCGCCACCTGCCGGAGTTACGTGAGCAGTTAAACGCAGCGCACCTTGAATCTGTGAACCTAAGGCTAGAGAGCTCGGGTCAAAAGGTGGTCGCATGAGTTCGGAGTTTCTTAATCGCCGAGCGGTAGCCCTGCGTTACGAGCAGAATTCAGGGGCACCACGCGTGGTGGCCAGTGGCTCAGGACATATCGCGGAAACTATTATTGCAAGGGCCAATGAATACCAGGTGCCGATAGCGATTGAACCGGAATTGGTCGAGTTGCTCGTACAGTTAGATTTAAACCAGCTGATTCCGCCAGAGCTCTATAAGGCGGTTGCCGAGGTACTAAGCTGGGCCTATCAGGTGGATGGTAAAACGGCTGAGGACCTGCGCGCCCAGAACTAGATCTGCAGGTTGGTGACTTCCTTGTAGGCGTCGACCAGCTTATTGCGCACGGCAATCATTCCCTGGAAGGCAACGTTTGCCTTTTGAAGGGAAATCATTACCTCCTCAAGCGACATATCTTT
>JBBAWA010000094.1:0-5778 GCA_040397425.1 Methylacidiphilales bacterium
TGAGAACGATTTGATGGGGGAGCTGCACAGATAGAGTGGGGTCATTGGAGAGTAGTGGTGGTCAAGCATCCCTGGAGCGGGAGAGGCAGATTGAGTATTCCCGGATGAGTTGCGAATGGGGACATCCATTTGAAGAAATGAGGAGAGGGTTTGGGAGTCAATCGATCCGGGGCGAAGGATTACGGGTTTCGATTCAGACAAAGACAGGACGGTTGACTCAATTCCATTCGTGCAGGGCCCTCCATCTAAAATAAGCGGAATCTTGCCTTCGAGTTCTGCAAGAACAGCGGAGGCATCTGTCGGGCTTATTCTTCCAAAGCGATTTGCACTAGGGGCGGCTAAAGGTTGCCCCAAGTGCTTTAAAAGGAGTGATGCCGACGGGTCCGAGGGGCAACGGACGGCGACTGTTTCTAAGCCTGAGGTCACCTCAGTAGGAACACGGGGGCCTTTTGGTAGTATGAGTGTTAATGGGCCTGGCCAAAATCTTTGAGTAATGGACAGAGCTGATTCTGGGATAGGGCTTGCAAGAATCCCTTCTGAAACAGCTTGGGAGAGATCGGAGGAGGAGAGATGAAGGATCAAGGGGTCTGTGGAGGGGCGACCTTTTGCTTCGAAGATCTTACGCACCGCGGTGGGGTTGAGCCCTAGACCCCCTAGTCCGTAAACTGTCTCAGTCGGGAAAGCGACAAGTTCTCCCGCTAAAAGAATCTGGCAGGCCTCTTGAATGGAGGATTGGGATACGGGAAGGATTCGTGTTCTCACGATTTCACACTAGAAGGAATTCTTTATGGAGGAAAGAGGAGTACGTTTTTCTCGACTTGTACCTATCGGGGATTGCACGCTGTTTAGATGAGTTTATCTCAAAAAGATTGGCAAGCCGTTGTCCGAGAAGCTGCAGCTCGTGCAGTTGGGGAGGATGTGGGGCCGGATGACGTAACGAGTCGTCTTATGATTCCTGAGGAAATCCAAGCAACCGGTTTTCTTGTGGCTCGGGAACCGTGCGTATTGGCAGGGATGGACGTTGCCGAGGCTGTTTTTCGGGAAGTGGACGGCGAACTGAAATGGCGGGCTATGGCTCAAGATGGGGAGAGGATCTTGGTTGGTCAAAAAGTTGCTGAGGTGACAGGGTCGGCCCGATCTGTCCTTACTGGCGAAAGATGTGCGTTGAACTTCATTCAGCGACTTTCGGGGGTCGCCACATTGACTGCTGATTATGTACGGCAGACGGAGGGTACAGGGGCAAAGATTCTGGATACGAGGAAGACGACGCCAGGTTTGCGAGCATTGGAGAGGCAGGCCGTGCGTATGGGTGGTGGGACGAATCACCGATCAGGTCTTTACGATGGAATTCTCGTAAAAGAAAACCATCTGGCGCTGGTTTCCTTATCCGATCTTCCCGAGATATTGAAGAAGGCCGGCCAAGATCATTCTGACCTTTCGATTGTAGTGGAGGCGGACAATTGCGAGTTGGCCAAGAAATTGCTGCAGCTTCCAATTCAGAGAGTGCTTTTGGATAATATGACTTTGGATCAGGTCGGTGAAATTGTGACTGCTCGCAAAAAGCTAGCTTCCCAAGTGCAAATTGAGGCTTCGGGAGGCGTGACTTTGGAGAGAGCGCGAGATTTAGCTCGGGCCGGGGTTGATTGGATCAGTGTGGGAAAATTGACCCATAGCGCGAGATCGATCGATTTTAGTCTCGATCTGATTAAGGGATAGGAGGAGATCTATTTCTTTGCGGGTGCAGCAACTGCTCCGCCGGGCTGGTTCATCTGAATATTGAACTGCGTGACAATCTCCTTTGCCTCATTATTTGTTAGGCTGAGGCGCATCAGATCTTTCGCTAGGTTTTCTAGTTTATCGGAAACTGTCTTATAACGAGCAATGGCCTGAGCTGCTTGACCCGTTGTTTGGGATACGGCCTGACGCTCCTTAACGATGGATACAAGTTGGACCAGATTGACGAGCAGAAGTGCCCCTAGAACTGTTACAAGAGGCCAAACACAGGAAACAGGGGATTCGTAAGATTGATTTTCGTCGTTCATGGATTGGCTTTCTCGTCGAGCTTCACATTGAGCTCATGCTTTTTAAGGATTTCTTTAAAGGCCGCATCTTTTTCGCCGGCCATCGCGATCCGAATGCTCAGGTTGCGGAGAACAGTCTCCATTTGAGGACCATTTGCGACTTGGGCTTGGACTGCTTGAATCTGCGAAATAGCTCCTCGTGTGCTTAGTCCAAGCAGGAGGTTTACAAGCAACAGCACGCTAACCAAGCCACTCAAAGTCCAAAGGATCAATTTCTGCATAACACTAATATCGATGGATTGAGTTTTTTGGTCAATTCGGGTCTTGTCGTCGATGTGAGCAACTTGACTGGGCTCAGCTCGATTTTGGCTAAACTTACGTGCCCTTAGGATTATGGGTTGGGGATGGCTGTTTCTTGGAAACCGTCTGCAGGGGGCGGGGGGTTGCTTTGTTAGGCAGAAACGCAGATTGGGATGAGTTCATGCCCGACCAGCTCTTTTTTCGGGCAAAGTACTTTTTCGACTGGGCAGAAGATACGGCGCGATAGGCCTTTGAGTTCACATCACTACCTTGTGTGATTTACGGCAGAGCGGAAGAGGAAAAAGGGGTCGACTTGAATCACCTGAAACGGCATGAATCATAACAACATGCAAAAGCGTGAGGAACTCCCTGGGCATACGCACTTAAGAAAGACCTTGGATCGGCTTCACAAAACATACAGTGCCTGTCATGAGGGAAATGTGGCTACCTATATTCCTGAATTGGCGAAGGCGAATCCGGATCACTTCGGTGTTGCTGTGGTTGGTATCGACGGGGAGATTTACGAAGCGGGTGAGACCTCGGCCGAATTTACCATTCAGTCGATTTCCAAGGCATTCGTTTTTGGTTTGGCGGTTGAAACCCATGGTCGGGATTCTGTTCTCAAGAGAGTTGGGGTTGAACCAAGTGGGGACGCATTTAACTCGCTTGAACTTCGTTCAAGCCGGAAACCCTTCAATCCAATGATTAATGCGGGGGCGATCACTGACACGGGGATGATCACAGGTGGCTCTGTGAAGGAGCGGATGAATAAGATTTTGCGACTGTTAAGTGATGCGGCCGGTAGGGAATTGCGGGTCGATGAGGATGTATATCGATCAGAAAAAGAGACGGGCCACCGCAACCGAGCGATCGGCCATCTTTTGAAAAACGTGGATCTTATCGATGGAGAGGTTGAGGAGGTATTGGATTTGTATTTTCAGCAGTGCTCCGTCCTCCTGAATGCTCGCGACTTGGCTGTCATGGGGGCTACGTTGGCAAATTTGGGGACGAATCCGGTTACTGGGAAAGAGGTGTTGAGTTTTGATTCTGTTCGAGATGTGTTGAGTGTGATGTTTACTTGCGGAATGTACGACTTTGCTGGGGAGTGGGCGTTCCGTGTTGGGATCCCGGCAAAGAGCGGGGTGGGTGGAGGCATTCTGGCAGTGATCAATCGGCAACTTGGGATTGGCACGTATTCGCCCCGTCTAGACTCGATGGGAAATAGTATTCGAGGAATTCGCCTTTGCACAGATTTGGCGGAGGAGATGGGCTTGCACATCTTTAACTTTACGAACCCAGGGTCGAGCTTCATCAAGGCGACATTCGCTAAGAAATAAAACCGGTGCGGGGGGGATTCGAACCCCCGGTACGGTTTTACCCGTACAACGGTTTAGCAAACCGCCGCATTCGACCGCTCTGCCACCGCACCAAGTTGTTGCAAAACAATACTTTGCTACTAAAAAGAACTTATAAATTACTGGCAAAAAATATATTACTGGCAATTAATGTCTGTTGATAGGATTTTTTCATAAGTGGGTTGGTATTAAACGTTGTCAAAGTTTTTAGATTCGGACTTTCCTTCAAAAGAAGGGGAAAGAATAAATAAGGTCATTAGAAGGATGTTGTAGAACTTCTTGAGTTACTTCACAAGACGCGAAACAGAGCCGGGTTTGGTGCCAGCTACCCGCCTAACGAGATCTCTACTGTTACTGCTTAGCCTTAATCCTGATGATCGCCTTATCCACGGGTCCCCTAGTCAAAGCCAAGAATACGGCTTGGTATCAAGGGCAAGACTGGAAATCGGTCGATTATTATTGTTGAGGACGCATGCTGGGTGGCTTCAAAGGGGTCCCGGGTTCAAATCCCGGCGGCCCGATGAACTAAAAAATATTCTACCTCTTCCAACTGACCCCTTTCCTGATTTGGGTGGGAAGCACCGGAAATACAGTCCGCTACGAATCAGCGATCAGTTAAGCGGTTCGCAGGATGCGTCTTGTTCGGCATTTTAAAGCCAATGTGGCGGCGTCCCAAAGGCTCCGCTAAACAGGAGATAAATAAAAACCGCAAATGCTGGGGCGGCTGAGAAAATTAATAAATCAACGAGCGAAAAGGAATATCTTTTAAAGCGTCTGAATGCGGTAGCCGCCACACATGTGAGGATCAGGAACAAAAGTGGAATCCGCAAAAGCAGGTTATGTTTATAAAATATTGATTGGGATCCATATTGCTCCCACCAAAAAGCGAACATCACCAATATACAAAAACATGCTACGCTTGATAAAAGGAGACTTGCTATAGTGATACCAACTGAAACAAAGATATACTTAGTTGAGTTGGAGGATCGCTTCATGGAATGCTAAATAGCCGGACGTCGAGGCCTGGCAACCCGCTAACGGGAGCGCTCCTCCGCTTCAGGTTGAGGTTTATCGCCACCCTCCGACTTCGACTCGGGGCGGGTAGCGGGTTGCCCAGCGCCGTCTTGTTCGGCTTCGGGTCGCTTGGTGATACTGGCTGGTGAAGTGGCAAGTGTCTTGGGGTAAAGATTCCATTCTTGGTCTGCCCACGCGTAATCGATACTGCTGACCACCAGGTCTCGGATCTCTGCTGGTTGTCCTGTCACAACCTTTGAGAATTGATCGTCGCCCCATAGCTTCATCAAGTCCTTGAGATTCGCGCAATGTGTCTCGCTGCCTTCACCCATGAACTTCATCGCAAAGAGGGAAATCAGTGCCTTCTGATCGAGGTCGATTGCGCTTCGGAGGATCGGTCTGTAATCGATGCCGTCAGCCTTCGCTTGGGCGTAAATGCTTCCGCGATACTCTTCCATCTTGGCTTTCTCTTCCAAACTTCGCTTCGCCTCAATCTGACTAGGCGTAGGTTCCGAACTCGCTAACGAGCAAGACAACGCGGTGAATAGTGCGATAAGGAGAGCTTTCATATTATTGCCGAACGTCCGCGATCACCGATGGCTGCCCGTGGCGCGATCCGTGCCGGGCGAGGAACGAGCCCAAGAACGGAGCGTGACGCGGATAGCCATTCGGTGGATCGCATTGTTCGCGTTTATTTGTTTATGATTGCAGTGGAAAGGTCTGTCACCATCAACTTCAATTCATCTGGAAGTTTTGAAATCGAATCTGCCTGTGTCTCAACAATCCAATCCAGATCATTTGAGATGTCCGCGCCACATTCAATGTTACGCAGGACAATACCAAGACACGCTGCATACTCACGTTCATGACCGTCTTGTAACCAGTTCTTGCCTAACTCGATTACCTCATACGGATACCAGTATCCTTGCGACCGGAAATCAATCAATCCATTCGTGGCGATGACAGCATCCAGTGCTGAGCGATGCTGCTCGGCGTCCATTCCGTAATTCAACGATGCGATGAAATCACGCTCCGCTCCCGTGAGTGATTGAAGTAGTTGCGAAAGCGTCATATCTTTTGCGAACGCT
>JBBAWA010000095.1:0-2237 GCA_040397425.1 Methylacidiphilales bacterium
AATCGTGGCCCAAGACGCGCAACTTCTGCTAAAAGTCGGTCTTGATCTGTCCACGCTCAGGAATCAACTTAGTACTATTGGCGCGCAACTTAGCGGTCAACCACTCGGCATTAGCATCAAATTTGATCGGCAAACGATAGCCAACGAATATCGACTCCTCAGCAGATACATTGGTGGAAAAAAATTTACTATTACTCTCAATAGCAATTTAGAGGAGGAAATTAAAGTTGCCGCGAGGCTCGAAAGAGCGCTGGGACGGGTTCAGCAGGCGGCACAAGCGACGAAAGGCAATCTCCCCATTGGCACTTCCGCTCTTGGATTGAAAAAAGCGCCAGGCGGCCTCTCTGCCGCAGAAATTAAAACCCTTTTCAATGCAGCCATTCAAGGCGGACTGCTTGACGAAAAAACGCTTGGCAAGACGCGGGCGCAAATGGTAGCGGCACTTGGTACCATCGGCAAAGATGCGATGGCCGGGCTTCTCAACGGCTTGGAAAGCGGCAATGCCGACTTGAAAAAAGCTGCCGAAATGATAGGCATCGCGCTCATTGCAACAATTAAATCTATTCTTGGGATTGCTTCGCCTTCTAAAGTTTTCAGGGCGATTGGTGAAAACGTAGGCAAAGGTTTCGAGCTTGGTGCTATTGCATCAATGGACAGGGCGTTTGATGCACTTGAGCAAAAACTTCAATCAAGGTTAAAAAAATTACAATCAATCCTTAGTCTTGCGCCTTCTCGTCGAAGCGCTTTTCCTTTTGTTGCCACAGGAGGGCGTCTTGAATCGGAGCCCATCGCGAGGGAAATTGACCAGGCTTATGCACAGATCGCTCAAATTCAAGAGCGCCGCCAAGGACGACTAGCAGCGCAGCGTAGTGGTTTGGCTCAAATGGCGGGGCGGTTTTTGCCGCCTGCCCGTGACAGATCGTTGCCTGCGGCGCGTGAAACCATTGTTCCTGGCGGCGGGGCACTCGAGCAAGTCTCTCGAGGATTTATTCAGTCATTGCGTGACACGCAAGACGTTCTCTCTCGCAACTTCTCTGCGAACACTTACCTTCCTAAAGCTACTCGCAATTTAGCCGTGTCCATGGATGCGGCAGCGAAACAGTTGATGGGCACTAAGATCGCAGGCTTGCTTCCTTCCAAAGAGATGATGGAGCCATTGCGTTTTTCAAGAGCAATGCAGCAAGCGGCGCGAATCGACAAGGAGAATGCTTCTCGATACGCTTTGCAACAACAAGAGCAACAAAGATCTGCTGTTTTTGGCCCTGCATCTGTTCTAGGGGGGCAGAGATTTCAAGCGCCCAACATCGCGGCGAAAGCGGAAACCAATGTCCCTGAAATCATGGCGGGGACCAAGCCGATAGCCGATAGGCTTCGGGCGGCTGCTGTTCAGTACGCTCAAAATGCTCCTGCAGTGATCAAATATCTCAATTTATTTAGCACTGCGGGCGGAGTAAATATTGCAGACCTGCCAGGACCGAACGAATCGCCGGGTCAATATATTCGACGCATTCAGCAATCATTGCAAACAACTTTGCGACAAGGGGGATTTGGCGCTGGCACCGTTCCACAAAACATGTCTCGCGACTATTTTCAGCCCGGTCGCGGCCCTCAACTCCCTGGAAGTCCTTTGCAGCTTGCATTGCCTCCTACTGGAGGAACTGGTGGTACAAGCGATCGTGTTGGGGGCGTTGGACAGCCTCCTGAGCGAGGCGGAGCTCTCGCTCTTGCTGGCGGTCCATCAACGCGCCTTCCCGAGGGATATTTTGAAAATGTAAAGAAATACAATGCTGCGCTTGACATAGCACGAGCAACTTCCGCTAAGTTTACTGCAAGTCAGATTCCCTTGATCGGAGGACTAAGAGAGGTTGCAGGAGAGTTTGGTTTCGCTATAAAACAAGTGCTTTTATTCGGCACTGCGTACAAAGGATTGGCTTTTGTAACAAGCCTGCCTGGTCAAATTCTTAACGCAGCAAAAAGTCAGCAGCAATACAACAATTCCCTGAAAACTGCCACACAGGATACTGGTACTTTTGCAAAAGAATTGCTTTATGTTGACAACGTTCAGCGAGCCTTTGGCTTAAATCTTGAAACCACTCGCACGGGATTTACAAGACTTTACGCTTCCATGGCTCCCACTGGCTTCGATTCGGGGTCCATTGAAAAACTGTTTACTGGCATTAGTGCGGCTACTGCAGCACTTCAACTGACGCCAGATAAAGCGGAGCGAGTGATCTATG
>JBBAWA010000095.1:2247-4710 GCA_040397425.1 Methylacidiphilales bacterium
GATCTATGCCTTTGGTCAAATGGCCAGCAAAGGGCAAATTATGAGTGAAGAATTAAAAGGACAATTGGGCGATGTGTTACCTGGGGCTCTTGCCATCTTTGCAAAAGCCGCCGGCATGTCCGTGAAGGAATTTAGTAAAGCAATGGAAGACGGAGTATTCGTCGGGGGGAAGTTTAGGGAGGTATTTGCAAAAGTCAGTGATGAGCTGATGACGCGCTTTGGCACTGGTGCGCAAGCCGCTGGCAAATCCTTGCAGGGCTTATTGAACACGGTGGGAGGTGACTTCCAGCGCACCTTGGAAAGCTTTGCCCCCTTGGCCAATATTGCTGCTCAAGCAGTTCTTGGCCCACTTGGAAACGCACTGCGTCAACTTTCAACCAGCGCTCAAATTGCGATGGGAGAAATGGAGCGAGTACAGGGCCAACTAGGAGCGGCAAGGCAAGATGTCTCGAGCTTGCGCGAGGGTGGTGCAAGCGCCAGTCAAATTAGGGCTGCAGAACAGAATGTAGCAGCACTGGAAGCCCGTTATAGATTGCTCAATGAAGCACTTAAAGACCCTGCAGTGGCAAAACAAGTGAAAGACTTGCAATTGTTAGTGCAAGAGTTGAGCAAGGCGGGCACATTTGTCATGAATGTTGCCAACACAATTGGCAGCATGCTTGCTCCTGCTCTGAATTTTTTGGGCACAAATTTGACATCTGTCATTGCCACGATAACCGCTTTTTACGTTGGCTTTCAAGCGGCGCGTGTTGCGGCCATGGCACTTATGGGAGTGCTTTTGCTTTATCGCGGTTTGTCGGCTTTATTGGGGTTCGGAGCCGCTGCTCAACAAGCAACAGCCTTGGCGGGGGCATTTAACGTGTTGGGGGTTGCCGCAACTCGAACCACAACGCAGATGGTCGGATTGAGGCTTGCTCTAACCGCTCTTGTTGCGAGCACTGTTATTGGAGCCGTTGTGGGCGGGATTGTAATGATCGCAGGGGCGTTTGCCACAATGAGCGACAAGGCGAAAGATGCCGCTCAGTCGTCAAGAGATGCAGCAAAAGCTGCCATAGATGCAGCAAAAGCCGGAAATGTTGCAGGTGCGGCGATGAGTGTGCAAACAGTGCTAGCTGAATCTCGAAAAGCTGCCGACGCTCGCAAGGCGTTGCAAGGTATCTACGCTCGTGCAACGCCAGAACAGAAGAGAGGAGCGGCCCCTATGACCGTTACTTCTCAGGAATCGGTTGCGTTACAGGGCACCGCATTAACATCTGGCATGATTCAGGCGGGAGTTTCACGGGGTGGCGCCAGACAAATTCGCGTGCCCTCGGGGCCAGAAATGCGTAAACTTAGTGGGCAGTTTGGCAATTTAGCGGGCCAGCAGGCGATTGATCTTAGAGAAGCTAAGGAAGCGGCAAGACAAGCAGAAGAGGTGAACAAACGGCTTGGGCTCAACAAGCCAATGCCAGGTCCCGCAGCGCCCGAAGCGCCGTCAGCCGGAGGCACAAAAGAGACAACCAAAGGCAAAGACGACGCCAAGCGTCTTGCAGAAGAAATCGCTCGTCAAGCAATGGCAGCATCTGATGCGCTGTTCTCAGAGCGGCAGCGTTTGCTGGTCATGCAGCAAACCAATCCCATTGCCAAGGCTTTTGCTCAATACACTAGTCAAGAACTGGTAATCCAACGTGAACTAAACCAGGCCCTCAAAGATGCAAAGGGAGAAAAGGAAAAAGCGGACCTTCGCGAAACCGCTCGACTCAAGCAATCAGCCAATGCGCTTGAGCTGGAACAGGAAATGAAACGCGTAAGGGAAGATGCACTTGCCCCCATCGAAGATCTTCTCAAGGGCCAGCGCGAGCAATTGCGCTACGAAAAGGATGTAACAGATTTACTGCAGCAAGGTATGCTTCCTGAGCGTGCCAAGCAAGTGGCGGAAGTGCGTAAACTTGTCCGTACCCAGTTAGAAAGCCTTGATCTGTCCATTAAAAATGCACGAGCGGCAATTACAGAAGCGGAGGCAAGGGGAGCGTCTGCGGATCAAATAGAGCGACTTAAGAAGGCGCTGGAGGATCTAGAAAAGGCTCGCGGCGGTATCGAGGGTAAGGGCAAGGAAGCGGAAGCCGGAGTGCCAAAGGAAAAGGAGGCGAAATCTCCTCTTGACTACATCAAAGAAGGCGCGGCTAGCGCACAGGCAGAACTTGCCAAGCTCACGAACTGGGGGTATCAAGCAGTAGAGGCTGGAAAGGCAATCGGCAGCGCATTTGGAACGGCATTCAAGGATTTAATTTCCGGCTCGGCATCAGCACAAGAAGCCTTGGCCGGCATGATGCAAAGCATTGCGGACCATTTCCTTGACATGGCCGCTCAAATTATTGCCCAGCAAGTCACGATGATGATTTACGGCATTATCTTGAAGGCTTTGGGAGGAATGGGAGGTTTTGCCAGCGCTGGCAAAGGACTTTCAGGAGCGGGCGCTCTCAC
>JBBAWA010000095.1:4720-5744 GCA_040397425.1 Methylacidiphilales bacterium
TGACATGGCTGCTCAAATTATTGCTCAGCAAATCACGATGATGATCTATGGCATCATCTTGAAAGCCCTGGGGGTAATGGGAGGCGCTGCTGGCGGGGGAGCGTCGAGCAATGCTGCGGGTTTTGGTGGATCTTTCGATGCAGGCATAGCTCCATTACCGAATGTTCCCGATTACAGTGGAGCATTCAAGTTTGCCAATGGTGGAATTGCTACTGGCGGTTTTGTTCCCTTCAAGGCATTTGCCAATGGTGGCATGGTTGCCGGGCCCACCCTCGGCCTCGTAGGAGAAGGCAAGTACAACGAAGCAATTGTTCCTCTTCCCGATGGCCGTTCCATTCCAGTGCAGCTTCAGGACGGCTCCATTCGCGACAAAATGGGAAGCGACATGGCAGGCGCCGGAGGCTCACCAATGCTTTCCATGAGCTTCCAGAGCACCACCATCAATGGCGTGGAATACGTTGATAGGGCTCAGTTGGAAGCTGCCATGGCTGAAACTCGTAGAATATCAGTGAGAGAAGGCGCCACTCGCGGAGCAACAATTGCTCTTGACAAGCTTGCCAATTCTCCTTCCTCTCGTCGTCGCGTTGGTCTTCGTTAATCATGGCCGTCTTCCCATCGCTTAAGCCAACTAATAGACGACTAACCATGGGAGAATATCCCACAAAGATTTATCGTGCGTTGTCAGGTAAGACTGTTCGCCGCAGCTTTGGCAATCGCCCCTTTGGCTTTAGTCTTGAGCTTGATTACGAAAACGTGCCAGAGGCCACTGTGCAAGCAGTTATTAACCATTACAACGAGCAACAAGGGCAAACGCTTGGTTTCACTGTTCCCAGTGAAGTGTTTGCCGGACTGAGTGCGGCTACCATTGGCCTCATTCAAGCTCCTGCTCAAACACTTTGGTTTTACGCCGAAGCTCCTTCCATTGAAGCCGTCCATCGAAATATCAGCAGCGTAGGAATTAAGCTGATTGCGGATTTGGTGTAGAGATGAGCAATATTCGCATTGTTCAATATTTTGAGCTTGT
>JBBAWA010000096.1:0-5651 GCA_040397425.1 Methylacidiphilales bacterium
GCGGTTCACTTAAAAAGCAATCGTGGTGGAAGAGAGGCATCCTCAAAAAGGAGAGAGAGAGCGATCGAGTATTTGCGGATGGATTGGAGAAAGCGGAAACTCAATCCAGATCATGACGCTATTCTTATCGCAGGAGATTTTAACTGCTCTTTGAGGAATCCAGAGTTTCTAAAAGAGAGAACGATCCGTGGGCTTCTGGCAGAAGGGTGGGAATCGGCGACACAGGATTTGCCGTGGCCGAGGGGTGCGACCGTACGGCCTGATGAAGAGAGGGGGTACCCGTCAACCGACTTTGATCATATTTTACTTTCGCCAGGATGGAAAAGGAAGATGGGATCGAATCGAACTGTTTCAGGTGTCGATCAAGGTGCGGATGTGCCCAGTGATCACTGGCCCGTTTGGATGAAATGGTAGGAAGCTATGCGGACGCGGGCCTACGGAACGACCTCGACAGGGACTCCCGGTCGAACCGCACGAACGAGTTTTGAAGCGTTCCAATTCGCAAGGCGAAAACAGCCGTGAGAACCTGTCCGAGATATATCTTCAGGTTCAGGTGTGCCATGAATGCCGTAGCCCTGAAGGGAAAGTCCGATCCAAGCAGTTCCAACGGGATTATTGGGTCCTGGAGGAAGGACCAACTTATTAGTGATGCCCTCCTGTTGCGCAACAACCGTCAGGACTTTGGGATCGAACGTGTAGTTGGGGTTGGGGGCAATATTGGCTACGGTCAGGGGTAGATTGGGAACTTTGGTTTTGTCGGCCGCGATCGAGCAAGGAAAGCAGGCAACGACTTTATTATTTGTATCAAAGGCCAGCAGCGTCGTTTCGGAAATCATAATGACGATTCGTGATACGGGTGGAAGTTTTCGCGTCCCTTCCAAATTGGGGAGGGTGAGTTGGGTTCCGATGACGAGGTTTGTTACGCTCGAGTTAAGCTCCTTGAGGAAAGATGGCGTGGAGTGTGTTTTTTCCGCGAGCATTTCCCAAGGGTCATTGAAGTCGAGAATAGGGATTTTGCTCATGGCTAAAAAACCTTTGGGCTTAGCGATCACGTGCCGGAGGTCCTCCTCTGTTACTGTGTAATCTGAATAGGCGTCTCCCGGTTTCCCTAGGTTGATCCGAGTTTCAATATCAATTTCGCCTGTGGTCGCGAGGGCGCGATGAATCTGGAATTGGGTAATAGCCCGGCGACTTCTTTTGGCGAAATGGCCGTCAATCGTTCCGCAAGAGAAGTTTAGTCGATCGAGGAGAGTCTGCCAGCCCGCCATCTCAATCGTATCTCGAGGTTTATCGGTCGCGATGGGTTCTGCGCGGCGCACTTCTTTGCCCATCGGGGGCGGTGGAGGGCCTTCGATTTGGGGCGGTGGGATAGGTTTGGGAGGGACCGATGGGGTTACGGGCGGGGGGACTTCACTTTTTTTTTATCTACTTCGGGAGCCGAGAAGACCTCTGCGTCAGGATACTTTTTAGCAAGATCTTCAGCCCGCTGGGCTGGAGCTTGTGGGGTGGGTTCGGGAAGTCGAAGGAGACCGCGATCCCGTAAATAGAGAGCGATGCCAATCAACACGAGCGCACCCGCCACGCATCCGACAAAAAGATTTCCCGAACTGGAGCGACGAGCCATGAAAATTAGTATACGTCCTTCAGATAACGCTTTTCTGATTTTGCAAAGGTAACAGAGACCCACTCGTCAGCCTGTTCAGGGGTTTTTCCGCCATGTCGGGACACGATCTGAAGTAATGCCGCGTGGACATCCTTGGCCATTCTTTTGGCATCGCCACACACGTAAAAGTAGGCGCCGTTCTCAAGCCACTTCCAGAGTTCCGCTCCCTCTTGCTCCATTCTGTGTTGGACGTAAATCTTTTCAGACTGATCTCGAGAAAAAGCTGTGGAGAGCTTATGCAAGTGCCCCGCTTTTTGGGCTGCGGAGAATTCGTCGCCGTAAAGGAAGTCACTCTTGGCATGTTGGTCTCCAAAAAAGAGCCAGTTTCGCCCCGTGTGTCCGTGTTGAGCGCGGTGCTGAAGAAAGGCACGGAACGGGGCGATTCCTGTTCCAGGTCCGACCATGATGATATCCTTGTCGGAAGGAGGAAGATGAAAGTGGCGTGTGGGCTGAACGTAAACCGGTACCTTGGCTTGATCGGGTAAGTCCGCAAGGTATCCGGACGCGAGTCCCCTTTTATTTCTTCCGTGAGAAGTATACTGGACGAGAGCGACGGTTAGGTGGACCTCGCCCCGACGGTGATCGGGTGAGGAGGCGATTGAGTAGAGGCGAGGTGCAATTTTGTTAAGGAGGCCGGGAATTTCCGAGGGCTCCAAATGAACTCCCGGGGCGTCGTGTAGAACGTCGACCACATCTCGATCAAAAACATACTCATCGAGTTTTTTTTCATCTGCGCAAATCGCTTGAAATTTATCACGTGAGGGGCCCGAGGCCTTTTCCGCCACTGCTTTAACAAACTTTTTCCCGACACGATTGAGAATGGCGGAGGTGGCGAGGGTCTCATGCAGGTTAGCGTCTTCATGAAGTCCCAATTTTTTAGTGAACTCACGAACCAAGGATTCAGGGTTCCGTGGGACAACTCCAAGGGAGTCGCCACAAACGTACGTGGGGCCGTCCGAGCCGAGTTCGATTACGATGTGTCGGGTGTCTTTGCTGGAGCCGTGTTGGTTCAACCGCCGGTTTTCGCGCAACTTCGAGGAGAAAGGATTATTTCTATTAAAAGCAGGGGCAGAGGTAGGAGTGGGGGTTGCGGACATGGTTAATTATCGTTTCCGATGGAACCTGTTGGGCAAATATCTAGGGCACGTTGGGCGGCGTCCAACTCCTCAGAAGATTCGGGCTGTTTGAAGAAATAGACGTAGGTTTGGTCCTCGTTATATTTCAAAAGCTTCGGTGCTTCTTCGAGGCATACGTGGCACGGAGTACAGCTATCGTCGACGTACCATTTGCCAGGGACGTTTTCTTTTAATATGCGGGTCTTGTCAGCCATAGGGTTACGAAAATACACACGTCGGGGAGTGGGGCAACTCTGGAACGGGGATAGGGAAAAGAAAGTGTGCCCGGGGCGGGGGTCGAACCCGCACGGGGATTTCTCCCCAAGGGATTTTAAGTCCCTTGTGTCTGCCATTCCACCACCCGGGCAGGGGGACACTCTACGATGAGAAGGGGGGTGGGGGCGAGAAAAGGAGGGTGGGAATGATTTACTTTTTTGGAAGCAGGTGCGGCAAGCCTTGTGAGAGTGAAAATTTAGGAGACCAACCCGTTGCACCGATTCGCTGAATGGATGCGGAGGAGAAGCGAACGTCGGCGGGGCGTGCAGAGGTGTGAGTGATGGGGGAGGAGGAACGGGTTAGGGATAAGATGGCTTGGGCAAGTTGGAGGATGGATGTGGATTGGCCTGATGCGACGTTGAAGACTCCTTGAAGTTCGGGATGAAAGGCAACGTGGGTGAGGGCTGAGGTTACATCGTCGACAAAAACGAAGTCCCGAGTTTGCAGGCCATCTCCGTGAAGGGTAAGTGGAGTTCCTGCTAGGGCGGCCTCAAAAAATCTGGGAACGGCGGCTGCGTAAGGTCCACGAGGGTCTTGGTTCGGGCCGTAGACATTAAAAAAACGCAGTGATACTGCTGATAGGGGGCCGGCCGAGCAGAGCTTTTCGCCTGCAAGTTTTGACTCGGCATAGGGGCTAGCAGGGGCAGGAGGCAGAGTTTCAACTTTCGGCATGGTGGGTTCGTTCCCATAGATAGCACAGGAGCTAGCTAGGACGAGACGTTGGGCACCTGCGTGTGCGGCGGCTTCAAGAAGTTGGCGAGTGCCGTCGATATTAATCCGCTGGCATTCCAATGGGTTTTGGACTGATTCAGGAACGCTAACCATAGCCGCGAGGTGGAAGACATGGGTCACTCCGACAAGGGATTGGGCGAGAAGGTGTGGATCTAGGATGGAACCTTCGATCCAGTCGTATTTTAGATCGGCCAGGTTTTTACGTTTTCCTGAACACAGATTATCGAGAACAGTGACTGGTCCGTGGTTCAGGAGGCGGCGGACAAGATGGCTTCCGATAAAGCCCGCCCCCCCTGTGACAAGAAATTTCATGGAAACCAACTTTGCCCGATGGGGTGCTTTTGAAAAGACCAGTAAAATTGGTTTGAGCCACACTATCTGTTCTGGGAGATTAGAAGTATGAGGTTTGCCCTTCTTGTCCTTGGTTTTGCATTTTCTTTGGGTTTGAGCGCGTGCGGAAAGAAGGAAAGTCGATCCGAGGAGGTTTCTGTACCTAAACCTAAGGTTGAGGAGGCGTTACCAGCGGACGGAGAGGAGCGGTACCGCGCGACTTATGTGAAGGCTGCCCAAGCTTTTTCACGTAATGATTTGGATGGGGCCTTGGCAGCTTTGGAGCTATCGGATCAAGCTAAACCCAATCAAGCCAGCAACGCTAATCTACGTGGAGCTATTTTTACGAGAAAGCGGGATTGGGCAAAGGCAGAGGAGGCGTTTCGGCTCGCCCTTAAATTGCAACCCGATCTTCCTATGGCTCAGTTTAATTTGGGAGAGGTTCTGTTTCTCAATAATAAATATCCGGAGGCACGCGAGAAGTTCCAGATTTTCATCAATAGCCAACCCAGTAATGACCTTGGTCTTTACAAAATTTATCTTTGCGATCTTTTGGGAGGAAATACATCAAAAGCGAATAGCTTTCTCGATTCACTGAAGCCCAGTCCCAATAGCCCGATTTACTATTTCTCTAAAGCGGCTGAGGCTTTTCACAGGAATGATAAGGTCGCAGCGACCGAATTTGTCACTTCTGCCTATCGCATTTACCCGCCAGATGCGAATTCGACTTTCGCTGATTCACTCGTTGAAAAAGGATACTTAACGGGGGAACAGGTGACTGCTCCTCAAGCGGAAGACACGAAACCCAAGACGGAGGAGTTGAAAACGCTTCTTCCTCCTGTCGAAAAGGCAGATAAGAAACCCAAGTCCTAGTTCTGGCCTCTTTCGATTCTCTTCATAATTTGATGTTTGGCCCAAAGGGCGTGTTCTTGAACTAAAGGATCTTTGTCCTGCGTTGCCTTGTCTAGTGCGGGAATGTCATCAGTTGTTCCGATGTTTCCAAGCACGACACATATGTTTCTTAGCCATCTTCCTCGTTTGAGGCGAAAAATGGGTGTGCCACGAAACTCTTTTCGAAAGCGGGTCTCATCCCATTCGAGCATTTCTGGAAGATCAGATCTGGGAATGGGTGATAAGCTGAGTTCGCGTGATTGCTGGGCGTGACGGTTCCATGGGCAGACATCTAGGCACTCGTCACACCCAAAAAGCCGGTCTCCAACGAAAGGCCTGAATTCCTCAGGAATCGAGCCAGGGTGTTCTATGGTGAGGTATGCCAGACAGCGCCGAGCATCCAGAACGTAGGGTTGAGGAAAGGCTTGGGTTGGACAGGCATCGAGGCAACGCGTGCAAGTACCGCAGTGGTCACTTGAGGGAGAGTCAGGGGTAAATTTTAGGTTGGTGAGGATGCAGCCAAGCATTAACCAAGGGCCGTGTTGCGGGTGAATGAGGAGGGTATTTTTTCCCTGCCAACCGAGTCCTGCCGTTGCTGCGAGGGGTTTTTCCATGAGGGGAGAGGAGTCGACACAAATCCGGTA
>JBBAWA010000097.1:0-5642 GCA_040397425.1 Methylacidiphilales bacterium
TAAAGGAAGCGGTCAGATCGGGCGACGGGCCAACGATTGATTACGCCAAGGAGCTAAATTCCGAACAACTGGAAGCTGTCACGGCGTCTCCAGGTCCGATGTTGGTGATTGCGGGTGCGGGGAGTGGAAAGACCCGGACTTTAACCTATCGGGTGGCGTGGTTGGTGGAGCATGGGGTGGCACCAGAAAGCATTCTTCTTCTTACTTTCACCAACAAAGCTTCGAAAGAGATGTTGGCGCGTGTCGGGTCTTTGTTGCCGCACGATCTTTCCCGTCTCTGGGGGGGGACTTTTCATCATGTGGGAAACCGAATCTTGCGACGTCATGCAGATCGGGTGGGCTACCCGAAAGACTTTACCATTTTAGACCGAGAGGATGCGGAAGATCTAATTTCGGCCAGTCTCGGTGAGGCGGGAGTGGATCCAAAGGACAAGAGGTTTCCGAAGGCTCAAGTCTTGGCGGAGATCTTTAGTTTAGCGGCAAATCACAGAACGAATTGTGGATCGATTCTCAAAAGTCAGTTTGGGTACTTCACGGAGTTCGAGAGTTGGATCACGAAAGTGGGGGAGATCTATCTGCGTAGAAAGAGGGACAGCTCCTCGATGGACTATGACGATCTCCTGACATTGCCATTACGTCTTTTAGAGCAAGAGGGGGATTTGAAAGAGCAGTATCGGGCCAGGTTTCAGCATGTGCTGGTGGACGAGTATCAGGACACAAACCGTTTGCAGTCAGACTTTGTGGATGCGATTGGGGGAGGGCACCATCAAATTATGGCGGTAGGAGACGATGCGCAGAGCATCTACTCGTGGAGAGGCGCCAAGGTAGAGCATATATTGAGTTTTCCCGAACGGCATCCTGGAACCAAGATGGTCAGGCTGGAGACAAACTATCGAAGCATTCCTCAGATTCTGGATCTGGCGAATCATTCGATTTCTCATAATCCAAAGCAGTTTCCAAAGAATCTGAAGGCCGTACGGGAGGCGGGTGTGAAACCCGCGGTGGTGGCACTGGAGGACGGGGGGCAACAGGCCAGTTTTGTGGCGCAGCGGATTCTGGAGCTGCATGAGGAGGGTGCAAATCTGTCTGACATTGCCATTTTGTATCGAGCCCACTTTCATGCGATGGAGATGCAGTTGGAGTTAACGCGGAGAAACATTCCTTACACGATCACTTCTGGGCTTAGGTTCTTCGAGCAGGCTCATATCAAGGACGTGGCGGCCCATTTGCGGTTATCCTTAAATCCAAAAGACGAGGTGGCTTTTCATAGAATGGCAAAGCTGTTGCCTGGGGTGGGGCCGAGGTCGGCGACCAAGATGTGGCAGGAGGTTCAGTCCGGTAAGGGGCTGGGGCAGCTGAAGGTGCCAGAGAAAGGGGCAAAGGGTTGGAGTCAGATGGTGCAAACTCTGTCTCAGCTCAAAGGAAAAGATCCTTCGGAGCAGGTGAAGATCGTGGTGGAGGGGAGTTATGGGGATTATGTGAAGGCAAAGTACGCGAATGCAGCAAATCGATTAGATGATTTGCGGCAGTTAGAGGATTATGCGGCTGGGTATACGGATCTTGCGGAGTTTCTAGGCCAGTTAGCTCTTTTGGGTAATACGGAGACTGAAGTGGCTCAACGTTCGCGGGATGAGGGGGAGGAAGCGGTGAAGTTGAGTACGATTCATCAGGCCAAGGGATTGGAGTATGGAACAGTATTTGTCATCATGTTGTGCGAGGGAATGTTCCCATCGAGTCGTTCTATGGAGACTCCAGAAGGGGAAGAGGAGGAGAGGCGACTCTTTTATGTGGCAGCCACAAGGGCAAAGGATGAATTGTATCTGACTCATCCAAGGTTACGGATGGGGAAGGGAGGGGATTCTTGGCAGACACCCTCACGCTTTCTGAATGAACTTTCGAAGGAGTTGGTCAATGTTTGGCGGGTCAAAGGCGCAGCAGGAGCAGGGGACTGGAGTTAGATTCGGGGGTGATTTTTCTTCTTGGACCTACGGCGGCGGGTAAGTCGCGATTGGCGATGACGTTGGCTGAGCAGACCGGAGTGGAAATTGCCTCTGTAGATGCGTTTCAGATCTATCGGGGTTTGGATATTGGAACAGGAAAAGCGACTCAGGAGGAGCAGGGAAAAGTCCGGCATCATCTGATCGATCTGGTGGAAGCGGAGCAGGATTTCTCATCCGCGGACTATGGGAACGAGGCGCGGCTGGTTCTTACTGATCTTGAGGGAAGGAAGGTGAATTCTATTTGGGTTGGGGGAACTGGATTGTATCACCGAGTGATGACCCAGGGCCTATCAAAAGCTCCGGGAACCGATCGTGCCACCGCAGAGAATCTGGAGAAAAAGACGACAGAGGAGTTGGCTGAAACTGTTCTCAAAACCGATCCTGTGTGGGCCGAGAAGGCCGACTTACAGAATCGGAGGAGGGTAGTACGAGCTTTGGCTGTTTGGGAACAGACAGGAAGAAAGATGTCCGAATGGCAAAAACAGGAAATGACAAATGGTTTGATGGCCGAGGTGGAAACATGGTGTCTTGTTCCTCCAATCGAACTCTTGGCAGAGGTTATTCGAAAGCGTGTTGAGGGAATGTTTAGTGGCGGGTGGATTGATGAGGTGAAGGGATTGATGGGTCGGCCTGGTTGGGAAGGGTGTCCGGGATCGCGTGCGATTGGTTATGGAGAGGTGGCGGAAGTGATTCGCGGAAAAATCGGACGGGAGGAGGCGTGTGACAAAATTGTGTCAGCGACGAGGGCGTATGCGAAGCGTCAATTGACCTGGTTTCGGAGAATTCCTACAGTTCGGGTTATCGAGATTGATCCCCGAGAGCCCCTACCAAAAGCTGGGGTGGAGATGCTGGTGCGAGCGCTGGAGGGGGGGGCTATTCCGAAATGATGGTGACGACGGGTCGGGACAAGGCGATGGAGCGAGCCTTTTTGGTGGGTTTAGAGACTCAAAAATCGGGTCGGTACGAGGTGGGCGAGTCCTTGGATGAGTTGGCTTTGCTAGTTCAGAGCGCGGGTGGGGAAGTAGCTGATCGGGCGACCCAAAAACTGGATCACCCTGTTGCGCCTACCTATATCGGCAGCGGAAAAGCGGCGGAGCTTGCGTTGGCTGCGAAGGCAAAAAAAGCGGACACAATTATCTTTGATGACGAGTTAAGTCCCGCACAGGCGAGGAATTTGGAAGGAATCTTTTCCTGTAAGGTGCTGGACCGAACCCAGTTGATTCTGGATATCTTTGCGCAGCGGGCGAAGTCGAAGGAAGGAAAGTTGCAGATCGAGTTGGCCCAGCTGGTTTATCTGTTGCCGAGATTGACGGGTATGTGGACTCACTTATCGAGGCAGTCCGGTGGAATTGGGATGCGGGGACCGGGAGAAACGCAGTTGGAGGTAGATCGGCGTCGTGTGCAGGAGCGAATCACTCGTTTGGAGAGAGATTTGGCAGAGGTGAGGAAGCATCGGATGATTCAAAGGGAAGGTCGGATGCGGCAACATTGGCCTGTTGCGGCTTTAGTGGGTTATACGAATGCGGGAAAGTCGACCTTGATGAACCGATTGACCCACTCGGAAGTGGTGGCGGAAGATCGTCTCTTTGCAACGTTGGATCCAACGATACGGCAGTTTCGGATGCCGAACGGAGTGCGGGTGCTTTTGGGAGATACGGTCGGATTCTTAAAGAAACTTCCGACTCATCTTGTGGAATCTTTTCAGTCGACTTTGGAGGAGGTGGCTTTTGCAGATGTTTTGATTCATGTGGTGGATGCGAGTCATCCTCAGCGGGAACAGCAGAGGAAAGCAGTCGATGAGGTGTTGCAGAAGATTGGGGCGGGGGACAAACACACCCTTACGGTATGGAACAAAGCGGATCGATTGGAGAACTGGACAACTTTGGAATGGGAGGCAAGGACAGCGCCCCATGGGGTAGTTATTTCAGCGAAGACGGGAGAAGGAATCCCAAACCTTTTGTCGGAATTGGCCTCGATGTTGACGGCATGGAGCATCCGGGTTCGGATTCGGGTCCCTCAGAGTGAAGGGGCGCTTTTAGCTTTGTTGACCCGAGCGGGGAGAATTCTTGAAAAGAGGTACGAGGGGAACGAAGTGGAGCTTGTGGCGAACATTCCTCCCTTCTTGAGGGGGAAGGTTGCTCCGTTTATCCTACCTGAGGATGGCAAGAATCCGGGAATTACCCTCGGGAGAGAGACCGAGGGAGCGGTTGATGAGTCAAGGTCCGGAGGCCTTGGGGGCGGCGGAATTGTTAGCGATCCTCTTACGGACGGGGTTGCCGGGTAAGTCAGCGGTGGAGTTGGCAGCACAGATTTTAGGTTCTAGGGAGGGGTTGGGGGGATTGGCGCGGATTACTCCGAAAACTCTCCAAAAAGATTTCAAGGGATTGGGGATCGCCAAGGCGTGTCAGGTCGCAGCCGCGATTGAGTTAGGAAGGCGGGTGGGGGTGGCGGAGATTTCGGGTGGGTTGCTGGACACTCCAGCCCGAGTGGAAGAGTTAATGGGTCCTGAGTTGAGGAGGAAAGATCGTGAGGAGGTGTGGGTGCTTTTATTAAACACAAAACTGAGGCTTTTGCGGCGGGCGCAGGTGAGTCGGGGTTCGGTGAACGAAACTGCAGTGCAACCTCAGGAGATTTTGCGTGAGGCGTTGGGGTCGGAAGCGGTTTATGCCTTGGTTGTGGTACATAATCATCCTTCGGGAGACCCTGCGCCGAGTCCTGCGGATTTGGATTTCACTCGGAGGTTACGGGATGGGGCAAAAACGGTCGGAGTGGTTTTACAGGATCACGTAATTATCGGCGTCGCGCGTGAAGGCCGACCTGGGTACTATAGTTTTAAGGAGGCAGGATATCTGTGAGTGAAATTCATCCGACGGCGATTGTGGAGAAGGGAGCCAAGTTGGGGAAGGGTTGTGTCGTGGGGCCAGGAGCGATTCTAGGAGCAGAGGTAGAGTTGGGTGAGGGGTGTGTTGTGGGTCCAAGGGCAGTTTTAGAGGGAAGGGTGGTTATGGGGGCAAAAAATCGGATTGGAGTGGGTGCAGTCATTGGTGGAGAACCGCAAGATATCGCTTACCAGGGGGCTAAGTCGGGCGTGATTGTGGGTGAGGGGAATATTTTTCGAGAGTATGTGACCGTTCATCGAGGGACGAAGGACGGAACGAGTACAGAGATTGGAAATGGTTGTTTCCTCATGGTTGGAGCACATGTAGCACATAACTGTCGATTGGCGGACGGGGTGGTTCTGGTGAATGGGGTGATGTTGGCGGGGTATGTGGAGGTGGAGGAAAAGGCATTTCTGGGTGGTGCGGTGGTAGTACATCAGTTTGTGAGGATTGGAAAGTTGGCGATGGTTCGGGGGCAGACTCGGATCGGAATGGATTTGCCGCCCTACTGTATGGCGGTGGCCACGAATGCGGTATGCGGGCTGAATCTGGTGGGGATTCGAAGGTCAGGGTTAGGGGTTGAAGGAAGAAAGGCGTTGGAACGGGCCTACGAGGAGTTTTTCTTCGGAGGAAAGAACCGGGTTCAAGCTCTGGATGCGATCCGCAGCGGGAAGGATATCAAGGTGAAGGAGGTGGCAGAGTTTTGTGATTTTATTGAAAAGACGAAAAGAGGGATCTGCCACGGGTTACGGGCAGGGGATTT
>JBBAWA010000098.1:0-1751 GCA_040397425.1 Methylacidiphilales bacterium
GCGGGGCGGGCGCGTACGCACCCATTCCGCCCGTATTCAAACCCGTGTCTCCCTCCCCCACCCGCTTGTGATCCTGTGCACTTGGTAAAAAAACCAAATTTTTGCCATCCGTCACCGCGTGCAAACTGAGTTCCTCCCCCACTAAAAACTCCTCCAATAACACCTTTGCCCCCGCATCCCCAAACACCCGATTTTCCAACATCTCCCTCATCGCATGCACAGCCTCAGGTTGACTCTCTGCAATCACCACTCCCTTTCCTGCCGCCAAACCATCTGCCTTCACCACAACAGGAAAGGTCATCCCCTCCAAAAAATCCAAAGCCTCCTTCATCGTTGTAAACGACCCCGCACGGGCCGTTGGAATCTTTTGGCGAACCAGCAGATCCTTGCAGAACGATTTACTCCCCTCTAACTGCGCGCCCTTCGCCCCAGGCCCAAACACCCGAATCCCCACCCCTCGCAACCGATCCGCTAAACCTGCACAAAGAGGGACCTCCGGGCCTATCACCACCAGCCCGGGCCTCTCTTTGACCGCCCAGCTTGTAATCCCATCCAAATCGGTTGAGGCAAAGGGCAGGTTAATTCCCACTTGGGCAGTTCCCGCGTTCCCAGGCGCAAACCAGATTTTCTCAATCCGCTTATCTTGGGCAAATTTCCATCCCAAGGCATGCTCCCTACCTCCCCCTCCCACAACCAAAACGCTGCATCTCTTTTCCATGAAGCTATCTGTTTTCGCAACTTACCCGATTTACAAAAGCAAAGATTTTTCCAAGGAGAGAGATTTTACGCCGAGGTGTGAAGGAGTAGACTTCGAAAATGCCCTCTTGCCCCTTTCTTGCCTTTTCAGAACGTCTGCGCCTCACCGGTCGACGCAAGCCCCTTCCGCTTACCCAATCCGCCGACGCTTTCCTACGCCTTCTTCAATCCGAAAAAGAGGCACCCCCAGTCCCTCATGCCCGCCTCTACCAAGTCGCACAATCCATCAAGAAAACGGGCACTTACTCTCTTACCTTTCCTGAACTCAGCTACGGTTGTCGGCTGGCTTGGCGAAACAGTGTTCGCTGCGTCGGTCGATTTTTCTGGTCCAAGCTGGATGTTATAGATGCACGGAACGCCAAAACCGAAGAAGAGATCTACCACGCTTGCCTTCAGCACCTTCAACACGCAACTCACCACGGCTCCATACGATCCACAGTCACCGTATTTCCTCCCGCCGATTCGAAGGGCCGAGGCCCGCGCATCTGGAACTACCAGCTCAGCCGATACGCCGGCTACCGAATGAATAAAAAACAGATTCTGGGCGATCCAGCCGAAGCGGATTTTACCGACCTCTGCCTCAAGCTCGGTTGGACTCCACCCAAAAAACGTACCCCCTTCGACCTCCTCCCGATCGTGATTTCCCTTCCAGGAAAAAAGCCTCATCTTTTTCCTCCCCCAAAAAAAGAAACTCTGGAGGTCTCCATCCGTCATCCCGACTCTGCCTGCTTCGACTCTCTCCATCTCCGCTGGGTAGCCCTCCCGGTCGTTTCCAATATGCGCCTTGAAATCGGTGGCATCTCCTTCCCGGCCGCTCCCTTCAGTGGCTGGTATATGGAAACGGAGATTGGTGCCCGCAACTTCGCCGATGAAAACCGCTACAACCTCCTTCCCGAAGTTGCCCGCCGACTCCGGCTCGACACCTCCCGCCCTGCCACTCTTTGGAAAGATCGTGCTCTTGTGGAACTCAACAGGGCCGTTCTCCACTCCTTCAA
>JBBAWA010000098.1:1851-4323 GCA_040397425.1 Methylacidiphilales bacterium
TATCTTTGGCCCAAACCCCCTCCTCTTTTCCTTGGCCAGAGGGAGAAAAATTAACCTACTTGATTCAGTGGGGACCGATCGACGCCGCTGAAGCTACCTTCACAGCTCGAACCGAGCCCAAACGCGAAGGGGTCGAGAGATTTGAGCTTTTCCTTCGCTCCCGCGGTCCGATCGAAGCCTTCTATCCAATTCGCACTCGAATCACTTCACTGACTCAGCTTAACCCCTGGAGGACTACCGAATACATTCAAGATCGTAACGAAGGAGGAAACATCCGAAATCGACGCACCCAACCCGACTACTCGGTTCGATTGGGACGCTTCTTTCCCGCCCCAGGTAAAGCCGAGGAAAATTTCGATCTCCTCGAAGGTCCGTATGAGGACTTTGGTTCCATGCTCTACCATGTCCGGACCTATCCATGGCAACCCGGTACCACCGTCACATGGCAAGTCATTGAAAACAAAGAACCTCTTTTTGCAAAAATATCCTGCTCCCAAATCGGCATGCTCGAAATCGAGGACGACCCCCCCCGCCGCTTGATTGAAATCTTCGGTGAGCCTTATGGACCCTCTACCCGTCACAAAGGATGGATGAGAATGTGGATCACTGACGATGCGCGCCGAATTCCCGTTTTTGCCAAACTCAAGTTTCAGTATGGAATGTTCGAAATACGCCTGATCCGTGGTGGAGGGCCAGAACTCGACTATCGCCCCGACGGGGAACCCGTTCCGATTCTCTCCGAGATGGAAACAAAGCCAAACCCTTAACTTTTTCTTCGCTCCCAACCCTATCCCTCGACAAAATTACACCATGCACCGCCTCATCCTCGAAGCTTCTACCCCGAACGTGACTTGGGTCTGGGCCCAAGATCAGAAAGTCCTTCACTCCGGGACTCTCTCCGGAACAGTTGCCTCATCTTTAATTCCCTCCTTACAGAACAATCTTCCTCTCTCCTCTCCTGCCGACCAGATCCTCGTAGGGGTTGGCCCTGGCTCCTTTTCTGGAATACGCGCCGCGATTGCTAGCGCGCAAGGGATCGCCGCCTCTTGGTCTTGCCCAGTTCTGCCCATCCGTAGCACCCACGCCATCGCTCAGCAATTTCCCGAAGTCACTCATCTGGGGATTTTTTCCGATGCCCGCCGAGGCGATGTCTTTGCCACCTTCTACGACCACGGGAAACTCTGCCGTCCCACCACAGTTCACCCCATGAGCCATCTCCCCGAACTCCTGTCGCGATGCACACTAGCCGTGACTCCAGACGGTTTGGCAAATGTTCCAAAAATCGCCCACCCTTCCGCCCTCCATCTTCTGGCCTCCCTCGTCTCATCGCCACTGGAACCCGATCTGCCCTTAGCTCCTCTTCATCTTCGCCCTGCCGTCGCCCCCTCCCGTACCCCCCTTTTTTAACTCTCACCTTGCCACCTCCATCCCTACGATTCCCTCAATGAAGGTTGATCGCAACGCCCGTACATGGTGCGAAATATCCCTGCCTGCTCTCCGCAACAACCTTCGCACTCTTCGACGGCGCCTTCCTCCGAAAAACAAAATCCTCGCTGTTATCAAAGACAATGCATACGGCCACGGACTCATTCCTGTCGCGCGCACCTTGGTGCAGGCGGGTTGTGAAGAGTTTGGCGTGGCCTGCGTATCGGAAGGAGTTCAACTACGTAAAGCAGGCATTCGCCACCCCATTCTTCTCTTAGGCTCCACTCTTCCCTTTGAATTCAAGACGGCCCTTGAACATCAACTCACTGTGACCCTCTCTTCCTTGACCGAGGCCCAAGAGCTTCTGCGTGCAACTCTCCGCACCCGTAAAACGGCACGAGTTCAGGCCAAACTCGAAACAGGAATGAACCGCCTCGGTGCGACACCCGCAGAATTCACTCAACTCCTTTTTTTTATCGCACAACATCCCTCTCTCGATCTTGTGGGAACCTTTACCCATCTCGCCTGTGCCGATTCGAGCCCTGCCTTCACTCAACGCCAACTCGTTCGCTCTAATCTTTTACCAAAAAGCCTGCCCCATCACTGGTCCAACACTGCCGCTGTACTTCGATCCCTATCCCTCTCCTCGACCCACGCCCGGCCTGGACTCGGCCTTTATGGCTACTCTCCTTTGGGCCGTTCCACGCCCCACCTTGAGCCCGTACTCTCATGGAAATCTCGCATTCTTATCGTTCGAAATGTCACACGAGGACAATCCATCAGCTATGGGGCTACATTCCGAGCTCCACGAAATATGCGAGTCGCTACCGTTGCAACAGGCTACGCACACGGACTTCCTCGTTCTCTCTCGTCCTGTGGCCACGCTCTCGTTCAAGGTCGCCTTTGCCCAATCCTCGGACGCGTTACAATGGATATGACCCTTCTGGATGTCTCTCGCGTGCCCCATCCACGTCGCGAACAAGAGGTCGTTTGGATCGGTCGCTCCGGTTCACTCACCCGCACCGCAGCGGATCTCGCACGTGAAGC
>JBBAWA010000098.1:4423-5498 GCA_040397425.1 Methylacidiphilales bacterium
TCCCCGAAAGCGATTCTCTCGTCGCCAACGCCCGCTCCCTCCTCTCCTCCCGCCAAGACCTAGCCTGGCTCGGAACACGCGACCCTCGGCTCGAACTTATTCTCGCCACCTCGGGTCTAGCCTTCGAAAAGAGCACCACACAACCCCCACCCGCACTCTCCCTTCTGCTTCGGGAACCCGTTCGCATACGTTTACGCGATCATCTCCGCTCCAATCCATCACCCAGCGTCCAATCTCTTATGGATGCAATTCCCCTCCCCCCTTTACCACCTCTCCTTCCCGCCCAAAGCCCCGGAGGCCAACCCCTCGAAGCCATCCTTCTTCTCACTGCACATCTTGTCGATACCAGCGCCTTCACTCCCAACGTAGCTGGAGACATCAAAATCCTTACCCAACAATCTCTTTCGGATCACTCTCTGCGCCCTCTCCAACCCTGCCTCCTATCTCTTTTGTCTCTCGCCCGACGTTACGAATACGATTCTCTCCGAAAACTTCTTGCCACCATCGACTCTCTGCCAGCTCTTCACTGGTTGTCCGATCAAATCCGCGCTCCCTCCGAGCCCGCAGATCTTCTCCTCATGGCCACTCTTTGGGCGGGACCCGCCAGCCGCCTTGCACGACTGCCTCCAACCCCCACTCAACCCTGGAAATCCCTCTCCACCGCCATAGCTCAAGGTCAGGGTGCTGTGGAACTCCTAGTCCAACGCCACTGCCCCGTCCTCACTCACCAGTTTCCTTTTCCGACTCAGTTTTTCCCCTTTGTTCTCCGCTGGGAAAAACCCCTTCTACTACTCCGAGCCCTCCTCCTTCTTGCCGGTTCTTGGTTCATCATCCTTGGCCTGTGGCGATGGCTCCCCATCCCCAACCCCCAAAGCCCCGGACCTTGGCGCGTCGTCCCACGTTTACTTCAGACCATCCTTCTCGCCTTTCTTCTCGGAGCCGCCCTAGAACCCGCGTGGCTTCGCCCCAACCCTCTTCCCCGCTATCGTTTGAGTCTCGCCCAACCCTCCTCCCAAGCTAAAATCACACAACCGAAAGGAAACGCTATGGACTTAACCAACCTCATCACTCTGGC
>JBBAWA010000099.1:0-1487 GCA_040397425.1 Methylacidiphilales bacterium
GGTAACTTCACAGTGGATGAGGGTGGCTTCTACTTGGGGATCATTGTAGTCCTTGCCACAGCTTTAGCTCTCGAGGTTCGTCGGCGTGGGTCGGAATCGAATCTAGACGGTCCCATCAAACTCTTTATCGCTCTTTTTCTTCTCGTCCAATGGTTCAGCTTAGGGCCACGTAGCGGCTTTGGAGGAATCATAGAGTTTTTGAAATCGGCTCAGGGAATTCAGGACTGGGTTCTGCCCATTTTCTGGATCAGTGCTTTGGGGCCGATCGTTGTTCTTGCGTTGATTTGGCCCAATGGACGGTGGAAGTGGCCGACCTTCGCGCTTGCTTTGGTAGTATATATGCTTCTTCCAGGTTTTCGCCTCTTTGAACTAATTCCTCTGGCAGGAACCGTGCGTGCTCCTTGGTCGTTCTGGCAGGTTGGCGGAGCCTTTTGCCTTGCAGGGGTTGGGGGACTCGCCGTTACACGGTTTTGTCCTGGAAAAACGAGAAGTTGGCTTCCTGCGGTCGTCATGATTGTTGCTGCGCTCGATTTCAGTCCTTATTACGCCAAGTTCTTTAAGCCCGGACTTGAAGTCGGAACCTACGAAGGCTTTCTGGAGGCTGCATCCTTCCTCAAGGGCCAGCAGAAACCTGGATCGATTCTGCCACTTTCTGGGCGCTATTTTTACACGCAATTACCTCAGTTGACGGGCAGGCCAATTTCTACTGAAGCTTTTCAGGCCTACTTTATGAGCAAAGGGATTCGAGCAGTTCAGGATGCGGGGGGTTCAAGTGCCGATTTTATGAAAGTTTCACTAAGCTTACAGGGGGTGCGATATATTCTTTTGGATCGAAAGGATGTCGACACGTCCGAGCAGTTGCAGGCTGCTTTCAAACAGGAGTATCCGACCATCTTCGAGAATCCATTCTTCACAATTCTTGAGAATCCAAACTCTCTTGCTCCGGGGTTTCTTGCTTACAACTACGTGTCAATTCCGCCCTCCAAATATGAGTACACCAGGGCGGATTTGGGATTGGTTCGGCTTTATTTCTTGCCTGTTGAAATTCAGGGAATCGAGATGAACGATCCGGATTTGGCGGGAATCATGAACCCAGAGAATGGGGAGGTGGAGTTAACTCCCGGATTCAGAGACAAGGAAGGAACTCCCTTTCGGTTATTTGATTCTTCCACGTGCCGCCATGAGGGACCAAATCTTTGGAAAATATCACCCCAGGGGGCATCCGGCTGGCTAGTATTGACGCAAGCATGGCATCCCGACTGGCATGTAGTTGTTGATGGTGTGAAGAGCGAGGTCCAGAGGGTTGCAGTAGCCTTATGTGGAATAAGAGTTAGCGAGGGGGTTCGGGAGGTTGCTTTCGCATTCGTTCCTCCAATCTGGGTTTCCCTTTCGTTGGGACTTGGGCTTGGGGGCTGGATATTTGTTTTAGCTGGGGCTGCTTATCTGCGCTTTTCAAATTCTAAGGAAACTTGGAAAAAGTGGTGGGA
>JBBAWA010000099.1:1587-5423 GCA_040397425.1 Methylacidiphilales bacterium
CGATGTACGGTAAACGAATTTATATCTTGGAACGTCCTGGAAAAGCGGGTTTAGGTTCAGCCTATCGTGCTGCTTTTCAATGGGCTCTGAAAATGGGATATGATGCTGTTGTCGAAATGGATGCTGACCTGTCTCACGATCCAGCGGATGTTCCTCGACTTTTGGAGGCTTTAAGTGAAGGGGCTGATATGGCAGTCGGCTCACGCTACTTAAATGGAATACGAATTCTTAACTGGCCACAGAGCCGTCTTTGGATCAGTACTTTTGGGGGTTGGTATGCGAGGAACTTGACGGGTTTACCCATGACCGATCCGACCAGTGGCTTTAAAGCGATCAGGCGTCGTGTGTTGGAAGAATTGGATTGGGAGCAATTCACTGCCCAAGGGTATGGCTTCCAAGTCGAGCTTCACTTCTTCGCGTGGCAGGCGGGATTCAAGATTGTGGAAGTGCCAATCATTTTCACAGAGAGAAGGGAAGGGAACTCGAAAATGTCTCCTCACATTGCGCTTGAAGCTGCAAAAAGGGTGCTTCAATTATCAGTACGGAGGATATTTCCTTGAGCCAAGTTGCCTTGCCGGAAAAAATTCGTTGGCAATGGCCGTTTGAACGGGCGGATTGGATTGCAGCTGGGGTTGGCTGGTTCGTTGCGCAGTTTATCTACCTCTTTACGACTCAGCCCAATGTCGGTCTTTTAGATTCTGGCGAGTTTTTAACAGCAGCTGCTCATGTGGGGGTTCCTCATCCCACTGGGTATCCTCTTTGGACGATTGGGGCTCATATCTTTAAACTCTTTCCATTTGGAAACGGAGCATGGGAAATAAACCTCTTCTCGGGTTTTTGTTCGGCCTTTGCCGTCGGGATTGTTGGGCTTATCCTTTGCAATTCTTTGCGCTGGGTTGGGGTAAGAGAACGGATTGCTCAGATTTTGGCCATCGCTTGGGCAGTCGCACTCGCATGTAGTGTTTCGATGTGGTCGCAGGCGGTCATCGCCGAGGTGTACGGATTACACGTCTTGGTTGTGATGTTCTACATATGGGTTCTCTATCGTTGGGTGAGAGAACCCGCGTGGACAAACGGATTGGCATGGTCTGCTTTCTTCTTTGCCCTTGGAATGAGTAATCACCATTTAATGATTGCTCTGGCACCACTTCCGGTCGTCGTCATGCTTTTAGTGCGGCGAGATCTTTTGGCGGAGGGCCTTCTTTATCTTTGTGGTGCAGCGGCACTCGTTTACTTGGGTTTCGGAAGTATTTCAGGTGAACCCGCTACGTGGCACTCCTCAGTCCGTTTTGCTTGGTGTGTGGGAGTTGCACTCGTTTTATGGGTGATCATTAGGCGAAAATTGACTCACTGGAGAATGGGATTGTGGGTTCTTTTGGCGGTGATGATGGGGCTATTGCCCTACTCCTATATGCCTTTGGCATCAGAGACGAACCCCCCTATGAACTGGGGTTTTACAAGTACAAAGGAAGGGTTCTTTTATTCGGTCAATCGTAGCCAGTATTCAGGCAAACTTTCAGACCAGCTTCTGAAAACTGTGGGTCGGGCTATGGGTGCGGCTCCCCAAGAGCTTCTTGATCCGCCTGCACCTCCGGCTGGATCTCCTCCAACTGCATCCTTTGGGGAAACATTGGGAAAGTTTTCCCAGCTATACTGGCGCAAAATTGTCGCCAATTTCACTCCTTTATCGATTCTGGCACTTGTTGCTTCCGTGGCTTTTTTGGGTGGCCTCCCTCGTCTTAGTCGAACTTGGATTCAGGTGGTGGCTCTCGGCTTTCTATTGGCTGGATTTCTCCAGCCTGCTTTTGATCAGGCTGGTGCTGACGAGGCTGCCTGGTTGCTTTACATGCCTTACTTGGGATTTTCCCATGCATTTTTCGTTCTCCTAGCGGGATTGGGCTCTGGGCTAGCGATTCAACGGTGGGCGAAAAAACCATTTTTCGCAACTGCTACTGCAATAGTTCTGGGTGGTGTCATTTCTGCTTTTAGCTTCAGACAGAATTTAACCTTTTGCAGTCAAAGGGAACACTGGTTTGGGTGGATGTATGGAAGAGACATGCTGGCGGACCTGCCCAAGGACAGTTTTGTTTTCGGAGGTACCGACCCTGGTCGTTTTGTGCCTACCTATATGATTTTATCGGAGAGCTTTGAGGATAATAAGAATAAGAGAGATCCGAACTTCGATCGTCGCGATCTATACATCATTACGCAGAACGCCTTGGCGGATGCATTTTACAATCAGTACATCCGAAATCACTACTCGACCGATCGACCTGCTCCGCGTGGATGGATCGACAAGTGGCTAGGACGAGACAAACACTTTCCAAGGGCGCCCTTGGTATTGCCAAGGCAGGAGGATATTATGGCAATCTATCAAGAAGCGATCGAAAAAAGGCAGAGGGATCCTTCAGCTGTTGATCCTAATTCCGACCCAACGGTTTTAAACTCATTGGTGGGGGAGTGGATTTGGCAAAGGAATAAAGATCAACGAGCTTTCTTTGTTGAGGAAAGTTTTCCGATGGAGTGGTCCTATCCGAATGCGGTTCCACATGGGCTTTGTTATGAAATTAAGAAGGATCCTGTTCCCGTCCTTAAACCTGACCTGGTCCAGGGAGATATGGATTACTGGAGAGAATATATTGACCACTTAAAGAAGAACCCTCGCTTTGAGGATGATATTGATGCTCAGAGATCCTTCTCAAAGCTTCGGAATACAGGTGGAAATATCTACAAGTGGCGCAAGATGCCTCAAGCAGCTGAGATGGCATATCGTCAGGCTTTGGAGTTATGGCCTGGCAATACAGAGACCCTTAATAACTTTTCAGATCTTCTGTTAAAACAGAAGCGAGCCCCTGAGTTGAAGGATATTCTCGAAAAGGCTTCTAAGGCTGATCCGAATAATGGGTTACTAGCACTGCTTTTGACGAACTGTGAAAGACGGATTGCTTTAGCAAGGGAGATTGCCGCTTTGGAGTCTCAGTGGAGTGGAAAATCTAAAGATGTGAAGGTTTTTCAAGAGTTACTTGGTAAATACTCGGAAGATGGAAACCTAGCCAAGGCTGATCCCTTGGTGGCTCAAGGGGCTGCTCTATTTGCGACAAACGTGGATGTTCTGCGAGATGTCGTGAACTACTTTGCGATCCAGAATCGAGTCCCTATGGCTATCGAATATGGGAAGAAGCTTGAAAAGCTTGTTCCTGAGGATGCGGAAGTGAAACTTGGAATGGCTAAGTTCTACATGGTTACAGGAAGCAGGGGAGATTTTTACAAAAACTTAAGAGAAGCCATTCGGCTTGGGGGGCTTCCAATGCGTGAGAAAGTTGCCATTGAACCGATCTTTCAACAGCTCCAAAGTGAGCCTGATTTTCAAAAGCTCATCAGAGCCTCCCAGTAGATTTAACGAGTCTGGATTGTTTTTATATCCACCACTTTTTCTCGTGTGAGCAAATCCTAAATGTTTCGTTAAACTTCTCAGAGTAGTATCTGAGTAGAGTTGGGGGCGGAGCCTATTTCTTTGAGGGGGGTGTAGGAGTGCTAGGTGTTGTGGCGGGGGACTGCGGTGTGGGAGGGGGAGTAGCTGAATCATCAGGAATGGCTAAAAGTCCTGCTTCTGTCCAAGGATTGGTCATGGATGCCAACGCCTTGCGTTTTGCTGCTACCTCATCTGTTTGGATAGGACTTGCATTATTTCCCCAGTCACTACGAATGTAGGTAAGGATTGCCGCAATCTGGTCATCTTTAAGGGGCACGGGGGCTCCGTCACCCCAAGCTGGCATATTGTTGTTGTAAACGTTCCCTTTGACGTGAATGACGCCTGCGATTCCCTTATGGAGTAT
>JBBAWA010000100.1:0-5409 GCA_040397425.1 Methylacidiphilales bacterium
TCCTTAACCTTGGCCTGATTGTTGTCCACACAGATGACGGTGTGACCCGCCTCTGCCAAGCAAGTTCCCGTCACCAACCCCACATAGCCAGAACCGATGATCGAAAGTTTCATCCCCAAAATACTAAAGGAAGAAGGGCTATCCCCGCTAGGGGGAACTGCTTCCCGCCGTTTGCTGAGCGCCGCCCATTCCTACGCCCGAACTGTTGGGGTTTTGATTGAATCCCAAGGGAAGATCAGGAAAAGCCTTGAGAGTCAGCGTAGCTAACGCCACGAACTCAGACGGAGCACCATTATTCTGTCGATTACCGATCTGACCCCCTAAAATCCATGCCCCGATATCTCGATAGACTCCGACGTTCACCTGTTGAAGAAGAGAGGGGCTAACCGAATAAGTTACACCCGCGTTGGCAAACCAGCTTTCATTCAAACGATAACTTGCAGAACCGTTGATCAAACTAGTTTGTGCAGCCCCCGTTGTCGTCACATCCGTGTTGTTCAGGGCATCATAATAGCTGAACCCATCTAAATAAGAATACCCCAGAACAAGCTCTAGGGCGGGAACAACTTGCCACCGACTGCCTAGGTTCAAAGAGTTAAACCCATTTCCACTGACCTCTGTAGTGGCTCCTACCGTGCCCGTCCACCATGGCACGGGCATAAAATTTAGAACGTTATACAATTCAGGAATGGAAGATGAGACAGTTTCAGGGGCCTGGACCGTGCTGAAGTTCAAACTCGTCAGGTCGGGCCGAATCGGCTGAAAGTCCGTATAAACTTTCCAGTTCGCTAGCTCATAAGGGGCTCCATCCCTTTTTGTGATCATTCGGTTCATCATACCGGGCCGCACGATCAACAATTTGTCGATCGAGTCGATTGAATTGTACAGAGTCGAATTCAGCGGGCGGGATTCGGTTGTATTAATGCGGTTATCGTAACCCGCAAACTCGCTCGGACGCACGTTCGGTTGCGGAACGTAACTGGCCTGAATAAAAGGCTCGAAAACATGCCGAATCCCGTCAATCGCCCACGCTTTGTTTTTAACATCATTCCATGTCGCATAAGCTTTGGTGGATGCATCCACACCAAAATTAAACACGTATCGAAAGAGAGAGGTGTCGGCCAGGGGTTCGTTGTTACCAATATCATACCCTGTGCCTGAGGCGGTATTTTGCGCTACCCCATTTGTAGTTAGGTTGCTGCGAGTATAGACCGTCCCACGAACTCCTGCCCGGGGCGCCAAATTCAGCCAGTTAAAATATTGCCTCGGGTAAAGCAACTGATGGTAGGTGTCGTATCGCAAAGCTGAGTAGTCGGTTTGATTGCTGACCTGATTCCACTGAGTCCCCAAATTATCTACGCTCGACTCTCCCTCGTACGCCAAACCAGGATTCCCATCCGGATTTTTAAGGAGCTCCTCCTTGTCATAGGTTCCCGGGATAAATTGGCGCTTAAACTCGATTTTCGCTGACGGCTTCTGTTGCTGGGTCTGAAATAGGTTGTTGATCTGCGTCCGCGCATTGGCCGTGACCGTGAAATTCGGATCCTGATACATCACATCCGCAAAGGTGTTAGGTTGCTGATCCCGAATATATTCATCCGCAAAAAAGTCCTGAGTTACATAGGCGTCGCTCAGAACATTGACTTTAGACCGCGAACTCAAGGAGGGCACATCAAAGTCAGGAGCCCGGTCTTTATCGACAGGATTCCCTCCCTTCATGATTGTCGTGTTATGTTTGTACGGAACATAGTATCGCCCTCGAGGAGGAGCAGAAGCCGCAGATCGCTCGGCGTCCCCGTCATTAATTTGATAGCCACGATCATTGATGTACCAACCCCGTAATGCCACCTCGGTGAGCGGGTGATCCGAATTTTTTCCGGGCGTCACATAAGAAAGAGCAGCCCCACCAGCCCAGCCTCGCCGGCCATAGTAATCGAGATTGACCTCCCCTTTTACTTTATCCGTTATTGCAAATCGATACGCCCCGAGCACATACATTCCCAAACGAGATACAGATCCATAACTAATATCAGGAGAGGAACCCATGTCCCGCTCGTAAAGACTGAGCTGCGGAAAATAGAAAAAGGGCACATCTCCGAAATACCCGACAGAGTTTTCCACAATTGTCTTGTCCCCAGGATAAATCGAAACTGAAGACGCCTTTGTTTTCCATCCAGGGGTCTCGCGGTCATCCGTTGAGTAGTCCCCTCCCGCAATGTCGTAGTGACCCAACTCAGGGCTGTCGATCGACTCCCCCTCCACCATCATCTTTCCATCCAAAAAGCGGAACTTTTCCGATAACATTTTCTTGGTTCGAAAATTATAGGTCAACAGATCACCACGATAAATCTGCCCTAACATATATAACCGCACATTCCCCTTGGCCGTCGCCTCTTTGCTTTGCGGGTTAAAATGAACCTCGTCCGCCATCAAAACATCCCCCCCATACGTCACCACGACATTATCCTTTGCGTAGTAGATCCCCCCTTCATATCGATTCGCCCCATCCGAGGTAATCTGTAAAGGGGGTTCCACAGACTCTGGGGCCTCTTGCGTCTGTGCTCCGCCTACACCCAAAGACCCCATCCAGGTCAAAAAGGCGCAGAAGATCACCTTCCATGAATCGTTTATTTGCATAGGATTGCGTAAAAAGTTCTAGCGAAACTACGCCTTCTGCCTAGTCAAATCCTCATTCGCCCATTAGGCACCTCTTTATATTTTTAAGTCTCTTTTGGGCAGCTAGTTACGACTCCAATCTAACATCCGCTCGATTGGAGCTTTTGCCCTTTCCATTACCTCCCGACTCAATACAAGTTCGGGGGACAGACTCTCCAGCGCCCCCACCGCCTTCGCTAGGGTATTCATCTTCATGTACCGACACTCCCCGCACGCACAGCGGTCCGTCGGTCCCGCTATAAATTGCCTATCTGGCATCTCCCGACGCAACCTGTGCAACATTCCTTCCTCAGTCACAACAATAAAAGCCCGAGCCGGCGAATTTCTGCAGTACCCCACCATCTTCTCTGTAGAGCATACCTCATCCGCCAAGGCACGAACCGCCCTTGTGCACTCCGGATGGGCTACCACTCGGGCTTCTGGATGCTCTTTGCGAATTCGATCAATCGACGCAGCAGTAAATTCCATGTGCACATAACAGTCCCCATCCCAGAGCCTCATCTTGCGTCCCGTTCGCTGCATAACCCAATCCCCCAAATTGCGATCCGGTAAAAACAGAATCTCCCGATCTTCAGGAACTCTTCGAACAATCATCTCCGCGTTTCCTGAGGTGCAAATCACATCACTCTGCGCCTTCACAGCCGCCGTGCAGTTCACGTATGAAACCACATACAGCCCAGGATTTTTCCTCCGGTACGCCTCCAACTCCTCTGCAGGACATGAATCTGCCAAAGAGCACCCGGCGCCCAGATCGGGCATCAACACTTTCTTCTCTGGATTCACAATCTTGGCCGTTTCTGCCATGAAGTGAACCCCGCAAAACAGAATACAATCCCCTTTCGCCTTCTGCGCCTCGTAACTCAAGCCCAGCGAATCTCCCACATAGTCCGCTACCTCTTGAATCTCCTTGGGCTGATAGTTGTGCGCCAACACGACCGCGTTTCGATCCCGCTTCAGATCCAGAAACTTTTGCTGCAAGGAAGTCACCGAATCACTTTGCCCCAGATCCATCTCCGTGACAAATCTCCCCACGTTTCATATTCGCTCTTTTTAGCCGACCCTGACTAAGATGCAAAATGAGCCCCCGAGGATGGATCCTTTGCCTTTCCACCCCTCTCCTTTTTCTCCTGCTTCCCAACCCTCTTCTGAGTGAAGAGGCCTTTGAAAAAAAACCTGAATCTTTACTGCCCCTAACTCCTCCTTCGGGCTGGGAAAATACCTCTGCGAAAGAGTGGGCCAAACTCTTAAACCTCCCTGCAGAATCCGAAACAAAATATCAGTCGAGTTATCGAGTTTATATCGATCAAGGACCCGAGCTGTTAGGGGCCCGCCCAAAATCCATCTCTCTGATTGCAACTGAAGATCACCCCGATCAACTCACCATTATGTTTGCCAATAAAGGCGACTCAGCAAGCACCTACCTCCGTGCCAACGCTGCTGCAAATGCCTCTCTCAAGGATATCACCGACGTTAAGCGCCTGATCCAAGCTGATTACGATACCTTAAAGAAAAACATTTCAGAACAACTTGGAAAACCCTCCACCCAAGGCTATGGAGAGGCTGGCAAAGCTAGGGAATTCCCCCTTCGATGGGACTATCAAGGAACAGCCTTCCTACTGACCGAACGACCTGGAGAATACTGCGTCCTTCGAATCCTTCCATGCTCGTCCGCCGACCAAGGCGCAAAGACAAGCCGGATTTCCGACTCGGCGATGCGCGAGAGAATGAAGAATAATGTGGTCCATCGCCCCAATGGAGACGTCATCATTGAAAACATTCCTATGGTGGACCAAGGCCCGAAAGGATTTTGTGTTCCCGCAACTTATACCCGAGTCCTCCTATACGCCGGCGTTCCTGCGGATCTCTATCTACTTGCTCTACTCGGACGCACGGATGTGGGCGGGGGTACCTCAACAACCGCGATGGAAAACTCAGCCCGTGCTCTTGCCACCAGCTATGGACGAACCATCACCTCAGTTTCTCCCACCTTGGATTTTCCTAAACTCGAAACATTCTTTGAAAAAGGCATCCCCCTCACATGGGCCATGTTTGTTGATGAAAAGCTGGATCGCGACCTCTCGTCCCGACTACGGCAACGGACCGAGTCCGATCCCGATGCTTGGCTCAAAACCCTTGCCGAAAAACGAAAAGCCGCTCGATCGATCAAAAAGAATCTGAACAATGGCCACGTTTGCCTTCTGATTGGTTTAAACCGCAAAACAGAAGAACTCGCCACCTCCGACTCTTGGGGACCTGAATTTGCCGAGCGCTGGATCACAATCGAAGAAGCCCGAGCCATATCCCAAGGAGATCTCGGAGCCATCGTTCCCTGATTCCGAGGATGACAAACTACTTCCTTCTCCTTTAACCTCTTTCCATGGACGAAGCACGCACAGGGCTGGGATTGATCTTTTTACTCGGTGTATCTGCCCTCTGCGGAGGCATTGTTATTTGGTTGATCGTTACTGAGGGAATTCGTCACAATCAGACGAATCATCAGGATAATAACGCCAACCACCACTAGTCCCGCCTGAATCTGGTTGATTTTTTCATTCAGATTAGTTGCTAAATCCTCTTATCCAACAGTTTGGCTATATCTAGTTATATAGCTAACAGCGAATGCTTTATGCTTTTTACAACTTGCCCAATTTACACATAAAAAAACGTTTTTACATATAAAATTTAATTGACCCCATACCACCTACTTGTAGTTTCAACCCAACACAAGGAGTA
>JBBAWA010000101.1:0-5404 GCA_040397425.1 Methylacidiphilales bacterium
TTGTGTTTATCGGGATGATGTTGAACTGCGAGTTTGCGGTACGCCTTTTTGATCTCCTCGGCTGTGGAAGTCCGCGAGACGACCAGAACTTCGTAATAATCTCTCTTTGTGGACACGGCTTATGATGTAGGTGGCGCTGCAGTGATCACACTGGCAGGGCGAAGAAGGCGATCGCCGATTTTAAACCCACGGCGTCGCAGATGGACAATGGTGCCTTCCGGCTTTCCCGGAGCAGGCTCTTGACCAAGAGCTTCATGCCAGTTGGGATCGAAAGGTTTGCCTAAGGCATCAATCGGGGTGACTCCATGCTCGGTCAGAAATCGTTCAAACTGGGTTTGAATTAGTTTTACTCCATTGACAACGGAGGCCGCATCTTTGGCGGAAGTAGCCGCTTGGAGACCAAGCTCGAGGTGATCGAGAAGGGGGAGAAGATCCGCAAGAATCGATTGGTTCGCGTAACGCAAAGATTCCTCTTTTTCACGAACGAGTCTCTTTCTGCTGTTTTCGAAATCAGCCCGAGCTCGAAGAAGTTGATCTTTAAGTGAAGCGATCTCCGCCGCCGTTTGCTCGGCAGGGGATGGAGCGGGAGCAGGAACTGAATCTTGGGGAGGGGTCTCAGCTTGGGGTGCGGTTGGCTGTGGGTTTTTTGGCTTCATTTGCGAATGCCTAACTATAGCAGATCTGTGTTTATTTTGAGCAAAAAGTGCTGATCCAAGAGTGTAATTGTTGTGAAATCTACTTCTGAGATTGAGCTTCTATTGGGTTGGTCGCATGGATTGTGGGATTGGTAATTTCCTAAAACGTTACTCCTCGCTCCAGAGAAAGTGGCGGTTTCGAAGGTCTTCGATCTTGCGGGTAAAGGCGAGTTGGCTCGGGCCACCAGCCTTTTCAAGGATTCGATAGATAGAAAGTGCTCCGCGAAAGTCTCCCCGTTTTTCTTGAAGGCGTGCGGCTTCGGCACCTGCGCGAGCGAACCAGAGATACTCGGGTTGCGCAGGTCCAGATGTAGGCGAGGCCTGTTTTGCGTACAGAACGTCGAGGTAAGCCTGAAGTGCATCCTCCTCACGCCCCAACTGCTCCAAGGATTTTCCGCGAATATAACCTGCCTCGTTTCGATCCGCCGAATCCGCGGCAGGGCTGGCGATCAGTCCTAAGGCAGTTGAAGCAGCCCTCTCTAAACTGGCGCGATCCGTGCCACCGATCGCAAATTCACAGGCAAGGCGGCGTTTTGTGATCTCTACCCAAGCTCGTTGTTCAGGGGCTTTGTTTGCGAGAAGAGAGTTTGCGATTTGGAGGCCTCCCGAATAGTCGCCAGAGGTGCGGGATGCATCGATCTCAGCCAATCGTGCATCTAACCGGAGGGGGGAGGTTTCTGAAATTGATCGAAAAAGTTTTACGGCTTCCTCTGGATTTCCTAAGGCAAGGGCGCTTAGGCCTGCATAGTAACGGGCGTCATCCGCCAAAGGATCCTTTGCAAATCGTTGGGCCATTTCACGAAAGCTAGAAAGAGCTTCCCCGTGGTTCTTCTCTTCGTAATGAGTTTGCCCGATCTGAAAGGCCAGGGAAGGAGCCAAGCTGCTGTCGGGAAAGCGTGCTAGGATTTTGGAGAATTCAGCACGAGATTGAGCTCCTGTAAGTTCTTTTTGGCGTAAGCGAGCTTCGATTCCCGATGCGAGGGCTTGCGGAAGGAGGGGGGACTTGGGAAAATTCTTTTCAAATTCGGCAAATGCAGCGATGGCGCCAGGATAGTCGCCTGTACGTAGAAGGGAGTTGGCTCTCCGCAGTGAAGCTTCGTCCTTGAGGGACTCGGCCCCAGGTAGTTTCGAAACTTCCGCTAGTGCAGAACGGCTCGCAGGTGAGTCTCCCTTATTTTCGAGCATTCGACCGCGCTCCAACGCCAAGGCCGCCCGACGACTACTTTCTGGATATTTCTTTGTAAAAAGCTCCTCGAGCCTTCCGAACTTTGCCGGATCGGGTTGCCGTGCGGCGGCGAGCGTTGCGTTGAAGTAAGCCTGCTCGGCAAGATTGGCCTTAGGAGCAGAGAGGGCAGCCTCCTCCCAAAGAGTGCTGGCCTCTGAGGCCTTTCCTTCTTGAAGTAGAATGTCTGCAAGGGCTGCTTTGCCCTGATAAGTAATTTCTGAATTCAGATTTTCCCGTTTGAGAAGGCTTTGAAGCTGCTCGCGGGCTGTGGGGAGTTGTCCCTGCTTGACGAGCGCCTCTGCGAGAAGGAGCTGGGCTGATGGAAATGCTGGGGAGGAGGGATAAGTTTTCATGAGATTATCCAGATCCGCCACGGTCGCCTCATAATTTTCCGAGTCCAGGGAACTGGAAGCTAAAAGGAGAAGGGCGGGGGCGTATCTGCCGCGCTTCTCATCGTCACTTTCCCTGTCTCGAACTGAGTCACGAAGCCGTAGAGATGCAGCAGGGAGGGATTGCGCTGTTTTCGCGGATGCGAGGTACTCCCGAGCCGCGGTAAGGTAAGATTCAGGATTTCCTCCGCAATCGAGAGCTTTTTCAAATGCACTGGCAGCGTCAGCGGGTTTATCGCGGGCACGATCAATCTGTCCTATCGCGATCCAAGCTTGGGAAATTAAGTCCCGCGTTGCACTTTTTCTATCCCCAATGACTTTTTCGAAAAGGGCGCGAGCTTCGTCTGCTTTTCCTCGCACCGCGAGAAGCCTCGCTTTCCAGTACATTGCTTCCGCAAGAATGGGTCCCGGGCTTTTTGGTGAGATCTTTTCTAAAGCATCCGAGGCATCATCTGATTTTCCTTCCGAAAGGAGAATCTTGACGAGGTAAAGCCGAGCCAGGTCGTGGGATGGATTATTTGGCTCATCCAGAATTTCAAGTAGTTCCCGGTTCGCGGCGGATGGATTATTTTCGTGCAGCCAAGTTCCGGCTAGACCCAGCCGAATCTGAGTTTTTATTTCAGAAGTCTGCGCCTCTTTCTTGGCCTCCTGCCATTCGGTGAGAGCATCACCCCAGCGACCGACTTCGCTTAAGGCGGAGGCCCGAATAACTCTTTGTCGTATAAGAAGATCAGGGGGGCAGGTTTTAGGAAGAGAAGAGAGTGATTCAGCGGGTCGATGATCGAGTAGAAGAGCTTCAGCAAGCATCACTTGAGCTAGAGGCTGCGGTGAGGAGTTATTCTTTTGTATCCAATCCTTAATCTTTGTGGATGCATCTCTGCTTAATCCGTCCTTCATCATCTCCTCCGCCACCCGAAGTTCTTTGGGAAGTTCGGCAGGTGCCGCGACTAGGAGGAGGGGGAAAATTGTGAGGAGTGCGAAGAGTTTCATCGGGCGCAAAGTATCTTTCCAGTGGCACTCTGGTTGTTGAGAGCGACCTCTTGTGGGGTTCCCTTCGCAACTATCTGTCCCCCTTGATGACCGCCGCTGGGGCCTAACTCTACGATCCAATCCGCATGACTCATAATGTCAGGGTGATGTTCCACGACGACGAGTGTATGTCCTGATTTACATAAATCGAAGAAAACCGATAGCAGATTTTCAACTTCGGCTAGGTGCAAACCCGTTGTGGGTTCATCCAGCAGGTAGAGTGTGGGGCCATGTGTTCGTTGGGCTAGGGCCGTAGCAAGTCGTACTCGCTGGGCTTCACCGCCTGAAAAACGATCGGCCGACTGCCCAACGGGTAGGTAGCCTAGCCCGACCTTTTGTAGAGCGTCCAACGCATGGGCAAGGGGTGGAATGGCACGAAGAAGTTCTAGGGCCCGATCAACGGGAAGTTGCAAAATCTGCCCAATCGAGTGACCCCGATAGGTAACGCTTAATGTTTCTCGGTTATATCTTTCACCACCGCAGGCGGGGCAAGGAGCGATGGCCTCTGGCAGGAGCTGTAACTGAACGGCAATTTCGCCCAGGCCTGAGCAGGTTTCGCATCGCCCTCCACGGACGTTAAAGCTGAATCGGGATGGACCGAAACCGCGGGCTTTGGCAGAGGGAAGGGAGGCGAAGAGTTTTCTCACCTCATCCCAGACCCCAAGGATAGAAAGGGGGTGAGAGCGGGATTGTCGAGTGACGGGGGATTGATCGATGACGACTGCTCGCGTTAAAAGGTCTGTTCCTGTTAGAGATCGGTAAGGGCCAGGGACAGAGGCAGAGGAGGAGGTGCCAAAGTGGCGCAGAAGAGCATTCGCCAAGGTATCAAAGACAAGGGAGCTTTTGCCTGATCCGCTGACGCCTGTCACACAGGTGAACGACCCTAGGGGAATTGAGAAGTCCACATTTTTAAGGTTGTGAGTAGAGACTTCTTTTAAGTGAAGCCAATCGGTGAAGGAGCTTTTTCTTGTAGGAATTTTGATTTTACGTCGACCAGACAGAAAAGCTCCCGTTAAGGATTGGGGAAGGGCAGCAATTTCTTTAGGAGTGCCTTGGCCTGTGATCTGGCCGCCTGCGGTGCCGGCTCCAGGTCCGAATTCGATCAGGTAGTCGGCACGCCGAAGAGTTTCCTCGTCGTGTTCGACCACAATCAGGGAGTTGCCGAGATCGCGAAGTTGGAAAAGGAGGTTGAGGAGGCGGGAGTGTTCAGATGGGTGAAGGCCGATACTGGGTTCGTCCAATACATAGAGGACGCCTGTTAATCCTCCTCCGATCTGAGTTGCGAGTCGGGTGCGGCGGTATTCACCACCTGAAAGTGTGTCCATGGTTCGATCGAGCGTGAGATATCCAAGGCCAAGCTGTTCGAGAAAGGAGAGGCGCTGGGTGAGGGCTGTCTGAAGAGGGGCAAATGAGTGCGTAGCTGGGCCAGAAGGGGGTTTGAGATGGATTAGCCAGTGGAGAGCGTCTGAGGCGGTTAGTTGGCACAGGGAGGCGATTGAGTGGGTTTCGCCTGAGGGGGACGCCAAAGTTACGGAGAGAGTGGAGGGTTGAAGGCGTGTCCCTGAGCAGAGAGTGCAGATACCAGTAGAGAAAAAGCGCTGGAGTCGATGCCTGGCTGAGTCGGATTTGGCTTCGCCAAGTTGGCGAGAGAGTTCGGGAATCAATCCTTCCCAAGGTTTTTTCTTAAAGAGGGGTCGACCTTGAGAGCCGTGAAGGAATATCTTTTTCCACTTTTCTGGCCATGACATAAAAGGGGTGAGAGTTGGAATCTTTGCGTGCTGGGTGAATTCGCGTCCGAGAGTTCTGTAGAAGGCTCGCATCTTGGGATGAGCGCGATTCCATGGGGCGATAGCACCCTTTTCGATAGGTAGCGCGGAGTTGGGGATAATCTTTTCTACGTCCGGGGAAAGGGAGGTGCCTAAGCCGGAGCAGTTGGGGCAGGCGCCCTCGGTGCTATTGAAGGAGAAGTGTCTGGGGGTGAGGCGGGGGATAGTGGTGCCTGTATCTGGATCGTGGGGTTCGGTTGAAAAGGAGAGTTCGGGTTGAGGTAGGACTTTGGAGAAATC
>JBBAWA010000102.1:0-5328 GCA_040397425.1 Methylacidiphilales bacterium
GGATTGGGGCGGGTCAGATGTCGCGTGTGGATTCGTCGCGGATTGCGGTTTGGAAGGCGGGGGAAGCTAAGCTTTCCTTGAAGGGTAGTGCTGTAGCGTCGGATGCTTTTTTTCCGTTTCCGGATGGATTGGAGGCTGCGGCGGCTGCGGGTGCGACAGCGGCGATTCAGCCTGGCGGAAGTGTGAAAGATCCTGAGGTGATTGCGGCGGCGGATCGGTTAGGGGTAGCGATGATTTTTACAGGTCGGCGCCACTTCCGGCATTAACGCCAAGAGAGAAGTCGGGAGCCGTCGGGCTGTGGGGTGAGGGTAATATCCAAAGTCTTTTTCGGCCATTCGCCAGGATAGCGTTCAGGCCATTCGACAGCCACGAGACCTGAGGTGATGAGGCAATCAGGCCAGCCGAGAGAGTCCCAATCGCGAGCGTTTTCTAGACGGTAAAGGTCCCAGTGTTCGAGAGGGAGTTGTCCCCCAAGAAGAGGTTGGCAGAGAGTGAAGGTAGGGCTGGGGATATCTCCTGTGACGCCTAGGGCTTGGGCAAGACCGCGAACCCATTCCGATTTTCCGGCGCCGAGGGGGCCGTGAAGGCGAAGAATCGTGCCTGGTTGGAGACGAGAAAGGTGACGGGCGGCGTGGGCGCGGGTGGCGGCGGCATCCGCACAGATTTCATCGGGAGAAAACTTAGCGGAGGTGGTCATAGCCGCGGAGGGGAAGGCCGCCCGTGTGGTAGCCTTGCGTTTGGGTTAGGCAGGTGCCGATGGGAGTGAGTGGAGTGGAAAAAGGCCATTGGCGCAAGAGGGCAGAGATGCGTTTTTTGGGAACGGAAAAGAGGAGCTCATAGTCTTCCCCCTGTGTGAATGCGAGTCGGGGTGTGGCGCGGGGGGAGAGGGGGATTTGATTGGGGTGGATGGTGAAACCGATGCGGGAAGAGCGGGCAAGGCGGGGTAGATCGGCTCCCAGTCCATCGCTGAGATCGAGCATAGCGGAGGGGAATTCGTGACGAACGAGCCACTGACCTTCGGCGAGGCGTGGAGTGAAGGAGAGATGGTGATGAGGCCAAGACCCACCCAATTTTCCTGTCACAAAAAGTATGTCGCCCGGTTTCGCACCTGAGCGGGAGGGGGATGTTTTTTGTGGGACGGTCCCTAGGAGAGAGATGGAGAGGAGAAGTTGCCGAGTGCGAACGGTCTCCCCTCCGACGATGGAGAGATGAAACTTTTTCGCGAGGCGGGAGAGACCTTGATAAGCCTGACGGATACGGCGGGCGGAACGGGGGTTGGGGCAACCTATGGTGATGAGTGCGGCACGGGGAGTGGCGCCAGCGGCGGCAAAGTCGCTGAGTCCGCGGGCGAGTGCTTTTCGACCTGCGAGGGGGGCTGGGGTGGAGCGGGTGAAGTGAACGCCTTCGACCACGGCATCGGTTTTGAGAACGAGGTCGAGATTTTTAGGAAAGGAAGAGAGAACTGCGCAGTCGTGACCTAGAGAGTGGCGGATTCCTGCGGAGGGTTGGCGACCCAGAGCGGCGATCCAGTGGCGGACCCAAAGATCTTCAGAGGAGAGGGGAAGTTTTTTCATGGGAGGGGTGGGCGTGCGAGAAGAATGAGGATACACGTGTTCGCGTTGAAAAGAGAGTGGACGAGGATGGAGGGGATGAGGCTTTGGGTTGTGCGAAAGATTCCTGCAAGGGCGACTCCGAAGAAGGTGAGGGGGATAAGAGTCGGGGTGTGAAGGTGGACAGCTCCAAAGGCGAGGGCGGAAAGCCACTGGGCCTGGGAGATGGGAAGCCGGTGTGCAAGCCACGGGAATAGAGTGCCGCGAAAGAAGACCTCCTCCCATATAGGGGCGATGATCAGAGCATAGGTAAGAAAGGGGAGCAGGGTTTTAGTATCTCGGGCTTCCAAGAATCGGGTCATCGCAGGTTGGGGTTCGAGGGGAAGGCCGAGAAGGAGAAAGAGACCGGAGCTGAGGAGGAGAAGAAAAAGAATCGGAAGGAAAAGGGTAAGAATGGTTCGAAGTGCAAGAGTGAGGTCTTGGATGGGGGCTGGACGATGAAGTCCCCAAAAGGAGATGGGTTTTTGACGAGATAGGGTGAGAAGAAAGAAGGCGACAACGATTGCGGTTCCTGGGAGGAGCGGCGGGTAGAAATATGCGGTCATAGAGATGACAGAAATGCCGCAGAGAAAGGGGGGCAGGGGAATCTGAAGGGTGGGCGGGTTGGGGGAGGAGGGAGGTTGGAAGAGTTGGCGTAGGCGGGATGCGCCGCCAAAGAAAAGAAAACCGAAGGCCAATGCAAGCAGAAGACTGCCATAGAGGATGGCGGAGATCGGAGGAGACCAAGGAGTCATTTGAGGAGTTTAGAGGGTTGGGGGGTGGAGGGGTAAAGATTCAATCCCAAAGGCTGTGGAATGGTGGATTGAGGCGGGGAAGAGATCTGGGCATGATTCACTTAAATGGAAAAGTTGCGCCCTTATCAACGTTTTCATCGAAGCCAATTGATCCTGCGGGATGAATTGGCTGTTGATCGGACGATTTTAGCTAACGAGCGGACGTTGCTGTCTTATGTTCGGCTCTCCATTACCCTCATTATTGCAGGAATTTCGATTGTCCACTTTGCGATGGAGAAGTGGTTTGAAACTGTGGGCTTCCTTTGTGTTCCCATCGGGATCGGAGCTGGAATTTACGGGTGGCTTCGGTACCAAAAGATGGCTGGAGAGATCATGGAATTGAGAAAACCCGAGTCCCGAAAAACGAAGAAGTAAGGGTTAGGCTTTTGACCGCGCGTCGAGGTCGACCCAGTGATTTCCGTCGGCCTTGAGCATATGTTCGGCTTCGATGGGACCCCAAGATCCTGTGCGATAGAGCGACATGGGGTTTTCCTGCCACCCGTTGCGAACGGCATCGACGATTCTCCATGCCTCGAGTACCTCGTCGTCCCGTGTGAAAAGGGTGGAGTCACCAAAAATAGCATCTCCGAGAAGACGTTCGTAAGCTTCGGGTGAGTAGGAACCGAATTCGCTGGCGTAACAGAACTCCATATCGACCGGCTGAACGGTGCTGCGTCCGGGGCGTTTGGCATTGAAGCAGAGATGCACGCCCTCGTCGGGTTGGAGGCGGATATGCATCGCATTGCGGCTTAGGAGGTCCCCGAATTCCGCACGAAAGAGAGCTGCGGGTGGACGACGAAATACGATGACGATTTCCGAGGCGCGAGTGGTGAGGGCTTTTCCGGTGCGAAGATAGAAGGGGACGCCCGACCAGCGCCAGTTATCGATTTGAATTTTGAGGGCGGCGTAGGTTTCAGTGGAGGAGTTTGGATTCACACGATCCGTCTGGCGATATCCCTCGTATTGCGCCCGAACCGTGCTGGCACGGATGGTTTCCATTTTCGGGGTGGTGATGGAGCGGAGAACTTTAACTTTTTCGTCGTGGATGGATTGGGAGGTTAAGTTTGCGGGTGGTTCCATGGCCGTGATGGAGAGAAGCTGCATCATGTGGTTTTGGACCATGTCGCGCATGGCTCCGACCTCGTCATAGAAAGCGCCCCGAGTGCCAACCCCTTCTTGTTCCGCAACGGTGATCTGGACGTTGTCGATCAGGTTGCTGTTCCAGATGGGTTCCCAGATTGAGTTGGCGAAGCGGAAATAGAGAAGATTTTGGACTGTTTCCTTGCCGAGGTAGTGATCGATGCGGAAGAGGTTGGATTCATCCAGGCAGGATTGGAGGTCGGTAACCAGTTGTCGGGCGGAGGTGAGATCGTGACCAAAAGGTTTTTCGACTACAACGCGGGCGGGAAGTGTCGGGCTGACGAGGCCGGCTTTCGCGAGTTGTTGGACGACGGTGGCAAAGTAGTCAGGCGCCGTGGCGAGATAGAAGATGTGTTGGGTCAGGCCACGGGTTTTGGCCAACTCTTCGAGCGTTTTTTTGAGTTCTAGGTAGGCTTTGGGGTCGTCAAAATTCCCGGCATGGTAGGAAAGTTTGGGGGTGAAGTTTGTCCAGTCTTGGGCAGAGACGGGGCGCAGACGGGAAAATTTATCCAGACCTTCCTTCATTTCCTTCCGGAATTCGTCATTCGTCTTGGGACGTCGGGCAAAGCCGATGATCGAGTAATCGGAGGGGAGAGCTCCTTCATGTTGGAGGCCGAAGAGGGCGGGGACGAGTTTGCGGGTGGTGAGGTCTCCGCTGGCACCAAATATAACCATGACGAATGGGGGGAGGACCCGATCCGGTTTTGGGGTAGGGCCGGAGGAGCTCTTTTTGGCAGATGGGACGAGTGAGGGGGCGGCGGCGGGGCTCATGGCTGGGTACAATGGTAGATTTCGATTGTTCCGCGGTCACTACGAACCTTGGCCGCGGGAAAGGTGGCTTTGAGGTCGTCTTGTGCAAGGGCACGGATGTAAGGATCTTTGGAGGGACCGCGGGTCACAAACCAGATCGCCCGTGCGTATCGGAGAAGGGTGTAGGTGGAGGTGACGCGCCAGACGCCGAGTTTGGGAACGAAATTGGGGGCGATCAGCAGTTTTTCCTCCTTGAGAGCGGCGGTTTCGGGAAAAAGAGAGGAGGTGTGGCCGTCGTCCCCGATTCCAAGAAGGATGAGATCGAAGCGGGGAGGATCGCCCAGGTCGTTGCGGATCTGCTTTTCGTAGGCGCGAGCACCGATTTCGGCAGTGCCGATTTCGCTATGGACGCGTTCGATATGAACTCCTGTGCCTTGGAAGGCTTCGTGCACCATACGGTAGTTGCTGTCTTTATGATCCGGGGTGACCCAGCGTTCGTCGCCTAGGTAGAGGCGGGTGGCAGACCAGGGCCATTTGAGGCTGGCGAGGCGTTGGTAGAGGGCTTTGGGAGTGGAACCGCCAGAGAGGGAAACGTGGAAGGTGCCACGGGCTTGGAGGGCAGGACCGCCCAAGGCCTCCCAACCGGCAACCATGGCGTCGAGCCAAGGGGTAGGTTCCGTGAATTCGTGCAAAAGCATAATAAAAACAGTGCCAAAATTTTACTCAAAAGCGATGAGCAATTCTTAGGTTGAGGCTGGCAGTTTCCATAGAATTGGGTAGGCAGAGGGGGTGAAGACTCGGTTAGACCATCTGGATTTAGACAAACAGATTGAGGAGAAGTCAGAATATCGGGAAAAGTTGCGGGCGCTTCAGCTCAAGCTGTTGCATGCGCAAAGGTTATTACAGGACAGCACGAAGAGTCTGATCTTGGTTTTCGAGGGTCCCGATGCGGCGGGAAAAGGGGGCGTGATCAAAAGGATGACGGAACGATTGGATCCACGGTTGGTGAGAGTGTGGTCGGTGGTAAAGCCAACGGAGGAGGAGAAGGCGCACCA
>JBBAWA010000103.1:0-5317 GCA_040397425.1 Methylacidiphilales bacterium
TTCATATTACAGGCAAAGACAAAGGGGAGGCCCAATTCGGAATCGAGCGTAAAGGAGACCTTTTTCAACAAGCTTTTGGGCACCAACCCTTCCTCAAACCTGTCTCCTAGCGGAATGGCACGCCGGCCCAGTTCTGCTTAACTATCCCCATGGGCACAAAACGTTGGAGACCTCAACTGATTGCCTTGAGCATCCTGCTCGCCTTCGTTGGCTTCTCCTACAGCTACGTCCGCTACTTCGTTCGAGCCCGCACCCATAGCGTCATTGTCTTTTTTGTTCCTGGCGCCAGTTCCGAACTCCTCGCCTTAGCCCAAGCCCGCGATCCCAATCGTACGCTTGCAGGTCTAGACCGCGCGGACGCAATGGCATTTGTCGAAAGCCAGTCTTCCGATCAACTCACGGGTGACGCCGCCGCTCTCGCCTCCTTTCTTGCCACAGGCCAACCCAGCCCTGCAGGTCGCTTAAGCCTAAGGTACGACGGAAAACCTGCCGACACTCTCCTTTACGAAGCCCAACGCCGCGGCCGAGCAGTCGGAGTCGTATCCTCAGGCCCAATCACCTCGCCTGGGGTTGCTGCATTCTACTCCCACCAACCCGATGCTTCGGTTTCGGGAACGGTTGCCCAACAGCTTCTCGATACCACACGCATCGATCTCATCCTTGGCGGAGGGCGCGAAATTTTCACTTCAGAAAAAAAGGCAGGTCGTCGTGATCTTGAAAAAGAGGCCGAAAAACTCGACTACACCCTGGTCTTCGACCGTGCGGGGCTAGAAAGTTTTCCAGCCTGGAATACACGCCGACTCCTCGGCCTTGTCGCCTCGGACTCCCTCCCTCTCGCCACAGCAGGAGGCGAAGCAGGCACAATCCAGCTTGCCGACCTTGTCCGTCGCTCGATTGAAACGTTGGCCTATAACTTACTCGGATACTTTCTCGTAGTGGATCATCCCCTCGTGGCTACCGCAGCCGGGCAAAATCAGGCTGAACTTGCAGTCAGACAACTTCATGAACTCGACCGGGCGGTTGAAACCGCCAGAAAATATGCAGGAAAAAACACCCTGATTCTGGTCTACTGCCCTTATGCCATTGGCGGATTTCAGTTTCTTGAGAAATCAAAAGACAACTCCAGCGGCTCTCGCCGACTCTCTCCTCTCTCCTGGCACAATGGACCAGGAAAAAAAGGCTCCGATCCTACTGCCTATACAACAGGCCGTGCCGCGTCTCCTTCGGCTGGCTTTGGTTGGGTTATCGCCTTTGGGCGCGGATCGGAAAAGATTTCTGGCATCATGAACCCCGGCGAACTTCACGCCATTTTGAGTCGTCAGCTCTGAACACAACCCAGATCCGCGAAATTCTGGCCACCCGCGGCCTCCGGCCTCTTCGGCAACTCGGACAAAATTTCCTGGCTGAGCCCGCCCTTGCAACAGTCATCGCTCATGCCCTCCCAAAAACCAAAACAGAACCCATCCAAGAAGTCGGACCCGGTCTCGGCGCTCTTACGCGAGCTCTTCTAACGCTGGGACACTCCGTGGAGGCTTTCGAGATCGACCAAGGCCTCATTACTTGGCTTCGCGAAGAGTTTCATAACGAACCACGATTTCGTTTAATCGAGGGGGATGCCCTAAAAACCCTACCCTCTCATCCCCCCCGCTCTCTGGTTTGCGGGAATCTTCCCTACTCAATCTCGACACCGCTTCTTGTCCAACTCGCATTACGATCCCCACCTCCAGCCACCATTGTCGTCACCCTGCAGAAGGAGGTGGCGGATCGGTACTGTGCTCTTCCGCGCACCAGCGCGTACGGAGCTGTCTCCGTTCTGCTTCAATCTGTTTATTCTATTGAGAAGATTCGCAATCTGCCACCCGAGGTTTTTTACCCCCGCCCTCAAGTTGACTCTGCCGTTCTACGTCTCACTCGACATCCCACCCTTACGACCAATCTTGCCCCCTTCTACGCATTCATCAAAAAGGGGTTTTCTCAAAGAAGGAAAAAGCTGAAAGGATTACTCCCCGTGAACCTCGACCTTCGGGCCGAGGAACTCGACCCCACTCAATGGCGCGACCTTTATGAATCCACCTGAAGAGATCTTTGATATCGTCGACAACAATGATCGCGTCATCGGGACGGCTCCCCGATCCGAGATTCATGCAAAAGGTTTACTTCATCGAGCCGTACATCTCTGGATCTTTCATCCAGACGGTCGTCTCCTTCTTCAAAAAAGATCCCTCACGAAGGATAGAGAGCCCGGACGTTGGACTTCTAGTGTCAGTGGCCATGTGAATTCCAAAGAGGATTATGACACCGCCATGCACCGCGAAATTCCTGAGGAGATTGGTGTTCCTGCTTCTACCTGCAAAGATTTTCAGAAGGTGAAACAGTTCCCCGCATCTCAAGAGACCGATCAAGAGTTCGTTTGGCTCTACCAAGCGGTTCACCCAGGCCCCTTTCAACCCGATCCCCATGAAGTCGCCAGCTTGGATTGGTTTTTCCCTACTCAAATTGATCAGATGCTACGGGATCAACCTTCGACGTTCTCCTCCTGCCTTCGGTTACTGTGGAATCAACGCCCCCGATGAATCGGCTTTCCGGAAAACGTGCCGTGGTGATTGGCGGGGGCATTGGCGGCCTCGCCACCGCTCTACGACTTCGAAAAGCAGGTGCCCATGTTGTTCTGTTGGAAAAGAACGACTCTTTAGGCGGTAAAGTCTCTGAACGCCGGGTCAACGGGTTTCGATGGGACCTTGGCCCCTCCCTCTTCACCATGCCCCAGATCCTTGACCGCCTCTTTGACGATTTGGGCGAAAAAAGGGAGGAACATCTGACTCTCGAACCTCTCTCGCCCACCTGTCGCTATCGCTGGGCCGATGGCTACCAGTTTGATGAAAACGAGTTCTTCTGGTCCCGCCCCGACTCGGCGCGTCTACTCCGCTATGCTGAAGGGCTCTATAAACTCTCCGGACCCGCCTTTTTAGAAAGTGACCCCTCCGAGATCTGGAAAAAGATCCTCAACCCCTCACTCCTTCCCCTACTCCGTTTTCTTCCCGCCATGAGCCCCTTCCGCTCCCTTGCCTCCGCCTCACGACACTTCTACTCCGATCCCCACCTTCAACAGTTTCTTCAGAGGTTTGCCACTTATAACGGAAGCGATCCCGAACTTACCCCCGCTACCTTTGCCGTAATTCCCTACGTTCAGGCGCACTACGGTGGATGGTTCATTCGAGGCGGAATTCGCCGACTTGCGGATACTCTTATTCAGCTGGCTCAGAAACATGGAGTCAAAATTCAGACCTCAGCACCCGTTCACTCGATCGACGCTTCCGGAGTCACAATTGCATCGGGTAAGAAAATTCAAGCCGACCTCCTTTTCCATAACGGGGACGTTTTAGCTGCCTATCAAAAACTGATTCAACACCCTCAATCTGCGCAAGTGGCATCGAAGATGACCAAACCCGATCGAGCGATATCCGGATTCGTTGTTCTTTTAGGAGTGAAAGGAAAAGATCCATCCCTAGCCCACCACAACATCTTCTTCTCCGACAACTATCCCCTGGAGTTCCAACAAATGTTTCGGGAGAAACGACCTGCGGAAAACCCCACCATTTATCTTTGCCTTAGTTCTAGAACTGACCCCGCTTCCGCACCATCTGAACATGATAACTACTTCCTCCTCGTCAACGCCCCCGCCAACACCACCACAATCGATTGGGCCAAGGAGTCCCCCAAATATGCCGATCAAATCATTCGGATTTTGGATCAAAAGTTTTTGCCAGGCCTGAAGGGCAGAATCGTCCATCAAGAGACAATCTCACCTTCAGATTTTGAGTCCCGCGACGGAGTCGTAGGGGGTTCCCTGTACGGTTGGGCTTCCCATGGAATGCAAAGTTCGTTTCTACGTCCCCCTATCCACTCCACCCTCATTCCGAATCTCTACTTTGTGGGAGGAACCACTCACCCTGGAGGAGGACTACCCCTCGTTCTCCTATCTGCCGAGATCGCCGTTCGCCTGGCGAATCGATCGTCTTAAAGCTTTTCCGGACTCTCCAGTAACTCGGCCACGCGGGCCAAAAGTCGTCCTGCCGCCCCACCGTCGATCACTCGATGATCAAAACTTAACGTCAAAGGTGCCACTGTCTTGGGCTGAAACGATTGTGTCTTCTCATCCCACTCAGGAACTTTCTTTCCCGCCCCCAACCCCAAGACCAAACTTTGCTCGGGCAACGGAATCGGAGTCGCCCAATCCAAACCGAACGTTCCGTAGTTTGTCACCACTGCTACAGACCCTCCCAACCCCTCAGCCGGAATTTTACGCTCCTTCGCCTGCTTCATTCTTTCAGCATAAAGCGCCGCCAGCGTGTTTAAGTCTGTTTCATTCACTCTCCGAAGGACAGGAACGAGAACCCCATCCTCCGCTTCAACAGCAAAGGCAATGTCGATCGACCCTGGATGCACGATCCGACTGCCCACCAACCGCCCCGCGGGCAAACTGTTTTCTGCTAAAGCGATTCCCAGTGCCCGCACGGCGTACAGAGTAGGCCCCGGTTTTGCAGGGTGTTTTTTTCGATGAGCCAACAGGGCATCCATTCCCGCCGTTCTTCCAACCGTGGCCAAGGGACGTAGCCAGCTTCTCCGCATTGCATCCGCCACCGCCACCCGCATCGAGGAGGCAGGAGTAAGTTTCTGTTTCTCTAAATCCAACATGAACCTCTCAAAATCCTCAATCGTCACTCTCCCCTTCGCTCCGCTTGGCGCTAACCCCGCCAAATCCGCTGCATGCAACCCCAGCTCCTCAATTCGCGCCTTCATTCTGGGCGATAGATAACTCGCCCCTGCCGCACGTGCAGGGACGGGTAACCCTTGAATGGTGGGCAATACTCCCTTTCCATTTTCATTTTCTCCATTCGAATGAATTTTCTTTTTACCCTCTTTTTCTTTGGGTTGAACCTTTCGGCCTCCATCTGGGCTCTTTTTTATTCCTTTCGACTCTTCCCGGCCCGCCACCTCGACGTAACCCAAAACAGTTCCCACGGGATAACTTTGCCCCTCCTTAGCTTTCCACTCTTTCCAGACACCCCCGTAGCTCGTCGTCACACTCATGACTGCTTTGCTCGTCTCAACCTCTGCCACCTCCTGATCCGCTTCAATCGTTTCACCTGGCTTCACCTTGAGCCGCAATAAAGTCGCCTCGGCGATCGACTCCCCTAACTGAGGCATAGAGATGGCAAACTGTCCCATAGTCTTATCGCACATAATACCCGCCTCGGGTTGGGCGAACAATGCCGAGGGCAGCCGATCCGGCTCTTCCCCTTCATCAGGGGATCCG
>JBBAWA010000104.1:0-5291 GCA_040397425.1 Methylacidiphilales bacterium
GGATCGGCGGTTCCAATGATCACTGCGGTCTTTATGCGGGGCGAGTCTGGACAGACATTTCGGGGGCTCATGACGCTGACAGTTTCTTGCGCGCGATGGTAAGAGGCGAAGGGGTAGTTCATGGAGAGGGCGGTGATCCCGCCAGGTTTGTGAATGGTCTCTTTCACGTGATCTTTGATTTCTTGCGCGAGAAAGTTGGACACCAAGCTCCGCGTGGATCTGAGCTTCTTCTTCGTATCGTGAATCGTTTTTTAGCCGGAGAAAATCCTTTGGAGATGAGCTTCATGGATAAAGCGAGGTATGCAGTCGAAATGGTGACCAGCGGGAAGATCTTAGAGTTTTGGAAGTCCCCTGAGGGTGGTTTGAGTAAGGAGGTTTCCGCGTATCTGACTCGACCTGAGACACGAGCAGAGCTGCAAAGAGTTTTGGAGACGGAAAAAGCCCCTGAACGAAGAAGCTTTCGATTGGCTTCAAAAGTCATGAACGATGTTGGCTTCCGAGTCGTCACTCGCTTCTTGGAAAAGGCTGAAAAGGGAGATTTCTTGGGTGGTTTGGAGCCTTTGGCGGGGGTTCTGCCTCTAGGTTTGGCCACGGCCCCATATCTTTACTCCTTTCATGCGTTGCGAAGTGATCGAAAGATGTGGGGCGAGGTGTCTGAACGATTTCTTGGGGAACGGCCCAAGGTTCTCACCAATCACCGGAGAGGGTGGTTCACAGATACTTTGGAGGATGTGAATGGGGTTGCCAGGACGATTCGAACAATGGCAGAGGCGGGTCGTGAGACGGGTGCAGACATAACGATTCTTACGAGTCGGCCTGGATTCACCCCAGAGGCAGGGGTGGTTAATTTTCAGCCCGTTGGGGTTTTTACGATTCCAGAGTACGACCTCCAAAAGCTAAGTTTCCCGCCAATTTTGGAGGTTGTGGATCATGTGGCTCAGCGAGGATATACGGAGCTGATCTTAAGCACGCCGGGCCCCATGGGACTGGCGGGGTTGATGGCGGCAAATATTTTGGGATTACGGACGAGCGCGATTTATCACACGGACTTTCCGCAGTATGCGCGGTTTCTGAGTGAAGATGATCCTTTGGTTGAAGGGATTGCGTGGAACTATATGCACTGGTTCTACAGTCAGATGGATCGGGTTTATGTGAATTCGCAGACTTATCTGGATCGTTGGGTGGAGAAAGGGTTGCCACGGAGCAAGCTGGCGATTCTTCCAAGGGGCTTAGACACAAAGTTGTTTTCCACAGCTCACCGCAAAAGTGATTTCTGGGTTCAACGTGGGGCAAAAGGAAAAGTGGCGCTGTATGTCGGCAGGATTTCAAAGGAGAAGGAGTTGGAGTTTTTGTCTAGGGTGGCGGTTGAGGTGGAAAAGAGTGGGGGCATTACCTTTGCCTTCGTCGGGGAGGGGCCTTTTCTTGCTGAGCTGAAGCAGAAGATGCCTCGAGGCATCTTCACGGGAGTCCTTCACAATGAGGAGTTGGGGCAGGCCTATGCATCGGCTGATCTTTTTGTTTTTCCCAGTACGACCGACACCTACGGAAATGTGGTCGTGGAGGCGATGGCGTCTGGTTTACCTGTGGTAGTGTCCGATCAAGGCGGACCTGGAGAGCTGTTGAGGGACCCACGCGATGGGGAGAAAGTGATAACGGGGGACGTTACCAAGTGGGTCTCGGCGATCTTGAGAGTTGCTGGAAATGTGAATAACACGGAAGTCAGGCAGGCAAGGAGAGAGCGCACCATCGCGGGAAGGAGTTGGCACGATGCTTTTCAAAGTTTTTGGAGGGATGCACTTTTGTGAACAACTCCTTGGGCAAATGAATTGACCCTAAGGGCTTTCGGTAGTTTTATTGTGCGATGCCTGATTCTCCTCCGAAGCCTCCCACGCCTCCTCTTCCTCCTGGGGTTTCGGTATCTGGCGGTGCTCCTAAACCGCCTATTCCGAGTGCGCCAAGTTTACCTAAGCCGCCCCTTGCACCACCAGGCGTTGGGCTGAAACCGCCCGCTCCGACTTTGCCTAATCCACCTGGTGTTGGGCTTAAGCCACCAGCTCCTTCTTTGCCAAAGCCTTCAGGGGCACCTGCTGCTGCTACACCCGCAGCACCGGGGTTAAAGAAGGAAACGATGCGTCTCACTCCGCCTGCGGCTCCTAAACCAGCCGTTCCTGGGGTTCCTGCCGCAGCTACCCCTCCTGCACCGCCTGTGCCGGGCATGCCTCCTAAACCCGCTGGTGTAACTCCTCCTCCAGTTCCTGGAGTTGCTAAACCTCCCGCTGATTTACGAAAAGAGACAATGCGCATATCCCTGCCTCCTCGCCCGGGTGGAGCCGGGGCAGCGGCCCCAGCCAAACCTGCGGGCGCACCCTCTCCTGCGGCAACCCAGGTTGCAAAACCAATCACCCCTGCAGCAGGTGCTGGTGGAGTCGTTCAAAAACCTGGGGTTCCGACCCAACCCACACCAAATGTTGCACCTCGCGCAGGCGGAGCAGCTGTAGCACGTACCGTTGTTGATAATGATAGCGGTGGCACAGCGCTGGCTATCGCCGCTCTATTGGCCTCACTGGTGGCCTTTGGCATTGTGTTGATGAGTTACCTCGGTAAATAAGACCTATGGCCGACGGATCCACTCTTACCCTTACTCAATCTAATTTTGAGGCGGCGGTTTTGAAATCTACCGTTCCTGTTCTTGTGGATTTTTGGGCTGAGTGGTGTGGGCCTTGCAGAATGATTTCACCTCTTCTTGAGCAGATCGCAAAGGATCACGCAGGGAAAGTGGTTGTGGGTAAAGTGAACGTCGATCAGGAGCAGGCCCTCGCTGCAAAGTATGGAATTCAGTCGATCCCCGCTTTTTTTATTTTCAAGAATGGCGAGATTGCAGAGCAGTTCATCGGTGCTCAACACTCCCGTCAGAGCATCGAAGCGAAACTAGGGTTGTAAAAGCAGGGTAGGGCGCCAAGGCAGGCGCAAATTCCAACTGAAACTAAAGTTAGGCAGGGCCTACGGTTGTGTAGGTGCAACGATAAAGACCAGCAATCCGCTCCTCGTCCCGCTTCATCTTAGTCCGAAGAACTTTCTCAAAAAGTTGGCGTTCGTAGTCACGAATCATGGGGAAGCTGTCCAGGCAGTCGAGAATGGCTGAGTTAAACTCCGTGATCCGGTGGGTGCGGGAAGAATTATCAAAAGAGTACTCTGCCATATAACCGTCCTCTTCCCGAAGTTGGGCGAGCCCACGATACCGAGACTCCCCCTCCAATTTCTGAAGCTTGATTTCGTAGCGCTGAGTCTCTGCCTTGTAGATGTTGTGGAGAATTTTTTCGGGTCCTAGGGAGCCGTAAATCTCTTTTACCGATTCCAAAATCTGCAGGCTGAACTGAGGATAGCGGCTCGGGAAGAATTCCCGTGCCCCATCGGTCAATCGATAAGCTTTTTCAGGGCGTCCCATGCCTTTTGGGCGGCGCCATGTGTCTAGGTAACCATCTCTCTCGAGCCCAATACAGTGTTGTTTCACCCCCATGTAGGAGAGGCCGACCCTTTGACAAAGTTCTGCGACGGAAAGTCCTTGGCTTCTCTTAATTTCCCGAAGAATCGAGAGTTTCGGGTTGTGGTTGTTTTTGGAAAGCAGCTTGGTCTTCATCCGGGAACCTCAATAATCACCAACCCTGCATTCCAAATCAACTCCTGAATTAAAATTATTCACTAGCCCTAACGGGACTCGAACCCGTGCACCGGCCTTGAGAGGGCCGTGTCCTAACCAGCTAGACGATAGGGCCTCAATCATCCGAAAATAGCGTGTTCGGTCGAGGGAGCAACCTCGGAGAAGCATGTCGCGCACGATTATTCGACTGTGACCGACTTTGCGAGGTTCCGGGGCTTGTCGACGTCCCGACCTAAGGCGACAGCAGTATGGTAGGAAAATAGTTGTAGGGGAATTACGTTCAGAATGGGTTGAAGAAGCTCATGGGTCTTGGGCACCTCAAGAATTGCATCTGCCAAACTCTTGACCTTTGCGTCGCCCTCATGACCAACCACAATAACAGGGCCCCCACGGGCTTTAATTTCCTGCAAACTACCGAGATTTTTGTCGTACACTCCATCGGCAGTCGCGATCAAGACGGTAGGTGTTTCTCGGTCGATCAAGGCGATAACCCCGTGCTTGAGTTCTGCGCTGGGATAGCCCTCTGCATGAATGTAGGTGATCTCCTTCATTTTTAAGGCACCTTCAAGTGCAATTGGGAAATTGGCCAAACGCCCTAAAAAAAGCATGGAACGTGAGCGGGCAAAAGTATTTGCAACCTTTGCGATCGCATCGGAGTGGCGCAACGCTTGCTGAATCTTTTCAGGAAGCTGAGAAATCGCCTCAAGAATTTCTGTCCCGTGAGCGGCGGAGAGTTGGTGTAACCGTCCCAACAAAAGCCCGAGCAGCGCAAAGATCATGACTTGAGAGGTGAATGATTTGGTGGCCGCTACGCCAATCTCTGGTCCTGCGTGCATGTACACGCCACCATCACTCTCACGAGCGATCGAGCTGGCCACGTTGTTGCAAATTCCAAGGCATGAATACCCGCGACGCTTGGCTTCACGAAGGGCTCCCAATGTATCGGCTGTTTCACCCGATTGACTGACTGCTAAAAAAAGTGTTTTTGGCGAGATGGGGGAGTCGCTGTATCGAAACTCGCTGGCATGTTGAGTCTCGACGGGGATCTTTGCCAAGGTTTCGATGAGATATTTTCCGACCATTCCCGAGTGAAGAGCTGTGCCACATCCGACGACTGAAATCCGTTCTACTTGGCGAAGCTGATCGGAACTCATGTTCAAGCCGCCCAGCTTGGCGGTAGCTCCGTCACGATCGAGTCTTCCGCGGAAAGCATTTTCGATGGAGTGGGGTTGCTCCATAATTTCCTTGAGCATGAAGTGGGCGTGAGGACCTTTGTCGGAGTGGATCACTCCGTTTTCAATTTGCTCAACTTTGACTTGGGTCTGGGTGCCTAAAGGGGAGGAGACGTCAAAATGGTCCGCATAAAGTGCAACAATCTCCTGATCCTGTAGAATGACAACGCGATTGGTGTACGGAGCCAGGGCTTGCGTATCGCTAGCCAGAAAATTCTCACCTTGCCCGACTCCAATCACCAGCGGGCTACCCCGCCGAGCTCCGACAATCAGTTTTGGGAAATCGCTATGGATGACTGCGATTCCTAGGGTTCCTTGAATTTGTGAAAGTGTGGTTCGGATGGCCTCGAGAAGACGAGCTTCGCCTGTGGCCTTGCTTTTTGCATAGGAGTCGCCCAAGC
>JBBAWA010000105.1:0-5285 GCA_040397425.1 Methylacidiphilales bacterium
CATGAATGAGAACGGAGAGAGGATAGTTCCAAGAGGCGATGTTCGAGATCAACCCTAGGGGCTTTCGACCCTCCATCATTCTCTCAATCTGACCCACATACCAACGCACTCCTGAAATACACCGCTCGACGCTGACCTTCGACTGCGGGTATGGCTTGCCGATCTCCCAAACCAGTGTCTTCGCCAGCAAGTCAGCATTAGCTTCTAGATCTCCTAAGGTCTCCATCACCATCCGCTTGCGCTCATCTAAATCGGTTTTCGACCAAGGGTGGAATTCCGCCTCGGCCGCCAACACTGCCGCACGGGCGGCATCCAACCGAATCATCGGATAACGACCTAAGGGGGTGGCATCCACAGGAGAAAGAAACAACTTTCCGTGGCCTGGTTGCTGCCACTTGCCGTTGATCAGATTGAAAAGATTGCCTTCAGGGCCAAACGCCTCAGGCGCCACCTTGCGGTGCTGCTCAATCAGGTTCGGCCAGGAGGCCCATGGAGAGATGAACTTGTTCAAGGAACAAAAAGAGTACTCCAATTTTCCGATTCGTCACGCTCGGACTCGACGAATGCGGTTCTCATCCCTTATCTGCAAAGGATGAAAGAAGTGGAGGCTTTGATCCGAATCATGGCGCAACTCAGGGGCCCTAAGGGTTGTCCTTGGGATCAAAAGCAAACTCATCGCACTCTTCGCCCCATGTTGCTGGAGGAGGTCTATGAACTCCTTGAGGCGATCGAGCAGAAAGATGACCATGCCCTTCAGGAGGAGTTGGGGGATGTTCTTCTGCACATCATTTTTCATGCTCAACTGGCACAGGAGCGGCGAGCCTTTGATTTTCGCAAGGTGGCTGCGCATCTCGCCAAGAAACTCATCAGTCGGCACCCCCACGTATTTGGTAAAGAACGACTTGTCACGACCCAGCAGGTTCTCCACAGGTGGCATCAGCTAAAGCAGGCGGAAAAACCATCCCGCAAGAGCGCACTGGATGGCATTCCGATGGGGCTTCCATCCCTTCTTCTAGCCCAAAATCTCCAAAAACGCGCAGCCAGGGTCGGATTTGATTGGCCGAATCCAGAGAAAGGCATCCCAGCCAAGATCCGGGAAGAAATAAAGGAGGTTTGCCAAACGAAAGGTCGTGGATCGGCCTTCGCCCGGGAACTTGGAGACCTACTTTTTACCTTGGTCAATCTAGCTAGGCATCGGGGAGTGGATGCAGAGACCGCTTGCCGTGACTCAGCCCGCCGTTTCGCTACCCGTGTTCGCCATATTGAATCCGCACTCTCTAAGAAGGGTAAAAAAACGGGAGATCTAAGCCCTCGAGAGCTAGACCAAGAGTGGAAAAAAGCTAAGAAAAGGCGATGATTTTACTTAAAATAAAGTAATTAATACTCACAACTTGCTCTTCTTGTTGTCTGGTTTTGACTTGCTCGCAAACGCCCTGTCTTTAAGAATCCTCACTCAAGCAAACGCCCCAATAGGGGCAGAAGGAGAAACACACTATGCTAGCAGCTGCAGCAATGAAAACGGGTGACCTTGTCGGGTTCACCTTCTTTATCGGGACCATGGCTATGTTTGCCGCCTCGGTCTTCTTTTACTTCGAGCGGCAGACCGTCTCGGACAAATGGAAGACATCGCTGTTGATCAGTGCGCTGATCACCACGATTGCGGCCGCCCACTACATGTATATGAGAGAGTACTGGTGCTCGAACTTCAACGGCAATAATGCCGGAGTCGCTTCGCCCACCGAATTCCGCTACATCGATTGGCTCCTCACCGTGCCTCTTATGTGCGTGGAGTTCTATCTCCTTCTCAAATCAGCAGGGGCCAGCGTGAATATGCTCTGGCGCCTCATCGGTTATTCCGTCCTCATGTTGGTGGCCGGATACGTCGGCGAAGTCTCTGCCAAGCTCGGTCAACCCGTGCGTGGCTTCGAGAACTTCGGCTGGGGTGTCATCTCCACCATCGGTTGGGCAGGAATCGTTTATGAGATCTTCTTTGGGGAAGCCAAACAACTTGCCGACGGCAGCAGCGATGCAAACGTCCGCAAGGCGTTCAACCTCCTCCGTGGCTTCGTTCTCATCGGTTGGGCAATCTACCCGATCGGCTATATGACCTTGCCGGGCAACGTGCTCAGCAACTCGGTCGAATTGGCCTCCAAGATGAACGTCATCTATAACATCGGTGACGCCGTCAATAAGATCGGCTTCGGCTTGATCGTCTGGAATCTCGCCAAACGCGCGAAATAATCAGATTTAAATCTTCAGCGCGGGATTTTATCCTGCGTTAAGTTGGGGGATCTCCGAAAGGGGATCCCCCATTTTTTTCATCCTATCCCTCCCCATTCTGCCCCTACTCTCTCCTATGCCCGTCCTCCTTAGGCAAACCGCCCCCTGGTTTCTCGCGGCCTTCATCACACTTCTCTCCCTTCTTTTTCCCCAACCTGCCTCCACCCTAGCCCCGTGGTTCTTTCTCTCCTCCGCTCTCATCCTCGGAGTGCCCCACGGTGCCTGTGACCCTTGGATTCCTGGTTGGGTTCTACATCGTCCCTCTCGTCTCCGCTTCCTCATCCCCTTCTTCCTCATCTACCTCGCGATTTCTGCGGCCTATCTACTTCTTTGGCGCTCCTACCCCCTTCCCTCCACCCTCTTTTTCCTTCTTCTCACGGCTTGGCACTGGGGCACAGCCGACGCCTCTCTCGAATTAACCCCAGGCCTTCGATGGCTACTCTTTGGGATCGGGCGAGGCTCCCTCGTTATCCTCGCCCCCTTCGTATTTCACTGGGCCGACACCTGGTCGGTCATTCTTCTCATGGCCCCCAATGCCGGCCTACCCCCCTACAGTCTTCCCTTTATCCCAGCACTACTCCTCGCCATCGCCCTCAACCTTTTCTCCCGCCCATCCATCCACCAAACTATCGAAACTCTACTGCTACTTCTCCTTTTCTACCTCACACCCCCCCTCCTCTCCGTCGGCACCTACTTTGTGGCCTTTCACGCTTGGCGACATCTTCTCCGACTCTCCGCCATACGTAACCAACTCACCCCCAATGAGCCACTCTTCCGCTGGACCCACGCTCTCTCCCATCTCCTTCTTCTCTCCATTCCCCTCACTCTCGCAAGCTTGGCCTTCCTTCGCTGGATTCCCCCTTTTCTCACCGCATCGTTCCCAAAAGGAGAAAATTGGGTCGGCCCCTACCTCATTCTCCTCGCCGTTCTTACCCTACCCCACGCAATTCTCGTTGGATGGGTCGATAAAAAGGCCAGAGAGGCTCGAGTTTCTAGATTGTAAGTCATTATCCAAAAATGGTTTATACCATAACTAAAATCCGCCCCTACCATTTTTACGTATCTTGTGATATGGTTTAATGTGAGTTTGCTACCAAAACTTCGACAAGACTTTCAAAGTGCCGAATCTGCCGTGGGTTATGCAAATCTTGGCATGTACACCGATGCTCTCGCAGAACTAGAAAACTTATCCCCTCAAATGGTGGGAGATGACGGAGTCCAAGAGTTCAAGCTTCGTCTCCTCGAACGCGCCTGCCGCTGGCAGGACGCTGCAGGCCTCGCCGCCCGCCTAGCCACTTCCCACCCAGACGAGTCCCGCTGGTTTATTGCATGGGCGTTCGCGAAACGCCGAAGCGACTCGATTGAAACCGCCTCAAAAATTCTTACCGATGCCGCCCACCTTCATCCCAAAGATCCCCTCATCCAATTTAACCTCGGTTGCTACGCTGCCCAAAGGGGGGATCTGACCACGGCCCAAACTTATGTCCGGCGCGCTATCGAACTCGATCACGACTTAGAAAAACTTGCGCACCAAGATCCCGACCTTGAGCCCCTCCGCCAAGCGCACCTCATCGACTAATCTCTCCCTCCCTCTCCACTCCGGCTTTTCTCCTCCGCTTCCAACTCGATCAAATACCTGCGGACCTCCCCCACCCGTTCGTCCGGCATATCCCCGTAACTACACCCAAACTTCTCCTTCACACACCCTGCGACATGAGCATACGGATTCCGCCCCCGCGGATGCCGAATATCACTCTCCAAAAACCCCTGCAGGCGATCCCCCACAGCCCGCATCTCCGCCCAAACCTCCCTCTTTAAATCCGGACTCAACTATTTTCGACGTTGAATCGCCAGCAAAGTGATGTCGTCCGACCTCTCCGCCTCCAAAACAAAGCCCTCCACTTGCTCAATCACCCGCTCTGCAATTTTCTCCGGAGAAAGACTCGCTACCCCCGTGACCGCCTTTTCGAGACGGTCTTCTCCAAACAGATCTTTTGCCTCATTCATCGCTTCCGTCACCCCGTCTGTATAAACCAGCAAAGTCTCTCCAGGCTTTAACTGCAACTCCCGCTCCCCAAACTTCGCATCCTCAAAAACCCCCAGAGGCATTCCGCCCGCCGGCTCATAAGTCGGTTTCCCCTGTGCAGGCACAAGAATGGGCGGATTGTGCCCACCCTGCCCATACACCATCCGACCCGTTGCCGTATCCACTATCCCTAAAATCATCGTCACAAATAAACTCGCCTGATTCTCCTTCGCTAATTGCGCGTTCACCCGATTCATAATCTCCAAAGGGCTTCTTCCTGGCACGGCCGTGGCTCGAATCAAAGTTCTCGTCACCGCCATAAATATTCCTGCCGCAATGCCCTTGCCCGACACGTCTCCCACAACAAAACACATTTTACCGTCTTCCACAGGAAAGAAATCGTACAGATCCCCACTCACCTCCTTCGCTGGTTCTAGTCTCGCAAAGAGCTCAATCCCCGGCGCTTCCTCCGTTGTCGGAAACACCTTGGGCAGAAGCCCACCCTGCAACTCCCTCGCCAGATCCAAATCTCGCTGTACCGCTGCCCGCTCCAGAGCTGCCTTGTGCGCCCGCATCCGTACCAAAGCAGCCGCCACCAAACCCGCAAAATATTCCACCATCGTCTCGTCGGTTTGCGTAAATGCCACCCTCCCGATTGGATTCAGAAACTCGATCACCCCCACACACTCCCCCCCTTCCAGAAGAGGAGCCGCAAGCAGCGCCTTCGTCTTCCATCCAGTCTTTTCATCCGCCTTAGAATAAAATCGAGAATCCTTGCTTACATCATCCACTCGAATCGTCTTCTTCTCCTCCATGGCGGAGCCCACGATTCCCTTACCCTTGGGAACGCGTAACGTCCCCAACTGTGGTGCACTGTCCCCTTGGGCCGAATGAATCATTAACTCCCCCGTTTCCTCATCCGGCAGGAAAATCGAACATGCTTCGGCCTGAATCCAAGGCCGGCTCTTATTCAAAATCA
>JBBAWA010000106.1:0-5196 GCA_040397425.1 Methylacidiphilales bacterium
ATCGGGCCGCCGGGATTTGAACCCGGGACCTCTTGTACCCGAAACAAGCGCACTACCAAGCTGTGCTACGGCCCGAATGATTTTGTAATAGTAGGCTAAAAATCGACTGCCCTAAAGCCAAAAGCAGGTGGAAGGCTGGAGGTGGAAAAACTAAAAAGGCTTATTCCACCTTCCACTTGTCCCCTTCCACCAAGTTGACCTGAAAGCTTGAAAAGCTCCAGGGATAATACTCCTGCGCTACAACCCTCCTACCCTCCCTTCGCCAGCTCCTTCGCCCTATTCACTGCAGCACTCATCGCCTTTTCCGCCAAAGCCTCAATCCCTCCTGCTTGCATCACTTTCAATCCCGCCTCGGTCGTTCCCCCAGGACTCGCCACCGCCGCACATAGTTCACTCGGCTTGATCCCCTCCCTTACCAAAAGAGCCCCCGTCCCCAACATCGTCTTCGCTGCCAATTCCCCCGCCACTTTCGAATCCAGTCCCGCCCGTGCCGCCGCTTTTTCCAGCTCCTCCACCCACTTCGCCATGAACGCAGGGCCCGACCCGCTTAACGCCGTCACCACATCCATCTGCTCCTCTCCGATCTCCAACACCGTACCTCCCAATGCAAAGATTTTCCGTGCCACATCAAGGTCCTCTTTCTTAGCTCCCGCCCCCGCACACAACGCCGTGACACCTTCCCCCACCCGCAACGCCTGATTCGGCATCGCCCGAACGACTCTTGCCTGACCCCCCGCCTCCTTCGACAACTTCTCTGTCGTCACACCAGCCAAGATGGAAATCAGCAAATACGAATCTCTTCTCCCCCGTAACCACCCTGCAACTTTTTCCAGCATTGCAGGCTTCACCGCCAATAAAATCACCTCCGCCTCCCCCAACTCCTCCACCTTCTCCACAAATTTCACACCTTTTCCCATCTCTTTACCTAACGCTTCCCTTCCCTTGGAATCCGGCTCGCACGCCTCTAAACTCCACGACCCTGCCCCCTTCAACATTCGCAAAATGGTTCCCCCCATTCGCCCCGCGCCGATCATCGCTAATTTCATGCTATCGGTAGGTCTAACCGAAACGCGGGAATACGCACGACCAACCCTTCCCCCTTTTCATCTTTTCCCAAATACGCCCCCTCCGCCTCACTATCCGAATCCACCAGATGATAGCTGTTGTAGTGAAACTGCTCTCCAGGAGCCAATCGTGGGAACTGCCCCACCACCCCATCCCCCTCAATCACCAAACGATGCCCCTGCGCATTTGTCACCACCCACTTCCTCCCCATAATCGTAACCGCACGAGGAGTGTCATTATGAATGGTCACAAAATAAACAAACTGATGCGGTCGATCCGGCGGGCCAGATGCCCCCACCACATACTCCACACGATCCACACTCACCCACAGGCCCTTTTCCGCTTGTCCCTTTGTGGCCATCGTTTTCTTTCTCCCTCCTTCTTGCCCGCAACTCAAGCCTTTTGCCTCCCTTTTCGAACGCTTTTTTTTGCCCGCACATAATCCTCCCACTCATACAACTTCGGATCCCTGCGAGGCGGCACTCTTTTCCGCAACCGCATCTTCCAATCTTCCCCTTTCTCCCCACCCAATCCCTCCATCCCATCCATCTTCTCCATCACATCCCCATACTCCTCCTCCAACTTGTCTGGATTCTCCCCCTTCTCCAACCTCTGCAACATCTCTCCCATCTCCCCAGGCAACTTCTGACCACTGGCCTCCATCATTCTCCGCATCATCTTGCCCAACATCCGCGGATCCGGATTCCTCTCGTCCATTTTTGAAAACTCATCCGCCATCTTCATCATCTCCCTCTCCATTCGAGGATCCATCTCAGCCCCACTCCCCCCCTCATTCTTCACCACCTCCTTCGCCTTTCCCGTGAACGCAAAAGCCGAAACGACCTTCTCCATTCGATTCTTGGGCCCATCCGGACAAATCGGTACCTCACCCTCCTTCAGGAATCTTTTGGCCAAAAAGCTGTAAATCCGATGACTATCCGGACTGTAAAATTCGTAAATCGGCATCGCCCTCCGCCTCGGTCCCTACTCCCCCGCAATCTGCCTCAACGTCTCCGCATAAGCATTTTTACCAATGGCATCCGCTAATCCCCGCAACTCCTTCGCCCCAATCCATCCCTTCCGAAAAGCCACCTCCTCCGGCGATCCGATCAGCATTCCCGTCCGAGCCTGGATCGTCTGAACAAACTGTCCCGCCTGCAGCAACCCATCCGTTGTCCCCGTATCCAACCAAGCCGATCCCCGCCCAAACTTCTCCCCATGCAGTGTGTTGTCCTTCATATAGCAGCGGCTTAAATCCGTAATCTCCAACTCCCCCCGAGCCGAAGGTTTTAATCCCCGCGCAAATTCCACCGCCCGCCCATCGTAGAAATAAAGCCCACAATTTCCCCAGTGCGACTTCGGCTTCGCCGGCTTTTCCTCAATCGAGGTGATCCGCGACTGCTCATCAAACGTCAACACACCGTACGACGACGGATCCGCTACCTGATACGCAAAAATCGTCGCCCCCTTCTCTCGTGCTTGGGCCGAGGCGAGTAATTTACCCAACTCAGACCCATAAAAAAAGTTATCGCCCAAAATGAGGCACGACGGGTCACTTCCCACAAATTTTGCCCCAATATGATACGCTTGTGCTAATCCCTCGGGCTTAGGCTGCTCCGCATAACTCAACTTCAACCCGAGACTTTTGCCGTCTCCCAATAAAAGTTTAAAAAGAGGTAGATCTTGGGGTGTCGAAATCAGAAGAATCTCTCTCATCCCCGCCAGCATCAGCACGGAAAGCGGATAGTAGACCATCGGCTTGTCGTACAAGGGGAGAAGCTGTTTGGACACCGCCCGCGTCAACGGCCACAGCCGCGTCCCTGTTCCTCCCGCCAAGAGAATGCCTTTACGATTCATGCCTACCTCTAATCTCCCGCAAAAACCGTCCGTAGCCAAGATCGCTTCCGCCCTGCACCTCTACCTCCGTGCACCTTTAGGCACCCCCTCCATCGGATGTCGCGCCGCCGACAACACGCTTCCGATCGGCACCTCCGTTTCCGACATACGCCCCAAAAACTCCAGAAGTACTGCGACGCGTTGCCGTGCCGGCATCATCCGCGTCACCACTGCCCGTAACCCCGCGAAAGCCCCCTCCACCACTTGGACCTCCTGCCCCAAACTCACTTCTGGCTGAATCGTGATCGTCTCCCCAGCCCCCTCAGGTACCGCAGCCAGCAGATCTTGAATCGCGTGCGAAGGCACGGGAATCACCTTCCCCCCAAAATGGACAATGGAACTGACTCCAGGACAGTAGTGCACCGCCCGATGCTGAGTTAGGTAGTCGAACTTTCCGAAAAGGTAGGACGGGAAAAGAGCTTCCACATACCAACGCCGACCCGTCCTCGTCGCCTTTTGAAATCGGAGTCTCGGGCAAAATACCTCCACCTGATACACCTTACGCAGATGAGCGATCGCCACGTGCTCCTGCTTGGGCGCAACCCGCAAACAAAACCAGCGCAGATCCAGATCTCCACCCTCCTCCATCTGCGAGGGCTCAAAGTGCAGAGACTCGGTCGGAACCTCTGGATTCATACTCATCTGACTACTCTGCCGAAAAAAACCTCAAACTCACGGCCAAAACAGTTCCTCTCGACACCCCTCCAGCTCTGGAGTACGAAATCTCATGGCCTTGACCTTATCGAACAATCGTATGATTGGGGGAGTCTGTGGTGGCTTGGCCGAATGGCTGGGCTGGGACCCTACCCTCGTTCGAATTCTCTACAGCGTTCTAACCGTCTTCACTGCGTTCTCGGGCGCCATTTTCTACGTGATCCTTTGGATCATCATGCCTAAAAAATCGTAAGCTAGTTTCCTCTAGCTGGGTTTGACGCCACCCCTGCTCTGCGGGATACTTCCCTTATGTCTTATACCTATCCGAACCAACAAGAATCCCTCCTCGCAAAAGTGAAGGGAAAAACAGGCAAAATTTCCGATAAAACTCACGAGGAGCATCTCAAGCTCTACACCGGCTACGTCAACAAGAGCAACGGTATCCTCGCCGAACTGGAAAAAATGGGCACTCCCGACCCCACCAACCCCGCCGTCGCCAATCAGATCTACTCCTCCGTCCGCGCCCTCAAGGTGGACTTCACCTTTGCAATCGGCGGCCTCAAAAACCATGAACTCTACTTCTCTATCCTGGGCGGAAACGGAAAGCCCTCGGACCGGATTCTCAAACATATCGATCAGGACTTCGGCTCCTTCGAGAACTATAAAAAGGACCTCAAAGCCACCGGAATCGCCGCCCGTGGTTGGGCCTGGACCGGATACGATCACGGCACAAAAAAACTCTTCAACTACATCGGCGACGCCCAAAACAGCTACCCTGTCTGGGGCGTCACTCCCCTTCTCGGACTCGACGTGTACGAACACGCCTACTATGCCGACTTCCTGACCAACCGTGGTGGTTACATCGACGAGTTTATGAACTTTGTTGATTGGGCCATTGTCGAAGCCCTGCTTCCGAAGGCCTGACCCCCGCTCCCACAAAACTTCAGGCGCGTTGCGCAGGTTCGTGCTACCCAGCCGATCCAAAGGAGATTCTCCAGACCTTTTCGAAGGCCCTGGAAAAAGTATCCCCTGTCAAAAAGAGCGCTCACGACCTCCGCTATCCAATCGTTCCCCACATCGATTTTCGGGTGAACTTCGATCTATACGCCCAAACCTACGCTCTTTGGCGCGACGCAAACTGGTTCCCCTCTCGTGTAGTGATTCTGGGTGTCGGCCACAAATGCCCTGCAGAAATAGCATGCCATCCTTTGGGATTTCGTTCGGCACTTGGGGAGATCCTGCCTGATCGCGATCTTTTCTCCTCCCTTGCGGCTTCCTGCCCTTTCCCTGTCGACCAGGAAACCCGCGGATTCCAGGGAGAACACTCAATCGAGTTTGTTGTCATCTGGCTGCAAGCTCTTCGCGATCTCTTTTTTCCAGGCCACTCCTTCACTATTCTGCCCATTCTATGCGGTGGCTTTCAGAATGCTGTTGAGGCAGGCACTCCTCCATCCTCCAACTCAGCTGAAACAGCTTTTGCTCGGGGCTTGGCAAAGATAACTCAGGAATCGGATACAGCCGTGGTGGCAAGTATCGACGGATGCCACGTAGGCCCTCGATTTCAGCATCCTTTCGCTGCCG
>JBBAWA010000107.1:0-5087 GCA_040397425.1 Methylacidiphilales bacterium
CTGAGCGCGATGCTGCCAAGTGGGCTCCTCAACCATCCAAGTGAAAGCGACTAATGACTGACCTCACTTTCAAAACAAGACGCTTATCCGGCACCAGTAAATACATGGAGGTGCAAGTTAAAGTTGATCGGACAGAAGTTGGAATGGATCTGGTTAATATTGCTCAAGCTCAGAGCCTATTGATTGAAATAGATAGCTTCCGAGAAGATCTTTTGGACTTTATAGAAGCCGCTAACCCTACAAGTGGAAAGGACTAATGACTGACCAATTTGTTGACGCTAACAAAATGGTGCCGATCACCCCGCCGCCAGAACTACTTGCGCAGTGGGAGGACGACATTTTAGACTCACAAGACAACGTTGATTATGTACTGGACTGCGCTTGGAGGAACGGTTTTCAAGCTGGCGCTGATCAAGAGCTGGAGGCGTGCTGTGAGTGGCTGCGCAGCAAGACATCCTGGAGCCTGCCCATTGACGCACTCCGCACCGCCCGCCGCCCCAAGCCGCCGAGCTTGAAGGAGCAGGCGCTAATGGCTCTGGAGGATGGTGACATTGGACCTGGCACATCCTTGACACCTGTCGAAGTGTGTATCATCCGCCGCGCATTGGAGCAACTCGATGACTGAGTTAGATAAAGTTAACTCCTTGTTGTGTTTAATTTTCTTCTTTGGTTTCATTGTTGGTTTATTTGTAGGTAGTATTCGATGACTAACCTCTCCCCCGCTGCGCAGGCGGTGCTGAAAGCAGCCTGCATCCACCACGGTTTATTCAATGAAGAAATCGTGCAGCGTCGTCGCGTAATTGCCGCCGTCCTGCGGGCTGCTGCGATGCACCTGCGTAGCGAAGAGTATGCAATCTGCAATGGCTCCTCCTATGCCATGATGATCGAAATAGACGATTTACTTGACCTTGCCACCGAACTGGAAACGCATGACTAATCCCTTATCCCCCGCCGCGCTTGCCGTCTGGGAAGCGTTCAACCAAGACGAGGCCGGTGTGTTCGTTGACTACGGCGACAAGCTCGCCGCCGCCCTTCGTGCTGCTGCGGATCAGGTGGTGCCTTGGCGACCAGAACCAACAGAAGATTCTGTAGGGCCAACAATTGACTACGGCTATGCCTGGGCTTTGTTCAGCAAAGCCAATGACATCAGGCAAGAACTGATTGCTATTGCTGACGAGCTTGAAGCCCAGTAACCAACATCACTAGTGATCCGATTAACTTATGAAAAACCATTTTGTTGACATCACCAAAAAGGTGGCATCTGCGCTATTTCTAGCGTTCTGCCTCTATCAGGCTCTTTTTAGTCACACAGGCTATTGCTACCCATAGGCAATAGAGAATCAACCGAACCCTTTCAGCTCCTTCCAGGAGCTTTTTTCTTGGGCGGTTTCTTCCGTGATTCCCGATGGGGAAGATTCTTTGGCCTTTGCTGCTTCAGCCTTTGTCTCTTCCCGATCAGGAATGCCCCAAGAGGGATCATGGTCGGCCCAGATGATCTTCATTATTGGCAATTATGAACTAGCCATAATTATAAGCTAGCCACGATCTCCTCAAAAGAATTCGTCATCAAGGGAGTTGTCGCTCTCTTTGGCAGGGGTAGCAGGGGAGTGATTGCTCTCGAAATCGAGGTCGGGCTCTTGGTATTCCCAGGAATGGTACACTCGCTGCTTTTCTCCATTGGGACCATTCTCAAAACTGCTGGTGATCAAGCCTTGCCTTCTGGCCACTTCCAGCATCTTGCTCGTGCCAGCAATGTCAAATGCTCCTGCCATTGCTGCTGCTTGTTGCTTGGTGAAGCGTTCGTGCTTGCGCATGTTGATGGTATTGACCACACGGTCTAGCTCTTCCAGGCTTCCTCCGAGAGGGCCAGCATATTCCCAGCCATAGTTCAATGCATCCCTGCGAAGCATGTGCTTGCCAGTGAGGCCGCTCCTGCTCTTAAGCCATTCAAGATGAAATTGGCTGCCATCAAAATTATTCTCAGGCTTGGTAAGTTTCACCACTTCACTAACGTTGTCAACAAAGCTCGTCGAGTCACGAAGTCCTCCGCTTTTGTTCAAATGGTGAAGGATGAGGATGGAACATTTGTAAGTGTTGGCAATATCACGCAGACCATAAATAACGTCGCCAGCATTACTCTTAATCAAATCCACGTCCATGCCAGCAAGGCAAGCAGTAAGGGAGTCAATGGTGATAAACAAAGGGCGATGCTTGCGAACGTAGTCTTCCAACTGTCGCATGTGAGCAAAGCGCCAAGTCTCCCAGAATGCAATGGTGCCAGGATCTAGGCCAGCGTCTTCGTAGCCAATCACGCCAAGCTTCTCGCTGGTATCCACCAGAGGCTCATCGCTTTGAATGATGAGGCTCTTGCCCTTCATGCACCGTCGTCCTGACCATGGAGTGCCGAGAGCAATGTGCAGCGCCCAGTTGTAGGCGACAGTGCTTTTGCCGGTGCCGCCAGAAGCTGCCAGCAGCATGACAGTACCGAGAGGCATGATGCCAGCAATCAGCCAGTCGCGAGCTTTGTCAGAGTTGGCAATGGTCAGGGCATCAATGGTTTCAATTTCCTCCCTGCCATATATGCGTCCTTTTGCTTCTTCAATGATCTTGTCGATGTTCTGTTGGTTCATCTTCACTGCCCGCTGCTCCAGCCATGAGCTGGTTTCATAAGCAATGCGAGCATCATTGGCATAGAGACCAACAAAATTTTCTACCGTGGAAATAATCTCTTCGTACGAAGGCTTGCCATCTTGATTCTTGTGGCGGCTTTTGGTGACAATGGAAGAAAGCAGTTCATCCTTCGTGGCGCCTTCTTCAATGTAATCAGCCAGGTCATAGCCATTACCAGGCGGAAGATTGTCCCACTCCCAAGAACGCGGGTCTGCGTACAGCCACGATGCTCCAGGATTGTCATTGGCTATCTCCGCCATGAACGCCACGCCCTGCTCGTCCCTGTCAGGAGCCAGGACAATCTTCTGGCCCTTAAAGAGCTGGCTGTAGTCGCCGTTGGTGCGATACTGCTTTGATCCGCCGAGGAAGGTGACGGCAGGCAGGCCAATCGCCCAGCAAGCTTCGCAGGTGAGTTCTCCTTCGACGACAATGACAGGCAAGCCAGTCTTCTGGCTCTCCTCAACGGCTTCCGTATATTTGTACGGCAAAATGCCGGCCTTCATCTCCTGCAGGAGCGCCTTCTGGTTGGTGGCGTCTGATGGGATGGTGGGAAATTCTTGCCAGATGCGCTTTGAGCCGCTCGAGTCGTCTCGATGCACCCGGACGATTTCTTCGCGCTGCTTGTTGTAGTAGGGGAAATGGTGCGAGCCAGTTTCCCTGTACGGCTTTTCCCATCGCACCATTGGAGCCAAGATGTTGCGGATGTCGGCCCTGTGGGCGGAGCTGGGGTCGTGCCAGCAGTTGTAGCCGCCCGTGTTCTTGTTGACGGTGAAGTCATTGCCGCCGCAGGCGGGGCAGACGAACTTGCCTTTCTCGTTGCTGGGCTGGAGTTGCTCGAGGAAGTCGAGGATGTTAAAGGCCATGCAGCATGGGAGGAATCAGACCATCATGCCATCGCTGGCTTGGTGCTGCAAGGCTTGTGGGCCATAAGAAAAGCTAATGGCTCAAAGGGCTTGCAAGGGGGCTTTGTGGGCCTATGCTCGAGAAGCCCTCGACAAAACCATGCCCATCAGCCTTTATGAAGGCGGCAAACGCCGCCGCCACCTCACGCTCTCTGACCAAGCCTATGCCCACCTTTCGGCCATTTCAAGCGCCGCCCAACTTAGCAAGTCCGAAACCGTGGAGCGGATTCTTCGGGGCTTCAGCTTCTACGAGGCGGACATCCTTAAAGACGAAGTGTGGCCCAGCATCATCGACCATTCCATTCCTGAAGAACAATGAACGTTTCTGAACTGCGCGAAATCCTTGCCAAAGCTGAAGCCCAGCATGGCCCTGACATGCCCATTCTTCTCTGCTTTGAGGAGACGGCTATTGACGAGGGCTATGAAGAGGCTTCCACTGAAGGCATCAGCGATGTGCGAATCGTGGAAGATTGGCCTCTTCCTGGTACGAGCCTGACCACTTACGAAGGCGAAAAGCCCAAGAAGCTTGTCATTTTCTATGACAACCACTACAAGCTTGACTCGTCCATTGTTAAATGAACCACTCCTTTCTCACCTACGACCCCGCTGATTTCGCTCCCATGACTCTTCCAGTGACTGCCGTGAATGAAGCGCTGCTTACCGAGCGCATGCTTGGCCACTTTTCGCCCCTTGACATTTCTCCCGAAGCCTTCAAGAAGGCTTACGAGCTTCCTATTGGCGAGCACGTTGAGAAGAACTACAAAGGGCTGTCCTACCTGTCGTGGCCCTTCGCCTTCCGCTACCTCAACGAACAGTTTCCTGGCGTGTTCGTAGCCTTTGAGGAGAAGGAAGCTGGCTGGCCAGTATTTGGCCGAGAGGGCTGCTGGCTGCTGCGTCCCTACCTGACGGATGGCATCAGACGCACTCCTGCGCTGGTGTTTCCCGTGATGGACAACAAGCACAATGCAGTGAAAGAGCTGGATGCTCGTCAGGTGAGCGACAACATCCAACGTGCCAGCGTTAAGTGCATTGCCACCTTCACTGGCCTCGGCTTGAAGCTTTACGCAGGGGAGGACGTTCCTAAGGCAGACGATGCTCCGTCGCTGCCTCTTCAGCAAGAAGCCCCAAAGCCTGCCCCTGCGGCCAAGACGGCTGCACCTTCCCCCAGGGAGGCTACTGGTGGCACTTCTGAGGAGGGCTTCAATGGAAAGGAAGCATTGCTGACATTCTGCAAAGCCAACCCCCTCGGTAAGGCCGATGAGCGTGCAAGCTTGATGCTTGGCAAGAATGCCCTGCAGGCTCTTGGCCTGGCCAAAGGCGAAGACATTCAGGATGCTGAAATGTTTGCCAACGTCATCAGCACCATGGTCACTTCATGGACTAAAGAGGAAGGCATCAAAATTACGAAGGTGGCAATGGCAAAAGAAATTGATTGCTTGCGTGCCGCTTGTCTCGAGGGAGCTGATGCTGCCGTTGAATGGGCCAAGGCGTATGTGGAGGGAAAAAAGTAGATAG
>JBBAWA010000108.1:0-5042 GCA_040397425.1 Methylacidiphilales bacterium
TTCGTAGGCGAAAAGCGACGGTCGCTTGATTCTGGAACAAAGGCCATCTCGTATGGCCTTTCCCAGGCAGGCTATGACATTCGTTTATCGCCTGATTCTTTTCTTATTTTCGATGGGAAAGAATTCAAGGGAAGCAGTAAGCCCACTCTCGATCCCAAGTCGATGTCTTATGCCGGCTACGAGGCTTGCATGAATCACGGCCCCGAAGGCGAGTGGTTCGTCTTGCCTCCACATAGCTTCGGTCTTGGCGTGAGCCTGGAGCTAATCTCCATGCCTCCGTCCATCATGGGGCTATGCGATGGCAAGTCCACCTACGCTCGTTGCGGCATCATCATCAACGTGACGCCCATTGAGCCTGGCTGGGCCGGCCATCTCACCATGCACATTGCCAACCCCACGGCATTCCCAGTGCGCATCTATGCGAACGAAGGGATTGTGCAAGTGATGCTGTATCAGCTTGATGGAGAGGCAGAGGCTTATACGGGCCACTACCAGAACCAAGGGGCTAAAGTACAGCTAGCTGCCGTGTAGGCATTGAGCGCTCTCGAAGATCAATTTCTCAGCCTTTGGCAAGCGCATTTCCCAAAGTTAATTCTTGAAAGAGAATTCTCTGACATTGATGCGTGGGAAAAAGATTTTCAAGAGCGCTATTCCCGCAGCAAACGATCGAAACGGTATCGCCTTGACTTTGCTCACCCCCTCTCTCGCACTGGCGTCGAAATCCAAGGTGGCGTTTACAGTCGTGGCCGCCACGTCACTGGCTCTGGTTATGAGCGCGATTGCAAAAAATATAATCTTGCGTATACAAGCGGGTGGACGATCTTCCTCCTAACGTCTACCATGGCCAAAGACTCGGCCTGGCTTTCTTTGATTGCTTCGCACATTGTTGCACAATCTCAGCAGCCTCATTCATAAGCTCGTCTGCTGCCCGCAAATCAAGCTCTTTCTTGGCCAGTGCTTGACGAAGCTGAATGTTTTCCAGCATCATGCTTTGCAGGGCTGTGTTCATAGTAGACCAGCCTTCTAGCAAGTTCTTTGCTACTGGCTTCAACTGGTCTAAGCTTGAGCACTCTTCGATGGCTCGCTTATTCACTGTGAGCGCAAATTCTCGCTCGGCTGAATGCTCGAATGTCATGGCAACCCTGAGCTTTTTACCATCGTAACCAACGAATTCAACGGGAATAGTAAACGGCATTGCCTTCATTTCACTGCCTCAAGTCTATGGCGACAAGATACGCGCACGCTTTCGGAAAGGGGCGGGGAAAACCGAAAACCATGGCATTAGGATATCAAAGTCCTCGCGTATTACGACGAACAATGAGCCATAATAGTGTGAGCTAGCGAGTGTCAGCTCCTAGCTCATGACCAACTCACCAGGAATGAGTCGATGGCTAAGTCTAAATCCCTTCCGCCAATTGAGCGGCTGCAAAAACTGTTTACGGTAGACGAAGAAGGTCGTCTCTACTGGAAAGAGACGAAGCGGCCAAATTTTGTTGGCCAAGAAATCAAAACGAAAAGCGTTTACGGTTATCTTCAAGTCAGACTAGACAGAAAAACCTATCGAGTGCACCGCATTGTCTGGGCATTAGTGCATGGTGAAGACCCTGGGGAATCTCATGTTGATCACATCAATGGGGACAAAACGGACAATCGCCCCTCGAATCTGCGACTTTGCAACGACGGACAAAATCAACTTAATTCCAGGATTCCATCAAACAACACAAGCGGAATCAAAGGAGTTTCTCTTGACCCCCGGCCACTGACTAAGCCTTGGAGGGCAAAATATAGAGGCAAGAAATTGGGATATTTCACTACAAAAGAAGAAGCAGTGGACGCTTTGGCCGCTGCTGTCGAGCGGTGCCCTGACAAGAATTTTTATCGTTTTGATTCTACTTGTTAACCATTTCCACTTGAAAACTAAAACTCATGATCACCTCCTTTGTTGTCTTTAGGCTAAAGCAGCACGATGGTCGCAAGAGTTTTGTCAAGGCAGTGGACGATGGTAGGAATGCCGAAAAAGAAGGTTCGGACTGCCAGAAGGTCTTGCGCCCACTAAGCAGAAAGCATAGACTGCCACAGTTGCCCAAGAATTATGCCTGGACCATTGGAGAGCGAGTGGTGCTGGTCACCCTCACAGGGGCTGGTATGGTGCCGACAAGCATCTTCGGCATCTTCCAAGGCTTTATTAAAAGCAATGGAAGAAAAGCGGCAGTGGTCGCCTGGGAGCGAGAGGATACTCTCGTCTCTAGTACAGTGGCAATTCAACGCATCCGCCCCATCGCCTTCGTTCCTCAATGACAAGTTCTAACGACATGACTGAAAAGCTTGGACAGTTTGCCTCCATGTGCATTAGCGCGTTCCTGATCACTTGCCTGCGTGCATGGATGCTGAGCCTTTGCGCTGCCATCCTTTTCCCGACCTTCGTGCTCGGCTTTTGGCAGTGGTGGCTCCTTGCTTTTACCTTCCGTCTGATGACAGGCACTGATCGCACCTCTAATGACTAATTTCCCCTCCATTGATCCGCTCAAAGACGGCAAAAGCCTTGTGGCTCTCATTGATTCCATGGGCAATAGCTTGTCCGTGGTGAATGATGCACGGCAAAGCTTTGACAACAGAAAGGAGCAATGGGACGAGAAGGACGAAAAGCTTCTCAACTATCTTGCTCGCGAGCACCATACAAGCCCCTTCCGAGGCGTGGTGTTCAAATGGCAGGTGAAGGCGCCCTTGTTTGTTGCTCGTCAATGGTGGAAGCATACTATTGCCTCCACTTACGTTGATGATCAACTTGGCTGGAACGAAAAGAGCTTTCGCTATTGCTCGGCAGAAGATGCTCAGTTTTACATGCCTGACCAGTTCTTAGGGCAAGCGGAGAGCAACCGTCAAGCTTCTGCAGGGCCTGTTGGCGCCAGTGAACAGTCAAGGGCCAGGCTCTTCTATGTGCAAGGCGTAGCGACGGCCAAGGCGGCCTATGAGGAACTAATTGCAATGGGAGTGAGCAAGGAGCAGGCTCGAGCCATTCTGCCTCCTGCCATGTATACCAGTTTTGTCTGGACATGCTCGCTGCAGGCTTTGCTGCATTTCATCAGCCTTCGCATTGGGAAGGGAGCACAGTACGAAATCGTATCGTACGCTGAGGCTTTGCTAGAGCTTGCTCGTCCCATTGCCCCTGAAGCCTTTGCGGCTTTTGAAACCAACAACTACTCTTTCTGACCATGCACGATCCCGTGAACAGTCCGTCGCACTATGCCAGCGGCGCCATTGAAGCCATCGAAGCCATTGAAGCTTCCATGAGCACAGAAGCCTTCAAGGGGATGCTCAAGGGCAACATCCTGAAATACGTTTGGCGCTATGAAATGAAGAATGGCACTCAAGACCTCAAAAAGGCTCAGTGGTATCTTGATCGCTTGATTGCCATGGTCGAAACAGAAGAAGTGAAGGCCAATGACACGGCCACGAAAGTGCTAGCCATCATGCGAGAAAGCTTGAGCTTGGAAGAAGAATGCACAGACGGCTTTTGTCCTATGCCGTCGGTCAGGCAAGGCCCTTCGGAACTGTTCGAGCCAATCAGCTAGCAAGCTTCAATTGCGACAAAGGCGGCCACAGAGCCGCCTTTTGCTTATCATCATGCACGGGCACCACCCGCTGCGTTTGCTGCATCCATTGCTCCCACTCCCCGATGTCCGTATGGGCACTGATGAAGCTGTGAGCATGCACCCACGCAAGAAGCTTTTCTTCCCGCTCTGGCGTCCAAAACTTTTGCGGACGCCACCATTCAAAAACTGGCAGGCTCCCCTTGCTGGCATTGCAGCTCAAGCATGCAGGAGCGCTGTTCCATTTTGAAAAATGCGGACCGCCCTTGCTCTTAGGAACAATATGGTCAATGGTTAAATTTTCCGTCCACTTTCCGCAATAGGCACAGGCACAGTGGCCAAATGGTCCTCGCAGGAAGTAGTCTTCAAAGATACTTTTTCGGAAACGACGCTTAGCTTCTCCAGGACGTAATTCACAAAGGGAATAAAGAAGAAAGTCGGCCTCATTTCCTTTCCCCATGGCGAAATAAGTTGTCTTGCCTTAAGCCTACCCAGAAAAACAATGGAGTGGGAATTGTTTAGAATGGACAAAAAGCTTGCGTGCAATGAATGCCTGGCAGGAACAACTGGCGCATTTGGCCGTGAGCATCACTGCTGGCATGCTGCTTGCTACTGGTGGCATGATGATGAGCATCGGACAGCAGCAAGTGAAGATCACCACGCAAGTAGAAAATATTGCGGAGAAGCTTGATCAGCTCACTGAAAATATTAAGGGCCTGGAAACAAGGGTGCGCTCTCTAGAAATTGAACGCTAGGCTTTAAGAAACTTTCTTTACGATCATGACCGGAGTTGAGTGGTTCGTTGTTGGCGGCATTGTCATTGCTGCTCTCGATCAAGTGATTCAGCACACCCCCTGGAAAGAAAACAATCTCATCCAACTGCTCCTCACTGGTCTTAAGGCTATCTTCCGCGTGAAGGGCTGAAGCCAGTGGCTACAAGCAAAGAATTTTGGGACGAATGCTTTCAGCTTGCTCGCAAGCACGGGGCGCGATTCCCGGAGCTTGTAGCAGCTCAATGCTGCTTGGAAAGCGGCTTTGGTCAGCACACTTCTGGTCAGCATAATTATCTTGGCTTGAAGGGTGGGGGCAGCGTAGTGTCCACGCAAGAGTTTTACGATGGAAAATGGGTGACGATTAAGGTAGGCTTCATTGATTTCCCAAGTCTGTCTGCCTGCATCGAATATCTCATCACTCGCTGGTACAAAGACTACAGGCAGTTCAAGGGCATCAACAATGCTCCTAATCGCTACGCGGCTGCTCGCATGCTTAAAGAGCAGAAGTATGCCACCGACCCTGAATATCCCGCGAAGCTCTCGCGGCTTATGAAGCAATACGCTCCTGAATCCACCACTTCTACCATGATTGGCCCCAAGAAACGCCCGCAAGATTTTGGCTTTAAGAAAGGCGACTCTCATTTGATCGTCAATGATGCCATTGAAACCATGAAAGCCT
>JBBAWA010000109.1:0-2742 GCA_040397425.1 Methylacidiphilales bacterium
AACACCGCCTTTTCAAAGGTCGCGCACCCGTAGTTCTTTTCCCCATCACGACCACCCATGAACTGGTTGTTCGCCCATGCGTTCACGGCGGGTTGTGGGGTAAGGTTTCAAAAGATCTATACACAAACACCACTCGCGCTCTGAAGGAGATCGAACGCAGCTCTCTCCTTATCACAAAAAAGATCCCTACCCCCCTTATCCAAGCCGCCCTCTTTTACCCTGCAGGCTCCCTATGGCGTATCGACATCGTGACCTCCTACATCCCCAACAGCCTTGATCTTGCCTCATTCCTCTCCACTCGCCCATCTTCACCCGCCCGGACCCGTGCTTTCTCCTCTGTCCGCAAGTTGTTTCACAAATGCCACCAAAACGGGATCCTGCATCCTGATTGCAACGCACGAAATATTCTTCTCACTCAATCCCCCAGCCAGGCGTGGCTTCTGGATGTCGACGCCATTCAGGTCGAACCCCAAAACCCGTCTCAGGTCGACACCGCCAACCGCAATCGCCTCCTCCGTTCTCTTCTTAAATTAGCAAAACTCGGCTCTCTTGGTTTTTCTGAAAAGGAAGTTCCGTCTCTTTGGCGTGAACTCTTTCCCTCCTCATGAAACTCTCCTCCAATTCACGGATCTGTATCGTTCTCCTCAGCGCAGTGGGCGATGTCACTCACGCCCTTCCCATCGTCAATGCGATTAAGAGACATCGTCCCCAATCCCATATCACCTGGCTTCTTCAAGAAGCAGGCGCCGCCTTGATCCAAGGACATCCTGCGGTAGATGAAATTCTGCTTTTTCAGCGAAAAGCAGGGCTCGCAGGGTTCGTCAAAATGGCCCTGGAGTTGGCGGATCGACCCTTCGACGTGGTGCTCGATCTCCAATGCTACTTCAAGGCCACCCTTCTCACCGCGCTCTGCCGTGCTCCTATCAAAATTGGGCTCGATCCCAGTCGCGCTCGCGAGTTCAACTGGCTCGTCAACAATCACCATCTTCCCAAACGTCCCATCCATCACGTCCAAGAGCACTTTCTTGAATTTCTCGACTATCTGGAAATTCCCCGCGAACCAATCGAGTGGAATTTAGGGCCGTGGCCATCAGAACTGGAGTGGCAGACCCACTTCTTTCGGCACTTCCCCTCCCCACGAGTCGCCCTTGTGGCAGGCACCAGCAATCCAAAAAAGGATTGGCTCCCAGACTCTTGGGTACGACTCAACGATGCCTTACACGAGCAGTTTGGATTACACCCCGTACTGGTCGGAGCCAACTCCGCACGAGAAACCGCCTTGGGCAAGAAAATGGTCCAGGAGTGTCGTCATCCCCCCAAGGAAGCACTGGGTTGTGGTCTCCGTCGTCTCGTCGCCATTCTTGATGGGTGCGACCTCGTAATCTCGCCCGATACCGGTCCCCTTCATCTTGCAGGCGCACTCGGCAAACCTGTGATCGGCCTTTATGGATATAACAGCCCAGCACGGGTCGGGCCTTGGCGGCAAGATGCCCGTCTGCTTGTCGATGCATTCCATAATGCTGGAGAGGAACCAAAGATGACCTTTCAACACCGACAAGGTCGAATGAGTCGAATCACAGTCGAGGATGTTCTGGCCAAGGTGGAGATCTGGAAAAAAGAGTCCGTTTAGAAGCGATAGTAGAGTTCTGTAGCCAAAGTCCAAAGCGAATTCGAGGCGGGTGCGTAGAGATCCTGCTCCAGGCTTGTTTCGGTGGAGTTTACCGAGGCCGTTGTTCCTGCCCCCCAGGCGAACCTACCTTCACCCCGCCAAACTAGTTCCTCTGTGATTTTCACAGCCAGCGTTAGCGTGTAGTCGTAGAAGTCTCCTCCACTACGACGAGTGCTTATGGGCAAGACATAATTGCTCGTGTGCACATACTCCGCCCGACCCGTTAGCGTCACCGGATCCATAAGAGTCCATGTCGAGTAAAGAGCCGTTGTCACATACGAGGTGGGTGCCTCAACCTCCGCCTGTCCCGTCCCAGACCCCCCCGTGACATCGAATGTCAGTTTCCAACGATCCTCCGCAAAAAGAGGGGACCAGTCCCCAATCAGATTCCATGCATAGTAGGAGTTTTGGTCGAGAGCGACTCGTGCATTCGACCCATGGGTTCCCCACGGGGTTGCATAAAAACCGGGTTGCAACCTAGCGTTGTCCTTTGGATTTCTTAAAATCAGGTAACTAAAGATCGCTGCCTCGTCCCCAGCCCCAAAACTGGCGAGATCGTTACTTTCGCCGGAACAGTTGCCTAGGCCTACCCCCACATCGCAAAGCGGATCGGGGGCAAAGATTGCCAGAAACCCGGTGTTATCTTGTGGCATGAATGCGTCTGCAATGCCAAAAGTGATACAGGGATTATCAGGTCTCCAGATCGTCTCATACCCAATCACCGACTGAAATTTACCCACCCACATTTCCATCTGCGCTTCAGGAACCCAGAACTTGGCAAAGGCCTCTCCAACGTATAGGGCGTTGCTGTCTGGCCCACTTGGCTGATTCGCATTTCCCGCCGCCGCATAGAGGGTGGCATCCTCCCCCAACATAAAGCCTGCCTGAAAGCCCGCCTCCAGCGCATTCTCGCGGCTCAGCGGCTTGTCCAAGCGAAGCCACAAAGCACTTAAATTAAAATCTCCTTTGGGAATCGTATCATTTGCAAAATCAATGGGACTGGTCGCTGTCCCGGGCCCAAAATTGTACATGTACGTCGCGTCCACATATCCCGTCAAGACAAGCGCTTTGTC
>JBBAWA010000109.1:2842-5004 GCA_040397425.1 Methylacidiphilales bacterium
GAATCGATTCGGATCTCCTTCTACGCTCTCAATCTTAGACTCGTAAGTCTGCTTGGATTAATTCTAGCCGGTGCAGAATACGTACGACACCCCGCATAAATATGAACGCCTAGTAGGTTTTTCTTGAAATTACCTGACGAAGTTTTGACATAAGTTCTATTCTGCCAGAATTAAAGACGATTTCGCCAAAACCATACATCGGTTTCCGCCCTGCTGCCGGCACTGTTTTCGTTGCCCAAAGGCAACTCTTGGCCAAAGATAATATATGAAATCTTCTCATCCGCTCCGCGTGGGCTTATTCGGTATCGGCCTAGAGGCCTACTGGCCCCAATTTGAGGGCCTAAAACCAAGACTGGAAGGCTACCTCAGCCAAGTGGCCGACAAAATCACCCGTCCTGGTGTTGAGATCTGCAACCTCGGCCTCATCGATTCTCCTGAAAAGGCCATGGAGGCCGGTCATGCCATGAGGCGAGCGGACGTGGACATCATCTTTCTCCACGTCACCACCTATGCGCTGAGTTCCACCGTCCTGCCCGTGGTCCAGCGGGCCAAAGTTCCGGTCATCATCCTCAACCTCCAGCCCGTGGCGGCCATGGACTACAAAACCTTCAACAAAATAGGCGACCGGACCAAGATGACCGGCGAATGGCTCGCCCACTGCGGTGCCTGCCCTGTCCCTGAGATAGCCAACGCCTTCAACCGCGCCCGGATCGGCTTCCACCAGGTCACCGGCACTCTCCAGCCTAGTGACCCGGCCTGGCAGGAAATCGATGACTGGATCGAAGCAGCCCGCGTGGCTCACGTGATGTCCCATAACCGGCTTGGACTCATGGGTCACTACTACAACGGTATGCTCGACATCCATACCGACACCACTCGGCAGGTCGCCTACTTTGGCGGCCACCTCGAGATCGTTGAGGTGGAGGAGCTCGCCGCCCTGCGTCGCGGAGTAAAACCCGCCGAGACCGAGGCCAAGCTGGCCGAGTTCCGCAAGGAGTTCGATATCCAGAAAGATTGTTCCCCTGCCGAACTGGATCGTGCCGCACGTACCGCCGTCGCCCTGGATAAGTTGGTTGCCGCCAAAAAACTCGGATCCCTCGCCTACTACCACATGGGCACTGGAAACGAGGAGCACGAGGATGTGATGAGCTCTGTAATTCTGGGTAACTCCCTGCTCACTGCCCGTGGCATTCCAGTGGCGGGCGAATACGAGGTGAAAAATGCCCAGGCCATGAAAATCATGGATACCTTCGGCACCGGAGGCTCCTTCACAGAGTACTACGCGATGGATTTCGACGACAACGTGGTCCTGATGGGCCATGACGGTCCCGGCCACATCAAGATCGCTTCAGGCAAAACCAAGGTCCGCCCGCTCGAGGTCTACCACGGCAAGGTTGGCAAAGGTCTCTCCGTGGAGATGAGTGTCCGTCACGGACCAGTCACCCTGCTCTCCGTGGTGGAGTATGCCGATGGCTCCCTGAAACTTCTGGTGGCCGAGGGTGAATCGGTGCCCGGACCCATCCTTGAGATCGGCAACACCAACAGTCGTTACCGCTTTTCCATCGGTGCACGGGCTTTCGTCGAACGCTGGAACGCCCAAGGTCCGGCCCACCACTGTGCGGTCGGCGTTGGCCACATCTCCGCTAGGCTTGCCAAGCTCGGAGCCCTGCTCTCGATGGACGTGGTCCGAATCTGTTAAGCACCGCCACCTCCTCCAACGCGACGAATCAAGAGCATGAAAGACTCCTTCTGGGTAAATCAAACCGCCGAACCGGGCAGCGAGGCACTCTTCCGCGGTCAGTTTCGGCTCGAGAGCGACAGTCGCGTGCGAATCTGCATGGTGGGCGCCTCTTGGTACCAGGCCTGGATCGATGGAAAGTGGCTGCTCGAGGGACCGTTTCGTTATCCGCTCGAAGCGCCGGAGTTCCAGACCGAAGAGATAGATCTTCCAGCCGGTGATCATGTGCTGGCCGTGCATGCGCGCCACGACGGCGTCACTACCCGTATGCTCAAAGCCACACCGCCTTATCTTTGGTGCCGCTTGCTCGACAAGGAGCGCGAGGTTCCCATCGCCTGGAAAGGCCTGCCACTCACATTGCAAAGCCCCAATGTGTCATGGATGGCCGTACCTCCCCCGCGTCGAATCAACCCGCAATTAGGCT
>JBBAWA010000110.1:0-4993 GCA_040397425.1 Methylacidiphilales bacterium
GGCGCCTTGGAAGAAATTGAGCGCTGGATTCTCAGCTGGGGTGACCACGCAAGGGTCCTTAGCCCAAAACTCCTAATCGATTCTGTTAAAAAACGCATCTCCACTATGCAGAAGACATATAGATAACTTTTAACTCATAATACTATATATTGTTATTATGTAAAAAATTACACTATATATTGTATAGGGAGGATCTCTGGCTAGTTAGTGGAGTTGGTGGATTCTGTAAATTTACAAACCAAGCGACCACATAAAACCAGATCAGGTCATCTAGCCACTTTTCTGGCTATTTCTCTGGTCCTCCAACCAACCCTATTGGCACAAACCCTGCCCAGTGCCGTATCTCAACAAGCAGTGATTGATAACCAAGCTCAACAGGAGCGTGAGAGGCAAAGAAAGATGGCTCTTCAAGAAAAGCCTGCCGACAAAGGCCCGGTCGAGGCCACTGCTGTTTCGGAGGATCTTGGCTCCCTTCAACTAGTTAGAGAGATTCCAGATCTTCCGTTTGCCCGTCTTCACATGGACCAATCCTATAGCTGGCTTTCGAACGCAAACTACGCAAAAAACTCGCAAAACGTGGTAGCTGCCTGGCAAACCGTCTCCTCCATCGAGGGAGCGTGGGCACCCACGATCCAGACAATGCCTGGTTACGATAAATTTTTTCCTGAGGTGGGTGTCCGGGCCTCTTTTTTTAACTACTTCAGCCAAGAAGAGCCCTCGCAAACCAACAATAACGCGGGAACCTATGACATCGGCTTGGCTCAAGACTTTCTTCTCGCGAATATCTTTTTCCGAGCCAACAAACAAGTCTCAGATGAATTAACGGTAGGACTTTCTGTGGACGTGAACGGTTATTTTTTCTTAAACACTCCTGCGGAAAGAAACTCTGTTGCGGGAGATGCGGAGACTAATTTCCTAAATGAAATCGCCGCTGCCTACTCCGCGAACTACTTTCACCCCTTCACCGATACTCAGGCCGTCTCCCTCAGCTGGCGGGCCTCTTATGTTTTTTCTAACCCCTCCTACTTCACAAGAACCGATAACAACTTAACGGGCACTTACATTCTCAACTGCACAGACCAAATTAGCATCACACCTTTTGCCTCCTATCGCCTCGCCTACTATACGAACGCCTCTACCGCACCAGCGACGGCTGACTACAACGACCAAGGAACATTTACTGGAACTGCCAATGGCTTCTATCGGCGCTTGGATCAGCAGTACACCCTCGGGTTGGGACTCAACTTTCAGCTAACTCCAGAGCTCTCTACGGGGCTGAATTTCAACTACTCCAAAAGCGACAGCACCAGCCAGATCGCCGAAACGGGTGACTTTACGAATCTCACCGCCGGCGCCAACTGGTCGATGAACTACAAGTTCTCCGATAAGGAATTCGTTGTGGAACAAAATTCTGAATGCCTCGGGCCCTACACCCGCGTCGACCTCGGCTTCGGTTTCGTCAACAACCTGGAAAGCTCCCAAACTTTAACGGGATCCGTCTTGCCTGGCGTCACAGGCACCTTGGCAAATCCATCCATCTCCGTAAATCCAGGAGTCCGCTTCGATGTCTCTCCCGGCTTTAACTTTACCGACTGGCTGGGGGTCGAGCTTTCCGGAGGCATTCTCTACAACGGCCTCGACTCTTTGAGCGGAAACGGAACTTTGACTACCGATACGGGCACCGAATCTCTCGGGAACGGTGGCCTCAACCTAACCGGCCGATATATCCAAGTTCCTGTTCTACTTTCATCCGTATTTCGTTGGCCAGGACAAGCGCGTTGGAAACCTTACCTTTCCACTGGCTTTGGCTTTGCCTACTCCCAACTCCAAATCACGCAGGTCGACAACACCCAAACCTCCGACCAGTTTGAAGAAGCTTACTCCCCTGCTTTTTCTGTCGGCTCGGGATTCATCTGGCAGGTCTCCGATGCTGTGGACTTCGATGTTGCCTATAAACTTCTTGGTCTGATCAACCCTACCTACTCAGGTCTTCAGGCTGGAGTCGCCCTTTCCAACTCAGTCCAATTTGGAATCAATGTACGGTTCTAGAATCCTCCAGACCCTCTGGATTCAAGTGGAGTTACCCAAGACGCTCTCTCCCATTTTTTGCTGATTGGTGCATGATAAGAATTATGTCCTCCTCCCACCTGACTGCTCGAGTTCTTCAACTCAACTCCCGTCTTCGTGGGGGCGGCACAGACACGCAGTGCCTTGCTCTATCCCAAGGCCTAGCCTCCTCAGGTTGGACGGTCGAATTGGCTGGCCCCGCTGATGCTCCACTATCCCCCGCAGCTCAAAAGTTTACCTTTCATCCGCTCCCCAAGTTTCGACCCTATCAAGTTCTCTCCCTCGCAGGCACTCTTCGCAGAACGAAGCCTCGCATCCTTCACGCCCATCATGGAGACGACTACTGGACCGCACTTCTCGCCTCCCGCCTTGTGGAGCCCCGCCCTCTCGTCATTTTCTCCCGACACCTCGCAAAAAGCCCGCGCTCCCATATCAGCAAGAAACATCTCTTCGCTTCGGCCGATGCGATCGTTGCGGTTTCCTCATTCGTCGCTCAAGTCCTCTTACGGGGACACGATGACCCGGCCTCGCCCGTGACGGAGCGACATCACCGCTCCCCCTGCGTCCTATCTCCCAAAAAGATTCACATCATTCATACTGGAATCGATACCAACCAATTTTCGCCCAAAGGCTCATCCTACTCCTCTGCCTCTCGACAAAGATTGAATCTTCACCCCAATGAACTGGTGTTTGGTGTTGTGGGCGGATTCGATCTGCCTGTTGGAAAAGGCCAAAGAATTTTCCTTAAGGCCGCACAGATCGTCATGCGCCAACTTCCAAGGGCCCGCTTTCTTATCGCAGGCTCTGGCACAATGGACTCCGTTCTTCGTGACGATATCCGGCACCTCGGCCTCGAGGACCGGGCTCGTCTCATTGGCCAGCAACCCGATCCCGTCTCTCTTCACCATGCGCTCGACTGCCTCGTCCATCCACAAATCGCCACGGAGGCGTTCCCCTCTGTAGTTCTCGAAGCCCACGCCTGTGGGCGTCCTGTTCTCGCCTCCGAATTAGACGGAATTCCCGAGGCGTGGAACTTGGGTGGCCTCGGCCAACTGGTCCGCCCAGGGGATGCAGGTGCCCTTGCCCAAGCGATGATCGCGCAATCGGAAAATTCACCCCTCACTCGAGAAGAGCAGAGCTCTGCTCACGCCCGCGTTGCTTCCCAAGCCTCTCTTCCTGTCCAAGCCCAACGGATGGCTGACTTGTACCGCCGCCTGATGGCGAAGTAGAAACCTTCCCACAACAACGTAGCCGCTGGGCTACTCATTCCATCTCGCGAAAGGTAAAAGCCGCCCTCCTTCAAGCCGTTTCCTCAAGCTTGAGGTTTTTCCCGTTTTATCTCATTCTCAACCCCTATGCCGATGTACGAAAATGTGCTTGGAACTGTGGGTCGAACCCCTCTTGTAAAACTCCAGCGTATCTCTGCAGGTCTGCCTGCCACCATCGCCGTGAAGTGCGAATTCTTTAATCCGCTTGGAAGCGTCAAAGATCGTATCGGGGCCGCCATGATTGAGGCGGGTGAAAAAGAGGGCAAAATTACCCCTCAAACTACCATCATCGAGCCCACCTCGGGCAACACCGGCATCGCCCTCGCTTTTGTCGCCGCTGCCAAAGGATACAAAATCATCCTCACTATGCCCGAAAGCATGAGCCTCGAACGCCGCACTCTTCTTGCCCTTCTCGGGGCCAAACTTGAACTCACCCCCGCCGCAGAGGGAATGAAGGGCGCGATCGCCAGGGCGGAAGCCCTCGCAAAGGAAATTCCCGGCTCTTTCATCCCCCAACAATTTAAAAATCCTGCCAACCCTGCCATTCACAAGAAAACAACGGCGGAAGAAATTTGGAGCGATACGGATGGCAAGGTGGATATCTTTATTTCTGCAGTCGGTACGGGTGGAACCATTACAGGCGTGTCCGAAGTAATCAAAACCCGCAAAAAATCCTTTCAGGCCATTGCAGTCGAACCCAAAGATTCCCCAGTCATCACCCAAACCCGCGCAGGCCAACCCGTGAAGCCTGGTCCCCACAAAATCCAGGGTACAGGTGCCGGCTTTGTTCCGGACAACCTTCACCTTGATATTGTGGATGAGGTCATCACGGTCAGCAACGAGGACGCGTTCGCCATGGCCCGCCGCATCTGCAAAGAGGAGGGCATGCTCGTTGGCATCTCGACAGGCGCCAATGTCCATGTCGCGTTGGAAGTCGCGAAACGCCCAGAAAACAAAGGCAAACTGATCGTCACCGTTGGTTGCAGTACAGGCGAAAGATATTTAACGACTGCTCTAGCCGATGAAGCCCGCCGACTTGTCGGGGGTTGAGCTCATGCCCAAATCAAAGAAGAAGGCTCCTGCTCGCGCGACATCAAAGCCCCTTGCCTCTCTGCCTCCTGAAGTTCTTGAGCAAGCCGCTCAAGGGTGGCTTCAATCCCACGGAATTTCTTCAATTCCCGCCGCACCGAAACAGGGTGAGCCCTCTTTTTCACAGCTCTCCGAAAGCTTAGATAAAGTTTTGCACCAGTTACGGGCCGAACTAAATGATCTACGCAACCGAATCTCCCGCCTCGAATCGAAAAAGTCCTAAAGAGACAAAAGCAGTCGAACGACGTTTTCCCAACGTTTCTCCTCACCACGGCTCAATGCATCCCGATCCTTTTGAGGAATTTCACCCGCTCTTTCAATCGCTGTAATTCTCGCCTCGTGCTCCTGCAGCGCCCTCCGATACTTTCTCTCCTGCTCGGGGGTTAATTCGGCCATGGAGTAACCGTCGGCAAACTTAATCACAACAGGACGGGACTGATCCCGATTTTCCCAATCCCAAAACTGCCCCATCGGTCTCTTCATCATGTGCTGGGCCAAATCGCGTATCATCAAGTCGTACGCTTGATCCGATGTCCCTGATGCAGCAGTAACCGGGAGACTCACAACCC
>JBBAWA010000111.1:0-4939 GCA_040397425.1 Methylacidiphilales bacterium
GTGGTCAGAAAAAATCCACCCCCCTTTGAATTCAATGCCGTTAAAGCCCGCGTGGTATTGATTCCCACCAACCAATCACTCTCCGAGCGTGATTTCGCCGCATCCAGCAAAGGCTCCATCTCTTCCTCTTTACGTAGCTTTGTGAAACCTTCGCGGACCGATGCCGGTGTCATCGATTGCAACCAAAGTCTCTGCACCTTTTTTTTGCACTCAGCCGCTTCCATCACATAACGAAAAATCAGCTCCCCCTCACGGCCCGCGTCGCATGCATTGATTACCCCCGTGACATCCTTCCTCTTCAGTAATTTCTTCAAAACCTCAAACCGGGGCGCCGTCCGCTCAATCACCTTCAACTTAAACTCCTCAGGTAAAAGAGGCAGACTTTCAAAACTCCACTTTCCTTTTCCCTTTCCGTACTCCGTCGGTTTACACAGCTCAATCAAATGCCCAATCGCAGAACTCAGAACAAAAGTGTCCGATTCCCAATACTCCCCCTCCTTCTTAAACCCGGTCAGCACCCTGGCCAAATCATTGGCCACGCTCGGCTTCTCCGCGATGATCAGTTTTTTTGCCATATGTTAGTCTATACGGGTAAAGTACTTACCGGGCATTTGTCGCACCCGATGCTTGAGTTCAAGCTTCAAAAGGGTGGCGGACACCACCGGCGAAGGCAACCCGCATTTTCGCGTTAAAACGTCCATATGCATCTCCTCACGACCCAACCCCTCCAGCACCTTTTTTTCCTCTTCTCCTAAATTCCCCTTGGGTGCAACAGGTACAGGCATCTCCCCCCGAGGAATTAAAAATTCAAATTCCGCCAAAACATCCTCCACCGATTCCACTAGTCGCGCCCCCTCTTTGAGCAGCTGGTGACACCCCCCCGACTGCGGATGATCGATTCTGCCTGGCACGGCAAATACCTGCCTACCCTGCTCCAACGCCTGCTTTGCTGTGATTATGGCTCCGCTGGCCCGTGCGGCCTCAATCACCAGAACGCCTTTACTCAAACCACTCACAATTCGGTTACGCATCGGAAACGTTTGCCGGTCGGGTGCCGTACCCAAACAAAACTCACTCATCACACAACCCCCCTCTTCAACCATTTTGTCCGCCAAAGCTCGGTTCTCTGCAGGATACATCTGATCCATCGAGCAGCCCAACACGCCTGCCGTTCTGCCCTTTGCCGCTAACGCTCCCTGATGCGCCGCGGTATCGATCCCCCTCGCCAACCCACTCACTACCCCAACCCCCGCATAAGCCAGCTGATACCCTAATTTTTTTGCCAGCTCGATTCCATATCCCGTGGCCTCCCGTGTTCCCACAATTCCCAAACACGCCCCCCGTACCGTTTCGATACTACCCCGATAGTAGAGCACCATCGGCGGGTCATGAATTTCCCGTAGGAGTGGCGGATACAGAGGATCCTCACAATCCACCACCTTTAATTTGAGCTCTGAAATCCTTTTTAATTCGGCCCCTAGATCAAAACTCTTCTCCCACCCCCGAATCGATTCCGCCACCGCCTGACCCACCCCTTCCACTCCCGCTAGCTTCGAGGAGGCCATCCCCACGATTCCCTCCACCCCACCCAACACCTCCCGTAACTTTCTCACCCTCACTGGCCCCACCAAACGCAGGGCGTTGAGAATGAGATAGGCCTCTGTCCGCGTCATCCCTTGGGAAGTTTTCCCTCCCTAACCTCCTCCAGTGACAGTTGAATCTTTTTCTCCGTTACCCCCGTCACCAGATCCGCCTTTCCAATCTTTTTCAAAAGAACCCACCGGATCCCTTGGGTCGTGGCCTTTTTGTCCCTAGCCATCACGGGAGACAGCCGATCCCAACGCAGTTCGGGGTGCGTCACAGGCAATCCGTGGGCACGAAGTGCGGCCTTGAGTTTCTCCACCGCCCTCTTTTTGAGGCGCCGTGCCTTCACAGAAAGATGAGCCGCCACCACCATCCCGATCGCCACAGCCTCCCCATGCCGCAAGCCTTCATACCCCACGACTCCCTCCAATCCGTGGGCCACCGTATGACCGAAATTGAGCAGAGCCCGCTTTCCTTTAAGATCCATTTCGTCTTCACCCGCCAACTTTGCTTTGATTTCCACACATCTCTTGACCACTTTCCTCATCGAGCGAGGCGGTCCCTTCGCCAGAGAACCAAAGAGTTTCGAATCTGCGATCATTCCGTACTTTAAAACTTCCGCCATTCCGGCCCGCTTTTCTGCCAATGGCAAAGATTCCAACCAGCGCAAATCTGCAATCACAGCTCTGGGAGGATGAAAAGCTCCAACCAAATTTTTTCCCTCAGGCAGATCGATCCCCGTTTTTCCACCCACACTGCTGTCCACCATCGCGACCACCGTCGTCGGAATCTGAATCACGGGTAACCCGCGCAAAAAAGTCGCTGCGACAAATCCTGCCAAATCTCCCGTCACTCCACCCCCCACCGCCACAATCCACCCATCCCGTGTCAACCCAGCACCCGCCAACTGCCGAACCACCCGTCCATACTCCTCAACCGACTTCGACCGTTCCCCCGCTGGAATTCTCACTCGCACCACTCGCGAGGCCCGCTTCTCGAGCCATGCAAAAATTGCCAAAGTCAGCGGAAGTGCCGCCACGCCCTCATCCACCAGCATCGCGACGGGCACTTTGGCCGGTAAATGAGCCTGCAACCCTTGGGGCAAAATCTTGTCTCCAACATAGACAGAATACACCCCTGAACCCGATTTCACCCTTACTCGCTGGACGCTCATAAAACCCTTTTTATGCCATCCCTAGGGCGGGACAAGTCGCCCATTTGGCTAAATTTCCACCCCCATACAGCTACGCTCAACCCCTGCATAAAGTATTAAACTGCCCAAATCGCAAAAGGGTTCGCTACTTTCCTTCTAACATCCCCCCTCATGAATTGGTGAGGTTAAATATCATAATCAAAAACAGCCTTATAAAACATTGGTAATCAATCACTTCTGTTGGGTCAAAGGTCTTGCAAAAAGCTGATAACCAAGGCTTTACATGGGCACTTTTGAAATGCGGGGTCAGAGGTCGAAATCCAAATCCCTGCACTTTGCCCAGAAGCGAGATTCGGTTAAAGTAGACATGCTTTGAAAAAGACCCCAACCCAGCCCCACTCCCTTCACGATACCCAATCTTCCCCCGATACCCGAAACCTCCGGATCGATAAGGTCGGCGTCAAAGGCCTCCGCTACCCCATCGTCGTCCGCGACCGTGCCCACGCCACCCAAAATACCGTCGCAACAATCGCTCTCGCAGTCGACCTCCCCCACCAATTCAAAGGAACCCATATGAGCCGGTTCCTCGAAGTCCTCCAAGAACACGGCAGCCTCATCCATGTTGAAAGTATCCCCGCCATTCTCCGCGCTCTTCAACAACGCCTTCAAGCCGACTCCGCTCACCTCGAACTAGATTTCCCCTACTTCATAGAAAAAAAAGCTCCCGTCACCGCCTCCCCAGGCCTCGTGGATTATCAAATCCACTTCGATGCCACCCTCCACGGAAAAGATCTTCGCTTCAAAGTCGCTGTCACAGTTCCCGTCACCACTCTCTGCCCGTGCAGCAAGGCCATCAGCGAACGTGGCGCCCATAATCAACGTGGCCTCGTCCGACTTGAGGTCACCTTCGGCAAAACCGTCTGGATCGAGGATCTCGTTGCGCTGGTCGAATCCTGTGCCAGCTCCGAAATCTTTTCTCTCCTCAAACGGCCAGACGAAAAACACGTGACTGAGCAGGCCTACGATAATCCTGTTTTTGTCGAAGATCTCGTCCGTGCCGTTTCCCTCAAATGCGACGCTCATCCCGACATCCAGTGGTACCGCGTAGAAGCCGAGAATTTCGAAAGCATCCACAATCACAGCGCGTACGCAATGATCGAACGCGGGTAATTCCCCTGCGTCATCCTGCACTTTTCCCTTCAGCACAATCCCTAACCCTGTTTACTCTTTCGCTATGACCCACGATCTCCTGATTTCCATCCTTGTCGGCCTGGCAGGCCAGATCGTCGACGGCACCCTCGGCATGGCGTACGGCGTCACCTGCTCCTCCTTTCTCCTCGCCCTTGGCACTGCCCCCGCTCTCGTCAGCTACAGCGTCAAAGTCTCAGAAATCTTTACCACAGGCGTCAGTGGCATCAGCCATCTCTTCCACCAAAACGTCAACAAAACCCTCTTTCTCGAACTTTGTATCCCAGGAGTCCTCGGAGGCGTTACGGGCGCCTACATTCTCTCCAACTTTCCGGGAGAAAAATTCAAACCTTGGATCAGCGCCTATCTCATCCTGATGGGGGCCTACATCCTCTACCGCTCCAACCACAAGCCGATCTCCATTACCCCCGAGCCCGCCAAAGCCATACCCCTCGCCTTAACAGGCGGATTCCTAGACGCAGTCGGTGGCGGAGGCTGGGGCCCTGTCGTCGCATCCACCCTCCTCGCAAAAGGCCACCAACCCCGCTATGTAATCGGTTCCGTCAATATGGCCGAATTTTTTGTTACCCTCAGCCAAGCCCTGACCTTCTTTTTCTTTTTAAAATTGGAAAATCTTCCCCTGATCGCAGGCCTGATTCTGGGAGGAGTCATCGCTGCTCCTTTTGCCGCCAAACTTTGCAAAATCCTGCCCGCAAAGATAATGATGCGGCTTGTGGGAATTCTCCTCATCGTTGTCAGCGCGCACACTCTCCTTCGGGCCACAGGAAAGATCTAGTCTCCCCTTCGGCGCCCTTCTCTCATGCTTACTCTCTCTCAACTCAGTAAATCTTTCGCAGGTCGCACGCTCTTCAGTGATGTTTCTCTCCAAATCAACCGCGAAGACCGAATCGGTCTTGTCGGCCCAAACGGCGCAGGAAAATCCACCCTCTTTTCACTCATCTTAGGCGAGGCATCTCCAGACGAAGGCCGCGTCACTCTCGAAAAAAATATCAC
>JBBAWA010000112.1:0-4817 GCA_040397425.1 Methylacidiphilales bacterium
GTTGTTTTGACTATGGTTCCTGGAAGCGTGACCGCCGAACGTCGACTTAGTGCCTGGATCCAGGATCGGCTTGGACCCAACCGAGTTGGGATACCTTTCACCAATATCCGGCTTTTCGGCCTGGGGCAGGGGCTTGCAGACGCCATGAAATTTCTTCTCAAAGAGCAGTTCGTGCCAGCCTCCGTAAATAAGCTGTATTTCAACTTGGCTCCTATTCTTGCCATGGTTCCGGCCCTCGTCACTGTGGCGGTCATTCCTTTTGCGCCAGGATTCGATCTGCGGCCTATAGCGAGTTGGCTTGCTACTCCCATGCATTGGGGGGAGGCGACCGTGCAGGCATTTCAGATCAGTGGTGTCGTCGCCAATCTTGATGTAGGTCTTCTTTTTGTTTTTGCAGTTATCTCCCTAAGCGTTTACGGGATTATTCTGGCCGGATGGGCATCGAATTCGAAATATCCGTTTCTTGGGGGAATTCGCTCCTCTGCTCAAATTATTTCCTATGAAATCGCAATGGGGGCTTCGGTCGTTCCCGTCTTCCTGGTTACCCAGCAGTTAAACCTTGGTAAAATTGTTGAGTATCAAGTCCGACACGGCTGGCTGGCTGTTCCAAGTTTTGGAGAAGGCATCGTGGGCGTTTTCACTGGTATTTGTTTGGCGTTCTCATTTCTTGTTTTTCTAATTGCGGCATTTGCGGAGACTAACCGACTTCCATTCGACCTGCCTGAGGCTGAGACGGAGCTGGTTGGCGGTTATCATACAGAGTACTCGGGGATGAGATTCGCTCTCTTTTTCTTGGGTGAGTACGCGGCTATGATTTCAGCCTCGGCCATCATGGTGACCCTCTTCTTAGGGGGCTGGAGCCTGCCTCTTCCTTGGTTTAATTCACTACCCATGCCAGAGGCGATTTTTGGGTTGGTATTGCCATCTTGGCTCGCGGGGCAACCCATGCCTTGGTGGTTCGGGTTTATATCGGTAGGAGTCTTTTTGGCGAAAATCCTGGTTTTTATCGGTTTCTTTATTGTGATTCGGTGGACGATCCCGCGATTTAAGTATGATCAGTTGATGAGTCTGGGCTGGAAGTTCTTTATTCCAGCGGCATTCATCAACATCTTTCTGGTCGCCGCGCTCGTCCTCCTTAAAGGTTAACTCGGTGATGAGGAGAGGCCTTGTGGAAGGCGGGAGGTTGAGGTGGAAAGTGCTCAGCGTAATCCTTTTGACTGCTTTCAGTGGTGTTTTGGGTGTTTTCGCAGCGGACAAGGGGCCCACCATCGTAATCAAAAAGGATGAGCACCGGATTGCGGGGATTGGGACGAATGGAATCACCCGATGGACATCCAGCGTAGCCAGAGATGAGGAAGTAGTTTCTGCGGTGAATCAAAGCGGAAACACAGCAATGGTCAGCGTGACCAATAAGAAGACCGGAAAGACACGAATCCTGAATTACGACGCGGAGAAGGGGATTTTAAGGTTTTCCCAGTCGGTGAACTGAGCTGCTGCCCGGACGGTACCTTCGGGTTTTTTGGGCGATTCAGCCCTTGAAATGGAATTGGGAGGGTACTCTTTAAAACGAGTCTAAATTGCTTATATAAGCAACGATAATAAATATTACGAATAGTTTGCTAATTTTATAAAATGGAGGATGATTCTTAGTTGGAATCAGTAGTTAATAAATCAATCAATATGAATTACCTTAAGCAAGAGGATGGGGAGAGCCACCCCCTTGGCATGGTGCTCGAACGTTGGGCAGCTCATACCGATTTATCGGTCGTGATCGCCAATGCGGGCGGTTTTATTGTTTGGGTCAATGCTGCCTTTACCCGGATGTGTGGTTATAATTCCGATGAGCTCCTAGGTCGGCGACCAGGACATATTTTGAGTGGCCCGCTATCTGAGAAAAGACCAAGAGAAGTTCTGAATCGTGCGATCCGGAGTCAGGTTCCTGTCCTAACCCGCATGGTTAACTACACGAAAAGCGGAAAACCGTATTGGGTAGAGATCCATTTGGAGCCGATTCATAATATCAATGGGCGTTTGACCGGTTTTATCTCGGTCGAGCGGGATGTTTCAGCGGAAGAATTGCATGAGCATGAGATTGGGGAACTATCGGCAGTCATGTATCAGGCCCTTAGTCGAAAGGTGAACTCCAATCGATCCAGCAAATCTCAGTCTAATCTATCTAAGAAAAGGCACTCAGCTAATCTCAAGATTCTCATCAAAAGGCGGAATCGCGGCCAGAGGCTATTCAAAAAGAAGTCGTAAATCAAAATCGACTCAATCTGACAGGGTCTTGATGCTGTTTAGGCGGTATCCTAGTTAGCTGCAAAACAAGCAATGAAAATGCTGAATTGGAAATTCTGAGGATCAACTTTTAGGGCTGAGGTTTTGCAGTTTATGAATCATCTGGGGGACGGAATGAACCCCTAGCTTGCGGTAGATCGATTTACGGTGGTTATGAACCGTGCCCCAAGCGATCCTGAGTTGCTTGCCGATTTCCTTGTCGGAGGAGCCACGGGTGAGGCGAGTAGCAATATCGAGCTCCCGGCGGGTCAGATGGCGGCCGGTTTTTCGATCAAGAAATCCGTTGAGCTTCGGTACATAGGGCTTTGTGCTGCGAGTCGCGACAGGGGTATGGCCGTTCATGGCCTTCTTTAAAACTGTCTGAAAGTCCTTTGGATCATCCTTCAGATCAATCCAGCCACAGGCGCCCCGGTTTTTCCAAAAAACCATTTCGAGAACGTGCCAACCCTCTTGATACACGATAAGGGTAACTTCTGCGTTGAGCGTGTGATCCAGTTCAGATTTTCCATTATGGAGGACGAGATCCTTCTTTTGAGGCGGGGGTTTGTGACCGTTCAGGAAAAAAACGGGGGCAAGGGCTAGGTACTGCAAGTAATTGCGTACTAGTTCGGTTGCAATTCCCCAGTTGGGAGAAATAAAAATGCGGGGAGCTAGATCCGAAATCGGCACTTAATGAAGGTTATGTCGAAAGTGATAATAAGCGAGGACCGAAGTCATCCGATCTGTCAGGAGCAGAACTCATCATCACGCGGCCGTTACTTCGACTAGATCTTTTGCTTTAGTCTAGGTGTTCCAAAAGGTGACTTTCCACCTACCATGTCTAGGAACAGGTTTTTCCACGATACAAGTGAGTCATGAAGATCAAAAAAGCTGGTAGCACCTTTTCTTTTCCAGAAACAAATGTCGATTGATCTCCAGTCCGATTTGTAAACTCCAATGTGGTAGTTGCGTCCCTTTAATTTAGGCAAGGGGTAATTACCGTTATGCATAATGAAGTCGCCATATCGATAGCATCGGTTTTTTACTGCAACCGTTTTTGCTTTTACGCCCATTTCACCCACAAAGAATAGTCTTAAAAGCTCAGGCAACATGCCCTGCGAGGGGGAGAGAAATATCTCCTTACAGCAGATTGAGCGCAGTTTAAATACTCGATCATTCACAAAGAAAACATATATCCTAATCAGGACATAGCAAATGGTACTGCATATTTAATTCATAAAGTTGGCCCTAAGGATGGAGCGCGTTACATTGAGTCGTGCTGGGTCTTGAACTACTTAAATCCCTGTTGGTCAGCCTTTGCTTGGGGGCTTTAATTGGACTCGAGCGTCAGTGGGATGAGGAGAACTGGCACCCGAAAACTCATCTTTTAGCTGGGTTAAGGACTTTCACTTTCTGGGCCCTGCTGGGAAACCTTTGCGGATATTTCACGCAAACGGTTCATCCGCTTTTCTTTTTGGCGGGGTTTATTGCGATGGGGATTTGGATCAGTCTCTTTCTTTTCTTTAAGCAGAAAAAGCACGATGGGCATGGGTACACAACGGGTGCTGTCGGACTTCTGACGTATCTGATTGGGGGTTTGGTTGCGTGGCATCAGGAGAAAGTGGCCTTGGTGCTGACGATGACCGTGGTGATTCTTCTGGCGCTAAAGCCCTACGTGCATCGGATGTCCCGGAAATTCAGCAAGGAAGATGTTCGGATGGCGTTGCAGTTTGCCGCGATTACCGGGGTGATCCTCCCTTTGGTGCCGAATGAAAACTGGGGACCTTTCGAGGCCCTGAACCCGCATTCGATCTGGATGATGGTGGTGCTCGTTTCTGGAGCGTCCTTTGGGGGTTATGTTGCGGTTCGAATCTTTGGTCAGAGTATGGGAATGGCCCTGACGGGGGTGCTTGGTGGAGTCGCCTCCAGTACAGCGACTACGATGGCGATGAGTCGACAGAGCCGATCGGAACCCTCCCTCGTGCACGACTGCGGGTTGGCCATTGTTCTGGCGTGTACGGTGATGCTCTGGCGGGTGACCTTGTTGGCTACAGCAGTTTATCCTGCGATTTTCCCTAAACTTTTCCCGTGGATTCTTTGGATGAGTATTCCTGGGTTTTTGTTTTGTGGATGGAGGCTCTGGCGGCATGGGAAGGGACGGGGTGAGGGGGAGCAGGCCGTGTACCGGAATCCTTTAGGGTTTCGGGACTCTCTGCAGTTTGGCGCGCTCTATGCCTTAATTATATTTTCGGTGAAGGCGTCTGATCACTATTTCGGAGAGCTTGGACTTTCGATGGTGAGCGCTGTTTCTGGATTGATGGATCTGGATGCGATTGCGCTGTCCCTGAGTCAGATGGCAGGGGAAAAGCAATCGGTTGTTCTAGCCATTCATGGGATCCTGATTGCGACAGTCGCGAACACCTTACTCAAGGCCGCAGTAGTACTTGCGTACGGGGACAAGGCTTTAAGAAAAACGGTTCTGGTCGTGCTGGCGCTGACAGCCGCAATGGGGACTGGGGCGGCGTTTTGGTTGAAGTAGT
>JBBAWA010000113.1:0-4807 GCA_040397425.1 Methylacidiphilales bacterium
GGGGCGGTGAATCAGGACAAAACCAGTGGTTTTACCCCTCAGCAAGAGACCATGATGCCGAAAATCCTTAAAGAATCGGGCTACGTATCTGCGTCCATTGGTAAGTGGGGGCAGTTACCCTTGATGCCTTCCGACTTTGGATTCGACGAGTATCTGACATTCAAAGGAAGCGGAATTTTTTGGAATACTCAGCCCAAGGGGAAGGAGTACACCCTCAACGGAAAACAGGTGGAACTGAAGGATAAGGAGTACGTGCCTGACTTGATGCACAAGCTGATCGTGGATTTTATCACCCGCAATCAGGATAAGCCGTTTTATCTCTACTATTCGATGTCTCATATCCACGGGGACATCCTTCCAACCCCCGACAGCAAAGAGGGGGCCAATGCTAAGGAGTTGTACGCAGATAACATTGTTTACCACGATAAGTTGGTCGGGCAGTTGATCGCGGAGTTGGAAAAGCTGAAATTACGAGAGAAGACCCTGATCGTGTATGTCGGGGATAATGGAACGGCGAAAGGCGGTGCTGAACTGTCGACGGTAGGAGGGAAAAAGATTAATGGATCCAAGGGGTCTATGCTTGAGGGGGGAAGCCTGGTTCCGATGATCGTGAACTGGCCGGGCACTACTCCAGCTGGGAAAGTCTGTGCGGATATGATCGATTTTTCCGATTACGTACCTACGTTTGCGGCAGTCGCAGGAGCCAAACTTCCTGAAAATGTGATCATCGATGGGCATAGTTTCCTGCCCCAGATCAAGGGCGAGAAGGGGACTCCACGGGAGTGGGCCTACGTGCAGTTGGCGCGGATGTGGTATGTGCGCGACATGAACTGGAAATTGAATGAAAAAGGGGAGTTGTACGATATGAGCGGCGCTCCGTTTGAGGAGAAGCTTGTGCCTGCGGACAGCACGGATCCCGTGGCGGTAGCGGAACGGGCGAAACTCCAAGCGGCCTTGGCAAAATTGAATCCTGCCGGTGGGATTTTAGACGACGGGGATGGTACTGGACGGCACGGTGGTAAGAGTGAGAAAAAGAAGGATAAGAAGGTAAAGAAAAGTAAGGACGATACGGGCGAGCCTTCCTCTGAATAGTTTGAATGGTTCGATCTTTATCATGAAGCCCAGCCGGACTTTTTGGGTTCTGTTTTTCGCTGTTCTGTCTTCCTTCTCGCTGATGGCGGAGGAGATCCTCTTTCAGGATGATTTTTCCGGAGATCTTTCGCGTTGGGTGGTGGAGCAGACTCCCAGTGGAAAAACCCAAGTGATCGGGGGAGAGTTGGATATCGACGATGCTCCTGGGGAACACGACAAAGGAGGATGCACGGTTTGGTTTAAAGAGAAGATCTCGGGCCCCGTACGCATTACGTACGATGCGACCATGGTTCAAAAAGGGGGTCCGAACGACCGGATCAGTGATTTAAACTGCTTCTGGATGGCGAGTGATCCCAAGAATCCCGAGAATCTTTTCGTCGGCTCGAAGGAGCGGAGTGGAAATTTTAAAAAGTATGATCCGTTGAAGACCTACTATGTAGGATATGGGGCCAACGAGAATGTCACCACGAGGTTTCGTCGGTATCCTCGCCCGAGAGACGACAAGCCCCTAAAGCCGGAATTTGATCTCAGCGATGCTAAATTCATGAACGTGCCGAACAAAACCTTGAAGATCGAGCTGGTAGCCGATGGAAAGAAAATCCAGTTTCTGCGTGATGGTGAACGCATCTTCACCTTCGATGATCCTGAGCCTTATCAGGAGGGTTGGTTCGGGTTCCGAACGACCCGTAGCCACATCCGCTTCGACAACTTCAGGGTTACCCGAATCCCAACCAACGGAGAAAAAAAATGAAAAAAACCATGCTCGGTATCCTTCTTGTTAGTTTTTCGACCCTATGGGCCAGAGAGATTTCTGTGCCGAATGTCGCCGCTTTAGCTGGGGCTTTGGGTTCGGCGGGACCGGGGGATGTGGTCGTGTTGGCGAAAGGGAATTGGCCCGATGCGCAAATCAAGATTGATCGTGGGGGTTCGGAACTGAGTCCACTCACGATCCGTGCGGAGAGTCCTGGAGAGACACTGCTCACAGGAGCCTCCTACTTGGAGATCAATGCCCCCTATGTGGTGGTGGATGGTCTTTATTTCACACAGGGAGCCATCGATCCCAAGCAATTTTCGGTCATTCATTTTAAATCCCATCATGGGACCGTCCGTAATAGTGCTGTGATCGATTACAACCCCCCGGAATTTGAGAATGAGAGTTATTGGGCCTACTTCAGCGGGGATAACAACGTCGTGGAGAAATGTTACTTCAAGGGAAAGAATAACATGCATCCCTTACTCGGAAATGCGATTGACGGGAGTCGCACCAACACCATTCGAGGTTGTTACTTTAAAAACATTCCGTTTGCCGATGGAAATGGGAGAGAGATTTTGCGTATGTGGGGACCAGGAAAGTTTGATCCCAAAGATAAGGACGGTGCGTTCTGCTTGGTGGAAGGGAATCTATTTGATGGTGCGGACGGGGAAGGGACGGAAATCATTTCGCTGAAGTCGAATTATAATCGGGTCCTGAGTAACACGATCGTGGGAAGCCGCGGGTGTCTGAATATCCGGCAAGGTTCCCATAATGTCGTGCAGGGAAATATTATGCTCGGGAAGGGTGTGGAGGGGGCTCAGGGGTTGCGAATGTCAGGTTTCGACAACAAGGTGGAGGGCAACTACGTCTCGGGTTGTGATTGGGGAATTCGAATTCAGACGGGGGAGTACATAGAGTCGGCCTTGACGTCGGGATACCAGGCGAACATGAAGGAAAAAAAGAGCAAGAAAGGTGAAAGCAGCGACGTGAATGTTGCGAAGTATCCGCCTGTTCAGGATCTGGTCTTGGCGCATAACGTTTCCGTCAACAATTCAGGGGCAGATTTAGAGGTCGGGTTTGCCTATAAGAAGCATTGGCCTGAAAATCAGCTGGTTCTTTTACCTGAGAATTGTCAGATCAAAGACAATCGATTCATTCGGTCAACGGGTGGCGAATCCGTGATCGGTTCACTGCCCGATACGCAGCCGCCTTTGGATAAGATTAAACTTTCGCCCAATCATTATGAGAACAATCTGCTTTTGGGTGGGACCTGTGCATACGCTCCTGCCGCTTCGGGATGCAAAGTGGAGTCGATCCCTGCGGGGTGGTCGGTGGAGCAGGAGTTGGCGAAATGGAAACCGTTAACGCCGGAGGATGTGGGGCCCGCGTGGGTCATCGCTTTGCGCAAGGCCGGTCAATTTGCGATCGAGGATGATAAGTCGTGCTTCCGAAGCGATACCGGTGGCGCAGATGACAAAGCCGAGAAAAAGAAGAAAAAGAAGAAAACAAAATAGACCTAAGACAGGCGTTTCGCATTCCTGTGCGTTCACCCCCTTGGTGTGGGTGCCGAGGTTCTAACGGCGATCGGGGCAGGTGGTGCCCTCGTGCCAGAGGCTTTCTAGCGTGATGGTTTTTGGTTTCTCTGGAATGCCACGTCGGTTTTGATTGATCTGTTCGGCGAGGAGATCGACCGCCGCTGCTCCAATCTCTTCCGGTTGCTGGTTGGTTCCGCTCAGTTCCCCCTTTTCCGGGGTCCAGTTGAGGTGGACGAAGGAGACGTCGTCCGGCACGCGGAATCCGTTCTTCCGAATCCAGGTGAGGATCGGGCCGTGGTTGGCGAGGACGGCGTCAGGTTTTTCCTTTTTCATCCAGGCGATGACGGTTGCTTCGTCGAACTGGTCGACGAGGAGGGGTTCGATTTTGGCCAGTTCCGGGTGGGTGTATTGCCAGGCTAGGTAGCCGGCGAGCCAGCGGCTTTCCACCTTGGCGTCCACGAATCGGGGCATGGCCATTCCGATCCGGCGATGGCCACGTTTTTGGCACTGATCCATCGCGAGGGAGAGAGAGTGGAACTGGCTGTTCGTTGCACGGTGAACGGGGATTTCGTTAAACGTGTGGCCGAAGGCGACGGTGGCAAAGGGATCCCATGAGAGGGAGAGGGGCATTCCGTATGAGGGCAGGGGGGCGAGGAGGAGGCCACGGATGCCACGAAGTCGCATCGCGCGGGAAAGATCGGTAGGGGATTTTTCGCGGATCCAGAAGGTTTCGATTCCATAGCCCAGGGCGGTGGCTCGGGCGGTGGCACCGATGAGGTAGCGGGCGAAGGAGGGGTTTTCCTTCCAGCCGTCGTGGGTGGGGAAGGATGTGATGAAAGCGAGATTGCAGATGAATTTTGTTTTTCGGGTCGAGCGAAGGGAGCTCATCAGGGCGCTGACCATGGGGTTGGGGGTGTAGCCGAGCTCTGCGGCTACTTCGGCCACGCGGGCCCGCATGGAGGAGGAAATGCGAGGACTGTTCCTGAGGGCCAAGGATACTGTTACCTTGGAGACATGACATTTTTTGGCAATCGTCTCTAGAGTGGGTGGCACGCAATAAGGTAAGCGTATTAGATTAGATTTTGCAAGTTAACTGGTTAAGCAATATTTATTTGGCTTATTATGAATAATGTAAATCATTGCATAGTAGTGTTTTGTATAAAGATAAAAAAAAATGTTATTTTTTTTAAAGCAAAAGTTACAAAAGCTACGATTAGTGTGCTAGGCTTTATTCAGTATGGGGGATGACAAATCTCTGTTTCTAGTTGTATCGAAATCAGGAATCGATTTTGAACCTAAGTCGTTGATGGATGTCTAAGTTTTTATGAAAGTCCGAACAATCAGCAGTTCGCTTAGGCAAAGCGAATAAATAGTATGAGCAAAAAATTAAATCTCCCACTCGCTCTTGGAATTTTTCTGCTTGGAC
>JBBAWA010000114.1:0-4754 GCA_040397425.1 Methylacidiphilales bacterium
AGATCCCCTTTCCCATTCTCCAAGCTGTACTCCTTACGAAAAGATTCCGCCAAAATCGGAATATCCTCAGGCCTATCTCGCAACGGTGGTATCTGAATTTGAACAACCCGAATCCGAAAGTAGAGATCCTCACGAAATTTTCCTTCCTGCACCAAACGATCTAAACTGCGGTGGGTCGCCGTAATGAGTCGTACATCGACATCGAGCAACCGATTCCCTCCCACTCTCTCCAAAGTTCGCTCCCCCAAAACCCTTAAAAGCTTTACCTGTGTGGCCGCATCAATCTCTCCGATCTCATCCAGAAAAATAGTTCCACCTTGAGCCTGTTCAAAACGACCGATTCGTCTCTCCGTCGCCCCTGTGAAGCTTCCTTTTTCATGACCAAAGAGCTCACTCTCCAAGAGCTGAGGAGAAAGAGCCGCACAGTGGACGGCCACAAATGGGCCTCCTTTTCTTGAGCTCAAACCATGCAGGGCTCGTGCAACCAACTCCTTCCCTGTTCCGCTTTCGCCTTCAAGCAAGACACTCGCCTTTGAATCCGCGACCTGACGAACTCGGTCCAAAACTTTCTCGATTACCGCCGATTTTCCAAGAATTCGATCCAATCCAAAGGAATTCTCTAACTGAGCTTTCAAATGAACATTTTCTTGTTCCACTTGGACAGTTCGAACCGCCCTTTGTAAAAGAAGTTGAGCATGCTCAAGATCCAATGGCTTTGTAACATAGTCGTAGGCTCCTTGCCGCATGGCCTCCACGGCACTCTCCACGGAACCATAGGCTGTCATGACAACACAGGGAGGCTGAGGATTCTGCCTTTGGCACAACTTGAGAACGTCTAAACCACTTTCGTTTCCCAATCTTAGATCCGTAAGAACCACATCCATAGGTTCTGACTTCATCAGATTCTTTGAAACTTCCAGATTCGCCGCCACAAATACCTCAAAAGCATCCTCCAATGCCCGACGCAAAGCCTCGCGCGTGTTTTTTTCGTCATCCACCACAAGCAACTTTGGCCTCATACAGAAGCAACCTCCGCATCTACCCCCGAAGTTTCCGTAAGCAGATGAACTCTCTTCTCGTAAATGGGAATTAAAATCTTCACCGCTGACCCCTTCCCTTCACGAGTTGTGATCTGCACAGACCCCCCATGCTCACGGGCAATTCGTTGAACAATCATTAGCCCCAACCCACTACCCTCTTTGCGTGTCGTGAAAAAGGGAGTACCCAAATGAGGAAGATCATCAGCTGAAATTCCCGACCCGTTATCTCGGCACTCAAATACCCAGAAATCACCTTCCCGTCGCACATGGATGGATATCAAACCCTGCTCTCCAGCAGCCTGCATTGCGTTCCGGACGACATTATAAATTGCCTGCTTCATCTGCTCCCGATCCATTGGAACTCGAGGGGTATCGGAAACCATTTGCTTTTCCAAAAGGATTCCTCGGTCCTTAAGCTCGATCTCAAGCGGAAGGAGTGCTTCCTCCAGAACCGCCGCCGAGTCTTCCAATGTCTTTTTTACAGGTTGAGGTCGAATCGCCCGCAGGAATTGAGTGATCAAGCCATCCAACCTGCGAATCTCCTGCTGGCATATATGAATCGACTCTCTGATTTTCTTTGCGGAATCATTTGCAATCCCAGCCACATCCTTTGCCATAATTTGCAAATGCAAGTGAAGGCTATTGAGTGGATTGCCTAGCTCGTGGGCAACACCAGCAGCCAAAAGAGTTAAAGCCTCCACGCGACCCGCCTCAACAGCACTTTTCGCCTCATTTCGATCCCGCGTCACATCATGAAAAATAGCCGCATATAAACCACCTAAGCGTCCCGATTTTTCAAGCGGAACAAGGTAGTAATTTAAAATTCGGGTCTCGGGGTAAGTGACCTCAATTGTCCCCGAGGAAGAGCGATTTTCCCGAAGGGACTCGCGCCAATCGATTCCTCGAAGACTACGGCTTAACGTCCATCCACCCAACTCCCCTGACTCAGGCAACCCCAGAAGTCTTCCTGCCGCTTGATTGCGATAAGTTATCTTGCCATCCCCATCCACCACCAGAACCCCTTCTTGGAGGGTATTAAAGATTGTTTCCAAAAACCCTTTATCTTCAGCCAATCGGGCAATTTGAGACTGAATCTCCCCATGACCCACCCGATCTGCTCGTTCAAGAAGACGCTCTAAAAAAGAGGATTTCATTCCTCAACATCCCCCCTTTAAAACCAACGTTTAAACTTCAACCAAAGCCCCATTCCTAACATCAGGGCTAAGGTAACTCCCATGAGGCCAAAATAACCCATCGGGTGATCCAGTTCAGGCATGTGACGAAAGTTCATGCCATACCACGATCCGACAACGACGGGCGGAATCGTTACTGCAGTCAGTGCCGTTAGAACTTTGATTCCCTCGTTGGCCTCGTGAGCCGAGCGATTCGTATACACATCAAACGCAACCATCATCCGATCATTACATCCCTGTAAACGATCATCCACCCGAGCCAAGGCATCTTGGACGTCTCGGAAGTAGGGCAACATAAGCGCGCGAATCAGCTTCGATTCGCCTCTAGCTAATCGAGAAATCACTTCCCGTTGTGGCCGAAGAGCCTGCCGTAAGCTAGACAGCCGACGTCTTGCTCGCAGAATCCGCTTTGACAAATCTTCACGCCGAACCCCCGATAGTGCCTTCTCCTCTACGTCCTCCATATCCTCCGTTAAAACCTCCACCACTGGCAAATAGGAATCGGCAACCTGATCAAGGATTTGATGCGCCAGCCGATCCGAACCACGGGCCTGTTGAGCCGTCCCTTTCGTCAGTCGCTCTTTTAGGAGCGTAACACCAGGGATGGGCTCGCGATGATAGGTCACCAAGAACTCTTTCCCTAAAAAAAGATTCAGCTCGGAGATCTTTAGCGTCTTCTCACTTGTGATTGCAACGCTATGCATAATCATAAAAAGGTAATCCTCATAATCCTCGATTTTAGGGAGCTCACTGAGCGTCACACAGTCCTCAATCGCAAGAGGATGGAATTCAAAGAGAAGCTCAAGAATTGACTTGGTTTCCTCAGGAGTAGGTTCCGTAAGGTCAATCCATAGGATCAATCCTTTGTCTGCGCGGGCTAGGCGCAAAGCCTCCATCTCCACGTTGTGGCTAACTGGTCTGCCCTCACTAAATACGAATGACTCAATCACGCTATGAGTATCTCCCGATTTCCCTCTTTCGTCCAAAGTTTTCACTCATCAAAAGAACTCAACTCGATTCCTCCTCAAATTCAGGTATCATGCTTTGAGATGAAACAACCTGTTCTTCTTCTGATTCGGGACGGTTGGGGGATTAACCCCGCAGGACGCTCTGGCGCAGAGCGCCAAGGAGACGCTACCCTGCTTGCCTCAACACCGGTTCACGATCAGTTATACAAGAAATACCCCATGTCCAGACTTCAAGCCAGTGGGCTTAAAGTCGGTCTTCCGGAGGGTCAAATGGGGAATTCAGAAGTGGGGCATCTAAACCTAGGTGCGGGAAGAATTGTTTACCAAGAGCTTACCAGGATCAATCTAGCTGTATCGGATGGCTCCCTTGGAAAAAACCGAACTCTCCAAGCCTGCTTTGAAAAAGCGAAAGGGAAACGCCTGCACCTGATCGGCCTTGTCTCCAACGGCGGGGTTCACTCAAACATCGAACACCTTCTTGCACTCATTCAACTCGCTTCCCAATCAGGTCATCGGGAAATCTATGTTCATGCTATCACCGATGGTCGGGACTGCTCCCCCACATCGTCTCGCGAGTTTATGTCGCAACTCGAAACCAAGATCACCTCATGTCCCGGATCCACCCTTGCCACACTTGTGGGACGATACTACGCCATGGATCGAGATCGGCGATGGGAGAGGGTCAAACTTGCCCGCGATCTATTCGTTGAGGGCCACGGAGTGCCTGCAAAATCAGCCTCCACCGCAATCGCCGAATCCTATGAAAAAGGAAAAACGGATGAGTTCATTACTCCCATTTCCTTCCTTGGCTCAAATAAACCGCTGATCCGTGACGACGATGTTCTCTTCTTTTTTAATTTTCGTGCGGATCGAATGAGACAAATCGTTCGCGCAATCGCAGACCCAGATTTCTCTGAATTCCAATCATCGAACCAGCCCAGAGTTCACGTGTTCACAATGACCCCTTACGAAAGTGATTTCACACAAATGGGCATCCAACATCTCTTCACTCCCCTACCTATGAACGACCTCCTTGGAGAAGTTGTGGCTGCGCACGGTCTCTCCCAAGCGAGGCTTGCCGAAACGGAGAAATATCCACACGTCACCTACTTCTTTAACGGCGGGAAGGAAACTCCTAACCCGAAAGAGGAGAGAATTATGGTCCCTTCTCCCAAAGTCGCAACGTATGACCTTCAACCCGAGATGAGCGCCCCTGCACTTACCGAGCGGGTTGTGGATCGAATCCAAAAAGGCATGGACGACTTAATCATCCTGAATTTCGCAAATCCCGATATGGTCGGCCACACAGGTGTTCTCACTGCAGGGATTCATGCCGTAGAAACAATCGACCGTTGCGTGGGTCAGGTTCTCGAAGCACTTGAAAAAGCAGGGGGAAAAGCTCTCGTGACAGCCGACCACGGAAACTGCGAACAGATGCTTGAAAAAAGTGGTGCTCCACATACCGCCCACACCACAAACCTGGTTCATTTTCTTTACGTTGCAGAGGATGCAAACGAGCATGCCTTAGAGGATGGAATTCTTGCCGATGTGGC
>JBBAWA010000115.1:0-1755 GCA_040397425.1 Methylacidiphilales bacterium
CCTTCTGCTCCACATCCACCTTCATATGAATATCCACCTGCAATGGTTCAGGTGTGTCCAACTGCACAGAGGCACACCCCCCCAAACAAACCCCAAGACCCAGAATCAATACCTTTCTCATACACCTAGCCTATCCGATATCCCCTAACCCTCAATCCACAAGGCGGTCGCATAGGGAATCTCTCGTGCCACCACCGACTCTGCCCTAAACTAACCATGTGATCCGTCGTCACCTCCTCATCTCCTTAGGAACGCTTCTGTTCCTCTTTTTGGCCTTTCCCTCGATCCCCCTCCATCTTCTTCTCTTTGCCGCGAATCTCCCCACCTCCTTCTCCTCCGCCAGTTGGCGCGGCATCGGAGAACTCGAGATCCGCGGAATCCAACACGGATCCGCCATCCGCATCAAAGCGGTGACTCTTCGATTCGACACCGATTTTTTACGCGGCCACCTCGCCGAACTTCGGATTTACGGTGCGGAAGGTTGGCTGAGCCGAATGGAAAACCCCCAGAGCTCGGGGAAAAGTATTCCCCTTCACATCGATCACCTCCTGGTCTCCGAATCGACCCTTTTTCTCGATAATCTGGGCCCAGGAATCCCCACTACCCCCCTTCGCCTTGGGGACACCACGCCCCTGCTCTTTACCGATGTTCACTTTGGATCCTCAAACAATAGGACAACCCCCACCCTGCAAAGCGCTACGATAGAGAAATTAATTTTCTACTCCCCCAATGATCTCCTCGCACCCGTTCTCTCTTTCCCCAAGATCGATGTTGTCTTTACCTGGGCCGAACTCATCCAACACCGCATCCGCTCTCTCATCATTACCCACCCCACAATTTATCTCGGGGATGATCTCTTTGCTTTTGTCGATCGGATCCAACAAAGAAAATCCGATCCTCAACCCAACTCCGCTCCCTACAAAATCGACGATTTCCGCCTGAACGATGGCCAACTGTCCGTCTCGATCAATGGACAACCCGTCCTTCCTCTTCCCGTCCGTTTTGCCGCCGAACAAAAGAACCTGGAGCTAGCCGACTTCACCCAACTCCAGCTTTCTACCCGCTTTACGATCCCCTCCTCCGATATCAATTACCCCGAGTACGACCTTTCTGTAACCAACCTCAGAGGAAATCTTTTCTTCAGCCTCGGCCAGGATTCCACAGGCCAACGCGCTAAGAATGTCGTCCCCACCTTATTCGCCGATCAGATCACTTACCGCAAACTCACTGCCCAAAACCTTTCTGTCGCTGTCACCGTTAACTCCGATGGAATCTACGGACGTGCCAACGCCCTCCTGGGTGGCGGCTCTCTAGATGGTGGGTTTACCCTCGAATTTCGACCCGACCTACCATGGTCCGCCTGGTCCTCCACTTCTAATATGGAAAGCCGCGTCATTACCGATGCTCTCACCCCTGGGACTTTCCAGCTTAAGTCCAAGGTAGATGCGCTGGTGAATGTGAACGCCCAAGGCAAAAATATCCGTGGCGGTTACGGAACGATCTCCTTTCACCATGGAGGCCGACTCGAAATTCCCGCTCTTCAAGCTGCCGAAGACAGAATTCCATCCGACTGGAACTGGATCAAACAAGGCTCCGCCCGCGCAGCCCTCGGTGTCATTCGCAGTTACGGTTTTTCGGAAGGTGAAATCCGTGCCGTCTACAATCCGCCCGCAGGACGCCTCACCCTCAACCTCCGCGGCCCTGAAGGAAAGCGCGATATCACCCTCAACTGGCTTCCCCCCGGCTCTTAATCAA
>JBBAWA010000115.1:1855-4754 GCA_040397425.1 Methylacidiphilales bacterium
CCCCTGGCCTTGGCTCGGCGCAATACTTCCATGCTCCGATTATACTGAGCCTGCACCCGCACGGGCTTCTGCAATCGCCGCACCGTCTCCATATTGTGATTCAAAATATCAGGATCCGCATCCAGCACTGTGTTCAGGGGGTGTTCCTGCCCCTTGAAGTCAGGAATCAAAACTTCGATATGGGTCTCAGGATTCACATGCTTCACCGCTCGGACGGTTCTTGCCCAGATTTCCGCTCCCCCGTCGGGTAAATCGTCCCGTGCCACCGAGGTGATCACCGCATGTTTTAGCCCCATGATCCTCACTGCATCCGCCACCCGCGCGGGTTCTCCAAAATCCACCTCCCCAGGTTTGCCAGTTGCGATCGCACAAAAGCGGCAACTCCGGGTACAGGTCTCCCCCAAAATCATGATCGTGGCAGTTCCTCGGCTCCAGCACTCTCCGAGGTTTGGACAGTGCGCACTTTCGCAAACTGTATGCAGCCGGTTCTCCTGAACCAGATCCCGAACCTTAGTATAGCCGGGTCCACCGGGAATCTTAGCCCTTAGCCAAGGGGGTTTGCGCTCCATCAAAATATCCTAGCAAATATATGCCCAACGACCAGTCCACCTTGCCTCAACGCAAAACCCTTGTTATCAATATCTCATGCAACAACTACTACTTACCCTGATGACTGTTCTGGCAACTACTTCCTTCGGTTTCTCTGAAATCAAAATGGAGGGCGCCAAAGCCACTCTCGAAAAAGGGAATCAACGTTTCACGGAAGGAAATGCACTCGCCCATAACTGGCAAAAGGGCATGGTGGCGAAAACGGGTAACCTTGGCCAAACACCTTCCGTCGCCGTCCTGACCTGTGCTGATTCCCGTACTCCTCCGGAAGTAATTTTCGATTTCGGTGTAGGCGACCTTTTTGTATGCAGAAACGCAGGAGGCTTTGATACCCCGGAAGTCAATGCCACCTTCGAATACGGGGTGGCCGCCCTTGGCGTGCATACCATTCTCGTCCTCGGCCACTCGAAGTGCGGCGCCGTCACCGCCACTCTTGAAGGCAAACCCGTTCCCGGAAACATTTCTATTTTAACCAAGGCCCTCCAACCCGGCATTGATAAGATCCATCAGGAACACTCCGACCTATCTAAAGAAGATCAGCTGAATCACGCCGTCGAAGCTCTCGTCCGTTATCAGATGATCGAGGTCATCAAGAACAGTGAGCTCCTGCAAAAAGCCAAGGCAGACGGCAAACTGCAGGTCATGGGTGCCGTCTACGACGTGGAAACTGGCAAGGTCCGTTTCCTCAACTAAGACCTCTCCGCTCGTTTCCCCTCCCTAATGAGGCTACCCTTGGGGATGGCCTCTCCACGTAAACCTGAACTCCTAGCCCCAGCAGGCGATTGGGAGTGCCTCAAAGCTGCCGTTACCGCAGGGGCCGATGCCGTCTATTTCGGACTCCCCGCGTTCAATGCCCGTCTCCGAGCCGAAAATTTCACCGAAGCTGACCTACCCCTCGTCATGGAATACCTCCATGCCCGTGGACGACGCGGATACCTGACGCTCAACGTACTGATCTTCCCATCCGAACTTGTCGAAGCCGAACGACTTCTTCGCTGGGTGGGGGAATCCAAGGTCGATGCCATTATCGTTCAGGATCTCGGGCTGGTTCGATTGGCTCGGGAGGTCTGCCCGCAAGTAGAAATTCATGCTTCCACCCAGATGACTCTCACCTCTCCCGAAGGGGTTGCCTTTGCCCGTCGCCAAGGCATCTCCCTTGCGGTTCTTGCTCGTGAACTCTCTCTCCGCGAACTTGCTAAATTTCCGACTGCGAGCGATCCCTCTGGCCTTCCCTTGGAGGTTTTTGTCCACGGAGCCCTCTGCGTCGCCTATTCGGGCCAATGTCTGACCAGTGAAGTCCTCGGTCGCCGAAGCGCCAACCGCGGGGAGTGCGCCCAAGCCTGCCGCCTCCCTTATGGTCTTGAGGTCGATGGACAACCCAAAGATCTCGGCGATCGAGCCTATCTTTTATCCCCCCAAGATCTCGCCGCGGTAGATGAAATCCCCGAACTGATTAATCTTGGTCTTCACTCTTTCAAGATTGAAGGAAGACTCAAATCTCCCGACTACATCACCGCCGTCACCTCTGTTTATCGAAAGGCCATTGATCGCGCTTTAGCCAATCACCCCTCCCCCGCCTCCAAGGAAGACAAATACCGACTCGAGATGACATTCAGCCGCGGCCTTTTCTCAGGTTGGTTTAATGGCGTCGACCATCAGCAACTCGTTCACGCCCGCTTTGGAAAAAAGCGGGGCCCTTTTGCGGGAAAAATCGCACGGACTGGACCCGACTGGATCGAGCTCGAGGAAATGCTCACCCCACTTCATCCTGGCGACGGTGTCGTCATCGATCGGGGCTCAGATACCGACAACGAACCTGGTGGTTTTCTATATGGCGTTCAGGGTAACCGCATCAGCTTCCGTCACGGATCCCTTCCTCCTCACTCCACCCGACCAGGCGACCGGGTGTGGAAAACCAAGGATCCCCAGTTGGAAAAACAGTTAAAAGCCGAACGTTCCAAGGAATCTCCAACTCAAACCGCCTCCTTGAACCTGAAAGTATCTGGTCAACCCGGACAACCTCTTCAAATCCATGCTGTGACTGGAAACCAAGAGGCCAATTTATCATCCACCATCCCCCTTGCGGCGGCCCGCAACCGACCTCTGACACCTGAGTCACTCAGGGATCAGTTAAGTCGTTTGGGCGGAACCCCGTTTCATCTCGGTGACCTAGCGGTTGACCTTCCTCAGCCCGTCATTTTGCCTGTATCTGAACTCAACCGCCTCCGTCGCGAGCTAGTCGCCCGCCTATCTGCCACGGCTCTATTATCCCACAATCCCGGGAATGTGG
>JBBAWA010000116.1:0-4753 GCA_040397425.1 Methylacidiphilales bacterium
CAGCTTCCTCGGGCGGGAGGTCGAGAAGGAGAAGACCATCCGCCCCCGCTTGGACGGCATTCGACTCAAACTTTTCGCGCCCATACGCGAAAACGGGATTGTAGTAGGTGAAAAGCACGAGGGGGACCTCACACTTTTCTTTTCGCAACTGGGCGATGAGTTGAAGAACCTTGGGCAACGTGGTGCCTGACTCGATTGCGCGCTGGCATCCAAGTTGATTCACGATGCCGTCGGCAAGGGGATCGGAGAAGGGAATCCCCAGTTCAATGATATCGGCTCCTGCATCAACGAGGGCAGGGACAAGACGTGCGGTAGTGGCGAGATCGGGATCACCGGCTACGAGGTACGCGACAAGGGCTTTGCGCTTCTCTTTTTTGAGACGGGCAAAAAGGTCGTCGATCCGTTGGGGGGAACTCATCTTGGAAGGGATTGTGCCAGAGATAGGCCAAGCTTCACGCGGGAAAATCGGTTTCGCCCGAGGCAATCTTTTGGAGTGACCCATCGGGAAGGCGGAGGTGGAGGTGGCCTGAGTCGTCCAACGTCTCGGCAGTTCCCGTCAGAATGGTAGTGCCAACCCGAATCGAGAGAGTTCGACCGAGTTGAAAGCAGGCTTGGCGCCAATCTTCCATCGCTTCAGGGGTAGGCTGATCAAGACGGCGGGTTAAGTTTTCGAGAAATGCGGCAAGCATTTGGCTGCGCGGAATCCTTTGGCGGGATGCTTGGAAGAGGGAGATGGCAGAATCTTTGAGTTCAGGTGGAAAGTCGGCTGTTTGCTGGTGAAGGTTCAGGCCGAGTCCGAGAAGGGCGAGCGGGGGTTGATTCACCCGAGAAATCGTTTCAACAAGGATGCCGGCGAGCTTGCGATTTTTGAGGAGGAGATCGTTGGGCCACTTCAGCGCGGGCTCGAGTTGAGTCAGGGCGCGCACCGCATCTGCGGCGGCTAGGGAGGCGAGTAGAGAAAGAAGGGGAAGTTGCGAAGAGGGGACTTCCAGAAGAATAGAGACCCAAAGTCCAAGCGGGTTTTCAGACAGCCACGGTTTTCCGGGTCGTCCGTGGCCTTTGGTTTGGACCTCAGCGGCCAGGACTGCAGGTGCGGGTGGAAGTTGGGTGCGGAGAATCTCCTGCGTAGAGGTGCAGGTGTTGAGGATCGTTGTGCGACGCTGGAAGGGAGAATCGGGCGAGAGAAGGAGGTCGACGTGAGCGGCCTCGAAGGGATCGGAGAGCGGGGCGGGTTTAGAGGGAGAAATTGCCGTAGAAGTTAATCTTCGGCTCTTTGAGTTTGCGGCGGCGACGGACGCTGGGCTTCTCATAAGAGCGACGAGCCCGCGCATCGCGAAGGGTACCCTCGCGATCGAGCTTCTTTTTCAAGCGGCGAAGGGCCTTGTCGACCGATTCTCCGCGTTTGAGTCGAATTTCAACCATGAGGATTAATCGTATCGGAAAGTCGGGGGGAGGGGAAGTCAGGATTTTTACCGCTTCTTCTAATTGGGTTGGGCAAAGCGGGAGGATTTCTCTGGAACAAGGAGAAAGAGGAATCAGATTGGTGGATGGTGAGCTCTTCCTTTGTCCATCTGCACTGTCACTCGGAGTACTCCCTGCTGGATGGGGCCTGTCGAATGCCTGAGTTGGCAGCTCGGGCGAAGGAGTTGGGGCAGCCTGCGCTGGCTTTGACCGACCATGGAAACCTGTATGGGGCGATTGAGTTTTACGAGGCAGCAAAAGAAGTGGGCATTCAGCCAATCGTGGGGTGTGAGGTCTACATCGCGCCTGGGGATCGCTTTGAGAAAAAGGCCGCGGCGGGGGGTAAGGATGCGAATTTTCATCTGATTCTGCTGGCGAGGAATTTGGAGGGTTATCGAAACCTGATTCATCTGGTTACGGCGGCTCATCTGGAAAGCGTGTATTACAAGCCACGGATCGATAAGGCTCTATTGGCGAAACACTCGGCAGGCTTAATCTGCACAAGTGCTTGTTTAAAGGGGGAGATTGCCGCTGCGTATCTGGAGGGAAGAGAAGCGGATGCGCGAAAAATCTTTCACGAGTATCGCGAAATATTTCCGGCGGGAGATTTTCTTTTGGAAATCCACAACCACGGGCTGCCTGAACAGGCGAAGATACGGGAGTTCTACCGGACCTTAGGTAAGGAGACGAAAACTCCTCTGGTGGCGGCGAATGATGTTCACTACGTCCGCAAGGAGCAGTCGGTCACGCAGGAGATCCTTGTGTGTATTTCGACGAACGGAAAGTTGAATGATCCGGAGCGAAAAATGAAATCGTACGGGCCGGAGTTTTATCTCAAAGAGAGCGAAGCGATGGCCAAGCTGTTTGCGGATTTTCCCGGGGCCTGTGAGCAGACCTTAGCGGTGGCGGATAGGTGCAAACTGGAGTTTGAGCTGGGCGGGAATAAGTTTCCTGCCTTTCCCGTTCCCGAAGGGATGACGCGAGAGAGCTACTTTAGAAAACTTTGCCAAGAGGGACTCCGGAAAAGGTATGGAGAAAGAGCGGGTTCCGACAAGGAGCTCAAGGAGAGGCTGGAGTTTGAGATGGGGGTTATCGAGAAGACAGGATTTGTGAGTTACTTTCTGATCGTCTGGGATTTTATCGATCATGCGAAAAAGAAGGGGATTCCCGTGGGGCCAGGGCGAGGGAGTGCGGCTGGCAGTTTGGTTTCTTATGTTTTGGGGATTACGGACCTCTGCCCGATTCGGTATGGATTGCTGTTTGAGAGGTTTCTGAATCCAGAGCGGGTTTCGCCTCCCGACATTGACGTGGATTTTTGTCCCGATCGACGAGAGGAAGTGATCGCGTACGTGCGCAATAAGTACGGGGAGCGGGCGGTGGCGCAGATCATCACCTTTGGGACGATGGGGGCAAAGATGGCGGTGCGGGATGTGGGGCGGGTGATGGGAATGAGTTTTGGGGAGACATCCCGAATCGCGGATCTAATCCCCAAAGTGCCCGGGGCAAAACTGGCGGATGCATTGAAGCAGGTGCCTGAACTCAAAAATCTGGCGCAGGAGGATTCCGTGAAGCCTGTGATTGAGGCGGCGCTTCAGCTGGAGGGAATGGTGCGACAAAGCGGAACTCACGCGGCGGGTGTGGTGATTGCGGATCGGGATTTGACGGACTATCTGCCGTTGACGCGGGACGACACGGGTGCGGTGATGACGCAATTTTCAATGGGGGCGGTCGGAGATATTGGATTGCTGAAGATGGATTTCTTGGGATTGAAGACTTTGACGGTGATTCAGGACTGTTTGGCTTTGGTGGAAAAAACAACGGGAAAGAAAATGAGTCCGGAAGAGATACCCTTGGATGATCCAAAGACATTCGCACTGTTAAATCGGGCGGAAAACGTGGGGGTGTTTCAGGTTGAGTCGCCCGGGATGCGAAGAACGTGTGCGATCTTTGATTTGAAGGGGATTGGGGATTTGATTGCATTGATTGCTCTGTATCGCCCTGGTCCGATGGATCTGATTGACGAGTATGTGAAACGGAAGAAGGGGAAAAGCCAGTTCACCTACGAGCATCCGTTGTTGGAAAAAATCAGTGCTGAGACGTACGGAGTTTTGATTTATCAGGAACAGGTCATGGCGGCGGCACGGGTCTTGGCGGGATATAGCTTGGGTCAGGCGGATTTATTAAGGCGGGCGATGGGCAAAAAGAAGCCCGAGGAGATGGCCAAACAGAAAGAGACCTTTGTGTTGGGGTGTGCCAAGACAAATGAGATTCCGCGCTCCCAGGCCGTGCGAATCTTTGATTTGTTGGAGAAGTTTGCTGGGTATGGATTCAACAAAAGCCACAGTGCTGCGTATGCGGTGTTATCCTGTCAAACGGCGTACCTTAAGGCTAACTATCCGACGGAATACATGGCTTCCCTGTTGTCCCATGAGTTGGACAATACAGACAAGATTGCGCTGTTTACTGCGGAAGCGCAGAACATGGGGATCACGATTCGCCCCCCGAGCGTGAATGAGAGCGCGAACAAATTTACTGTCGGACCGAATCAAATTCTTTTTGGTTTGGGGGCGATTAAGAACGTCGGAGCGGCTTGTGTGGATGCGATTATAGAGGCGAGAAAGTCGGGTGGAAAATTCGTTTCAGTGGAGGACTTTTGTGCACGGGTGGATTACAAGGCGATGAACAAGAAAGCGGTGGAGAGCTTGATCCGGTGTGGGGCTTTTGATGAAGTCAGCCCGAACCGGGCCTGGTTGGCGACAAAAGTGGAAGGGGCATTGGCTTTAGCTGCATCGGCTTCACGGGATAAGGAAAGGGGGCAGGGAACGCTTTTTGGGCTGATGGAGGAGTCGGGACCTGGAGAAGCAAAAGGGGCGGAGAAGGCTCCGAAGGATTTTCCCGATTGGCCGAAGCGGGACAAGTTAAAGGCGGAGAAGGAGCTATTGGGATTTTATGTAACGGGTCATCCAGCAGATGAGTTTGAAGCAGACCTGCGAGCATTTCGGACTTTGAACCTGGGGGAGCCAGATGAGATGCAGAGTGGAACTGTGGCTCGGTTAGCCGGAGTCGTAACGGCGATGGAGGTGAGATTGACTCAGAAAGATAAGAAGCCCTATGCGAGGGTGATGTTGGAGGACAAGACCGGGAGGATGGAGGTGATGATTTTTCCAGACCTGTACAGGGAGGCAGGAATATCTTTAAAAGTGGGAAGTCCTCTGGTGGTTGGGGGCTCTGTGGATACGGATGCGGAGGAGAGAGTGAGATTAAGGACATCCGAGTGCATTACTTTGGAGGC
>JBBAWA010000117.1:0-4699 GCA_040397425.1 Methylacidiphilales bacterium
CTGAACTGGTGGCAGGAGCAGAAAAAGAAAAACAAGTGGCAGGTGGAAATCCTCATCGAAACCCACGACGCCTTTTCCGCCACACCTCCCCTCCTCAAACTTTTCGAACTCCTCGGCCGCACCCATCCCATCATCTGGGACTCCCACCACACCTGGCGCCTTGCCGGCGAAACCCCTGCCGATAGTTGGAAACATCTCAAGCCCCACACCCGCCACGTCCACATCAAGGACAGCATCCTCAAACCTTCCGCTCGGCATCCCTACACTTATGTCCTGCCCGGAACCGGCGAAATGCCCGCCCGCCAAGTTCTCGACCTCCTCCAAAAGGACAATTTCAACGGAGCCGTCTCACTCGAATGGGAAAAAATGTGGCATCCCTATCTCACCCTGATTCAGGACGCCCTCTCCGCCTGCCAAAAGGAGAAGTGGTGGTAAAAAAACCCGAAACATCTCCGGATCCTTCCTGGGGATATTTCGACTGGCTCCGCGTGGCCGAGGAAGGCCTTCGTCCTCTCTCCAAACTGATGAAACCGGGCAAGGCCGACCTGCCCATCCTCGGAAAACCCAGCAGTCACGGTGCCCAAGCCGATCGCCTTGAATCCTTCTCCCGCCCCTGCCTCTGGGCCGCCCACTGGCTCCAAACTACCCCAACCACCTTTCCCGCAACTGCACCCGAATCCCTGTCTCGTAAAACGATTGCCGATTGGTTCCGCCAAGGCCTGCTCCTCGGAACCGACCCCTCCTCCTCGGAATACTGGGGCCCCACCCAGGACAACCACCAACATACGGTTGAAATGGCAGCTCTGGTGTTGGCCCTCGAAATCGCCCGCGAGTTCCTTTGGGATCCACTCTCCAAAAAAGAAAAAGAGCAGGTCGCCCGATGGTTCGCCTCCGTTCGCGGAACCAAACTTCATCCCAACAATCACCTCTTCTTCGGAGTCCTCACTCTCTCCTTCTTGGAGAAGGAAGGCTTTGGTCAAAAAACCGATGCCCCTCAGATCAGCCAGTGGCTCGACACACTCGAAACAATGGCCATCGGCAACGGTTGGTTTCGCGACGGATCCAACCAGACGGTCGACTACTACAACGCCTACGCATTCCACTACTACGGTCTGTGGTGGGGTCGACTCTTCGGCCAAAACGATCCCACCCGCACCAAACGCTGGCAAAACTTCACCCGCGAATTCCTACCCGACTACGCCCACTTCTTTGCCGCCTCTGGAGAAAACGTTCCCTTCGGCCGCTCTCTCACCTACCGCTTCAACGCCGTCGCTTCCTTTGCCCTCGCCGAACTTTGCGAATGTTCTCCACTTCCCCATGGCCAATCCCGACGGATCTCATCGAAAAACCTCCACTTCTTCTGGAGTCACCCCATCCAACAGTCTCAAGGTCTCCTCAGTTTGGGCTGGATCGATGAATTCATCCCTCTGACGGAACGTTACTCCTGCGGGGGATCCCCATACTGGGCCGCCAAAGGACTCTCTGCCCTTCTTCTGCCCCCCTCCTCCCCCTTCTGGCAGGAACCGGAACAGCCCCTTCCTTCTGAGAGCTCTGATTTTTCCAAACCACTTCCCAAAGCCGAACTGGTTGTTCGCTCGATCGAGGGAGAAATCGAACTCCTCAATGCCGGCACTGCTATCTCCAAAGCCAACACAGTCTTCGGCCCCTACAAGTGGGGGAAACTTTCCTACCGCACCGGAGTCGGCTTCGATGTCCAAACTCCTAACGGGCTTTACCCCATCGACTCCTCCCTCACTGCCCAGATGGTCGACGGATCCCTAGATGGCCGACAGCAGACCCGCTCTCTTGCCGTCGAAAAAGATCACCTCGCCTGCTCCTACCCGCTCGGAGACTCCGTGGAGATCGAAACCCATCTCTGGTGGAATGGTCCGTGGCAACTCCACCTCCATCGCTACAAGGTCAAACAACCCTGCCGACTCCTGCTTGGGGGGCAGAGTCTTTCCGCAAAGGATACAGAGGATTTGAAGGAAAAATCCTCATTCCCCACCCTGTCTTGGAAAAACTCCACTCATCATGTTGTCCTCCAATCCCTGCAAGGTTTTGCCAAGGCCGGATCCCGAAGGACCATCGTCGGAAAAGAGCCGCGCACCCACATCTACGCCCGCAACAGCGTCACCCTCTTTCTGGAAACAGATTCTCTCTCCGGGGATGGCTGGCTGGCCGCACTCCACGCCGTCGCCCCAACCTCAACTACTTTGGGTCGCTGGGAATTAAGCGAAACCAAAGCCGGTAACTGGTCTCTGAAAAATCAAAAAGGCGAACTCTGGACAGTCCGACATCCCTCGTTGCCGGCAATTTAACGTTTCAGGGTTAACTTCAAACTCGTCGGATCGGCCACCAGCGCTCCGTGACAGGCCGGAGCCAACTCCTTGGCCACCCGTAATGCGTCCTGATTCTTTTTCTGCGCCTTGGCATCCGACTGCATGGGCATCTGAAAGACAACTTCACCCGGCTTAACCTCCACATTCACTTTCATCGCCGGCACAGGTGCATCCTTCTTGCCGACTGGATTCGCATAGGTCGCCATCGCCTGCAGAACCGTCCGCAACAGAACATAGTCCCTCTTCCATTTCACCTCGGGAACAGACGCCGGAAGCTCGACCGGCACTGCCCAACCCAACTCCTGATTGGCCATCTGCGCCTGCCAATCCTTCAGCAAATCCTGAAGTGCAAACTCCTCCTCATGCAGGTCATGCTTCCCAATATCCGCCACCGCATATGGCGGCAGTTCCAAAGCCTTCACCTTCTCCCACTCTTTCCGAGCCGAACCCACCCAATCCGGTATTTTTCCGAGCCGCAACTCAAGCTGAGCCTCATACAACGACTCCGGGGTCACTGGGGTACCAGGACACTCATTCGCCTCCACGGAATCCTCTTTCAGCTTCACCGGCTTGCCGTGCAGTCCCACAAACAGCGGCTTCACAAATTTTGCCTCTTTTCCCTTCACATAGTTCCAGAAATTGATCGGCTGCTCGTCGTCACTGTCATAGAAAAAATTCCAGAAAACCATCCAACGAAGATGATTTGGAAAAGATGGGGCAGGCCCACCACTGCGCGTCATCGTTCCCCCGTCCACTCGATCGATCAGCGTCGCATACGGACCGTTCCCGTGGGAATCGACCGTGGAGGCTTTGCTCATCAGCCAGCGCCAAACGACCGTTCCGGCCGAACGGTTCCCCGTCGAAGCCCCGTGCTGGGGTGCCGTGGTCTCCTCCGTCAACCCCGTCAGGTTGAAGGTGCAGTTCGATCGAATCGCCACATCATAGTGACCCTTATTTCCGGCAAATCGGTTATTCAGAATGGAGCAGACAACCGAATCCCTCAGATACACCCCGGTGTTCAAATTCAGGAACGAACATCTCCGCACCCAACCATTCGCCACTCCCTTGAACTGGATCCCGTCCCACCCTTCGTCATCCAAAGCGGACCGATGATGCACAAAGGCCCCTCTCCATCCTCCCTGTAACGCCATGTCCTCGACACCCACCTGCTCGATCAGCGTTACAGGCGACACCTTCGCTTCAAAATCCGCACCAAGATTCACCAGCACAGGCTCTTTCAGAATCAAACTTTCTCCCTGAATCTCCTTCACCTGATGCAGTTCGCTGATGCTCGCCCCATCTTTGATGATCCGAGTCCACGTGGGATCAGGCTGCAATCCACACATCAACTCCGCATCCAACTTGGGTGTGCCAGCCTTCAGCACAACCCACTCACCCGCCTTAAAACCTTCGGTTGATTTGACCGGAACGGCAAAACTTCCGCGCTTCACTGCTCCTGTCACCGCAGCCGACTTCCCCCCCTCCTTCTTGCCCCCCTCCACACCCTCAAACATGAAAAAGTAGGGGATCTTGGACCAGTCATCTTTCCCGTCCGCATCTTTCGTTCCCTTCGGTACCGCATAAGGCCCCGTTCGGTAACCGGAATGAATTGCCCGGATCACCGTCCCACCCTTTCCACAGCCAGCCCCTCGGATCACCACACCGGATTTGGAAATCCGAATCACATCCGCTTTGTTTCGATCCGCCCAAATCAGAAACTTACCCGCAGGAAATAGCACCACCCCACCACCCGCATTTTCAGCCGCTGCCACCGCCTTGCGGATTGCATCCTCATCCGAAATCGCATCATTCGCTTTCGCCCCGTAATCCGTCACCTTGAAGATAGGCCCCTGCACATCAGGAATCGCCTTCTCCCCATGCTCATATCCAGCAAAGGAGTAGTCGGTCAGGATCTCGGCCGGTGAACGATCGGTGGTAGATTGAAACGCCTTCCAGTGGGCCGACTCCTTGCCCTCCCCCCAACCCAAGGAAACCATGGCCAAGCAGCAGACCACCCAGATAAATCGGAAGGGGATGGAACTCATTCTAAGTTAAAAATAGGCCACGCCCTTGTGTAAATCACCTTATTTCCGTATCGGCGTCGAAATCCAATCGGCCACATCGGCTTTCTCCATCGGGGCAAACTCTTTCTGAGCGGTCCGGATTTCTGCATCGTCATAAACCACCGCCCCGTCATTCAACCAAACACGAGCCTCCTTGGAATCAAACTTGGTGATCTGCTTCTCCGGCCAACTCCCCGGGTTTTTTAGAAATGGAACTAGAAACAGCATCGCCTTCCTTAAACTCCCCCTGCCCCCCTCTCCCTCATGACTCCATAGATCGATGCCCAACGACTG
>JBBAWA010000118.1:0-4663 GCA_040397425.1 Methylacidiphilales bacterium
TTTGCGGGCGTAAGTCATTGATAATTAGAGGGAAATTTATACCCCAGGTGCCTTCCCCGTGGAAGCGCGTACCATTAACTCAAACTGAAGTTCGGATGATAAAGAGCGGCTGATCTCACCAAGCTCAGAAAGCAAGAAATCCGCTACATTCACACCCAACTCAAACATCGGCAGATGGATCGTTGTTAGCGAAGGGGTGATTAAGGCCGCGATCTCCATATCATCGAAGCCAGTGATCGAGAGATCATTCGGAACGTTGACGCCTCGCCTTATGGCTTCTGTCAGCGCTCCAATCGCCAAAATATCATTGCCGCACATCACTGCAGTAGGCGGTCTTTCCCGGCCAAGCAGGCTCAGAATTCCTTCCCGCCCGCCCGAAAGTCCATAGGGCTTTTCGATCAAAAGACTCTTATCAAGCTTCAGCCCGTGCCTTTTTAGGCCATTCTGGATTCCCAGTACACGGTCACGCGCCCGATCGTTTCCCTTGAGAATCCCAGAAATAACCCCCAATCTCTGGTGCCCAAGTGAGAGAAGATGGTTCACCAGTATTTCTGCGGCGTGCTTATTATCAAACCCAATCATCGGGTGAACTATTTTTGCGCTCTGGAGGTTCCAGCTGCAGACGTAAGGAATTCCCGCGTTCTTGATTAACGTGAATGCCTGAGGTTCATGCAACAAACCGACTAAAGCAATCGCATCTACTCCACGGCTGATTAAGGAAGTGAGCGCGACGATTTCCTGCGCGAGATTAAACTGATGAGAAGCAATTAGCAGCGTGTAACCGTATTTGGCTAACTCACGCTCAAGACCCTGCATTGATATCGCGTAAATTGCATTCTCAAGCGTAGGAACAATTGCACCGATGGTTCGAGTTCTTCGCTCTGAAAGCGCCCTGGCCACCCCATCCGAAACATAGTTGAGCCGCTTAGCCGCTTTTTCAACAACCAATCTTGTTTTATTGCTGACCCTATCTGGATTTGATAACGCTCGCGACGCTGTGGCCTTTGAGACGCCGGCAGCCTTAGCGATATCGACCAGCTTTACAGCCATTGAACTAGCCCGAGAAGTGATCCTCTACTAATTGCTTGAGTCGCCACGTTACAGCCCTTCGATATTTTTCTGTCTTTTCGAGCACCTCTCCCTTTGCAGGGAATCGCCGAGCGAAGCCAAACTCTATCACCGCTCTAGCGACCGCCTCTGACACGCTTGGATAGAGTGTCTCAGACAAAGGAGTTGGCAATATGTTATCCGAAGCCAACAAGTGACTTGGTACATCATCCGCAATGGCAACGGCCGCGCGCAGGCATACCGCCTCACTCACTTCAGTGGCCGAGGTGTCTAGTGCGCCCCGCATCAGCCCCGGGAATGCTAAGACATTATTGCATTGATTAGGATAGTCAAAGCGTCCGGTGGCAATGATGGCTGCTCCTCCCGCCTGAGATTCCTCCGGCATGATTTCGGGAATCGGATTTGCCATCGATAAAACAATGGGGTCTTTATTCATGCTCCGGATGAGATCTGCATTGACGATACCGCCGGTGGAGAGCCCTACAAAAATATCAGCGCCTCGCATTGCCTGCGCGAGCCCGCCATTGACCCGGTTTTTATTGGTCATTTTGGCAAGCGCATTTTTGTGCTCGTCTGGGTAGTTGATCGTGTCAATTAGTGTGCCCTGAAGACCCACGACACGAACGTCGCCAAACCCAGAGGCAAGCAATAGACGGGTTGTCGCCGTTCCGGCTGCCCCATCTCCGCACACAACGACGGTCTGACTACCCGGATCACGACCAAGGAGTTTTAAAGCATTTTTTAATCCTGCAATAACGACTGTCGCGGTCCCGTATTGATCATCATGAATAATGGGTACATTCAGCGAACTAACGGCTTGTCTCATGACTCTGAAGCAGGTTGGACTTCCAACGTCTTCTAAGTTAAAGCCTCCAAAAGTCGGCTCTAACTGTTTTAACACCGTCACAAGTTCATCTGCGTTCTTTGTCGCGACGCAAATTGGAGTCGCATCGATGCCAACAAGAAGCTTAAACATCGACGCTTTACCCTCCATAACCGGCAAGGCCGCCCTTGGACCAACAGCTCCAAATCCCAGAACCGCAGTGCCATCCGTCACGACGGCCACAGAATTGTCGCGACCGGTCAACTCGCCGAGCGCCTCATCACGTTCGAGAATCTCCTTGACCAAATAGCCGACCCCCGGCGTGTAGAGAGCAGCGACATCCATGAGGTTCTGCGGAAAGACTTTGGGGAACATCTCAATCTTTCCTGACCCGATGTAAGCGCGCTGAAGAATCTTAAAGGCCGCTTCTCGTTCTTGCGTTTTCTTGTCCACGTTAACCTCTTAACTCAACGCAAGATTCGTCGTAGTTAACGGGTCAAACAGGTGAACTCGTTCCTTCACAAAATTAAGCCCCACTGTAGCCCCTCGGTCACAGAAAACGTCCGCAGGCATCTCAACGGACATCCGCAAACCTTCGCGATCCGGGAGATTGAGCTCGACCAGTTTATTAGAGCCCAACAACTGCACCAAATCGATCCGCGCAAATAAGTCTGCCTGACTGGAATCAGTCACGGCAACATCCTGAGGGCGCACTCCGAGAACACATTTTTGGCCTGACTTAAGATGCTGATAGACCCCTGGAAGCATGCATAACCTCCGAGCCACCCCGCCTGAATTCTTTAAAATTAAGTGGCCATTCTCAACCTCAACCGAATGTATAAAGTTCATCGGGGGGCTACCAATAAACTCTGCGACGAACAGATTGTTGGGCCGACGGAAGATCTCCATCGGCGTTCCAAACTGCTGTACGACTCCACCATCGAATACAGCTATACGATCAGACATTGACATTGCTTCAAGCTGGTCATGGGTTACATAAATTGTCGTTACGCCCAAGTGAGTGTGGAATCGCTTGAGTTCGCTACGCATCGAGGTTCTGAGCTTTGCATCAAGATTGCTCAGTGGCTCATCCATCAGAAATAACCCCGGCTTCCTCACCATTGCCCGACCTAGGGCCACACGCTGTCGCTGCCCGCCCGAGAGTGCTTTTGGCTTTCGATCCAGCAGCTTTTCGATTTCCAAAACAGAAGCGACCTCTGATACCCGTTTGGCGATATCAGCCTTGCTTAAGCCGCGAAGTTTCAGTGCATAGCCAAGATTTCCAGCAACATTGAGATGGGGGTAGAGCGCATAACTCTGAAAGACCATCGCAATGTCTCGCTCGCGAGGGGATAGACCACTGATGGGCTTATCATTAAAATAAATTTCTCCACTCGTTGGATCATCTAAACCCGCAATAATTCGAAGCAGGGTAGTCTTGCCACATCCGCTTGGCCCAACAAGGGTAATAAACTCTTTCTCTGGAAACTCAAGATCAATCCCTTTTAATACTTCCACCTTGCCAAACTGTTTCACTAGGTTTTCAATCTTAATCATTGCTCGCTATCCTTTAACGGCACCCGCACCAAAGCCCGCAACGAGATGTCGCTGCAACAACATGAAGAGAATCGCCATCGGCACTGTCATCAGCACCGCCGACGCCATCATCAAGCCCCAATCTACATGTACCCCTTCGAAGAACAGCATGACCCCGACCGTCAACGGGAGATTCTCTACGGAATTCATGAAGACTCTTGCAAACAGAAAGTCATTCCAAGACACAATGATTGAAAAAATGCCTGCTGCAATAATTCCAGGAAATGCCATCGGCAGGATAATGGTCATAAACACTCTGATCCGGCTTGCTCCGTCAATCATCGCGGCCTCCTCAAGTTCTATTGGAATTCCTCGGAAAAAGGCCCAGAGCAACCACATACAGAATGGCAGACTAATTGAGACATAGCCCAAGACAAGGCTCCAGAGAGAATCGGTTAGTCCCAGCTTTGCCATAATCATGAAGAGTGGGAAGACCAAAATGATGGACGGAACCATGTAACCCAAGAGGCTTGCGTAAGGGACAATCTTTCGGCCTCTGTATTTAAACCGGGTGATGCTATAGGCGGCCAGCGTGCTGATCACCAAACTAATTACGGTGCTAAAGAAGCTCACAATCAGGCTGTTGATGAACCAGCCAACGAAGTATTGGGGAGGCGTCGAGTTCGCCTTGTAACCTGCATCAGCTGAAAAATACTGCGCTTTACCTGTAATGAGATGGCGATAGTTATCGAGCGTCGTCACCTGCGGAATGATTGTTGGCGGAGTTGCACTCAACTCAGCTTTTGGTTTTAGCGACGTACTAAGTGCCCAGATAAGCGGAAAGCAAATCAAAAGACTAATGCCCGCAAGTGCGACAAAGTGAATTATGTTTGAAAGCAATGAGGCTTTATTGAATCGTCGGGCCACTCAGCTTACTCCTCATCAAATTTAAATAACTTAAGGTAAATCAAGCTTCCTGCAAACAGAATGAACATCATGACGACTCCGGTTGCGGCACCGACTCCCATCTTCAGGTTGGCAATACTCTGTTCAAAAGAATAGATCGCCAAATTAAAAGTTGATGTTCCCGGACCTCCTCTGGTAAGCAAATAGATTTCCTCAAATTTATTAAAGGTCCAGATCGTTCGAAACACCACGACAACGGCGAGTACCTCTGCCAGCTGCGGGAGTGTGATATCAAAGAATCGCCGTATCGTTCCAGCGCCATCGATCTTT
>JBBAWA010000119.1:0-4660 GCA_040397425.1 Methylacidiphilales bacterium
CAGAGGACCCCTGCTTCGGCCTAGGAAAGTTTCGTCGCGTCGGCATCTTCCTCTCTGTTTTGGACGTCCACGTCAACCGCAGCCCCTTCTCAGGCACGATCGAAAAAACACACTACTCCGCGGGAGAGTTCCTGGATGCTCGCCACCTAGAAGTCGATATCCGTAACGAAAATCAAACCTGGCTGCTCCGCACTTCCCGCGGGCCCATCCTCGTAAGACAGATTGCAGGCCTCATCGCCCGCAGAATCGTTGGCTGGAAAAAGCAGGGCGACAGTGTGGCCACAGGGGAAAGAATCGGAATGATTCGCTTCGGCTCCAGAACCGACCTCTACTTCCCCGCGTCCTGTGCCCCACAAGTTCAAGTCGGCCAACGTGTCGTCGGCGGACAAACCATTCTTGCCCTATGGCCCGCTTAAAGTCCCGCTCCCCCATACCCGCTCGCAAAGGGGTAGCCTATCTTCTCCCCAGCCTCATGACTGCGGGCAACCTGTTCTGCGGATTTATGGCCGTCCTGCAAATCATCCAAGGCAGTCTTCTTCAGGCAGAGGATAACATCGCTTGGACTCAACCATACGAAACCAGCCTTCTCTGGATTTTGGGCGCTTTCATATTCGATATGCTCGATGGTCGGGTCGCAAGGCTCGGCGGGCATGAAAGTGCTTTTGGAAGGGAATTCGACTCCTTGGCTGACGTCATCTCCTTTGGAATCGCACCTGCGCTCCTTGTTTTCAAAATCGTGTTAGCAGAGCTACCTGCGCGAATCGGTTGGATGATCGCGTTTGTCTATTTGGTTTGCGGTGCCATGCGCCTCGCTCGCTTCAACACCCTTGCCCTCGAACCACAAACCCCATCTCGTTCGAAAGACTTTAGCGGTTTTCCCATCCCTGCCGCCGCAGGTCTCGTGGCCTCCGTAACCCTGCTCCTTCTCAAATACTACGAATCAGACCGAGTGATCGGAAATTTTAAATATCTTCTGGCTGCCCTGCTCCTTTTTCTGAGTTTTATGATGTTTAGTCAGGTGAGCTATCCCAGCTTTAAAACTTTGGATTGGCGCTCCCAGCGTCCCATCCCGCGCCTCCTTCTCATCGTTGCCGCACTCGCCCTGATCGTCCAAACCTACCAGTACTCCCTCGCCGTTCTTTTTTGCGGCTACCTCCTTTACGGATTTATTCGCCCCAAACTCAGTCGCCGAATCCGATCCGAAATCGAAGAAGATAAACTCCGATCCAACTCCTAAGTCTTCCGACTTCCTGCCTGCAATAGAAGTTAGGCTCGCCTCTTTCGCTTCAAGTTCAATTGAGCCGTCGAACGCTGAATCAACGCCATCAACTCTGCTGCTTCTGGCCCTGCCTTCTTTTCTAACAGTGCCTGCTTTGCACTTTCCAGCGCTTTCTCGACGGCATGCTCATCGATATCTTCAGGCTTCACCGCCATATCGGTCAAAATAGTCACTCGGTCCCCCGTAATCTCGGCAAAACCTCCGCCCACCGCAAGCTCATCGCCTCGGGAACCTGCCTTCAGGTCCAACTCCCCAGGCTGAATGGCGGTCAGCAAGGGAACGTGACCCGGCAAAATGCCGAGCTGACCCTCCACTCCCGGCATGACGACCTGCTCGACATCATCGTCGAAGGTCTTGCCTTCCGGAGTCACCACTACGAGCCGAAGTTTTCCTGCCATACTGTTTAGCTCTTCGCGACGGCCCCGATTCCGCCCTTCATGTAGAAGTTTGCCTCAGGCACATCATCATGCTTGCCCTCGAGGATCTCCTTAAAGCCCTTGATCGTTTCCGCAACGGGAACGTACTCGCCCTTCGTCCCGGTAAACACCTCAGCAACGTGAAACGGTTGACTCAAAAAACGCTGGATCTTTCTTGCGCGGAAAACGGTCAACTTGTCCTCGGGCGACAACTCGTCCATTCCCAAGATCGCAATAATATCCTGCAGATCCTTGTATTTCTGTAAAACCCGCTGCACGCCACGAGCCACTTCGTAGTGCTCTTGTCCCACAATCTCGGGCGCCAACGCTTTCGAAGTCGAAGCCAGCGGATCTACCGCCGGATAAATTCCCAACTCCGCAATGGATCGCTCCAACACGATCGTAGAATCTAAGTGCGCGAAAGTGTTCGCGGGCGCTGGATCGGTCAAATCGTCCGCAGGCACATATACCGCTTGGAATGACGTGATCGAACCCTTCTTCGTCGAGGTAATCCGCTCCTGCAGATCTCCCATCTCCGCAGACAAAGTGGGCTGATACCCTACCGCACTGGGAGTTCTTCCCAATAACGCCGATACCTCAGAGCCCGCCTGACTGAACCGGAAGATATTATCGATAAAGAGCAACACATCTTGGTTTTTCTCATCGCGAAAATACTCTGCAATCGCGAGCCCACTCAAGGCCACTCGCATACGCGCACCCGGAGGCTCGTTCATCTGCCCATATACCAGAGCCACCTTGGATTTTGAAATGTCCTTCAAATCAATAACGCCAGCCTCGGACATTTCATTATAAAGATCGTTTCCTTCACGGGTTCTCTCTCCTACTCCCGCAAAGACGGAAAATCCACCATGTCCCTTGGCGATGTTATTGATCAACTCCATGATCACGACGGTCTTTCCTACGCCTGCTCCTCCGAATGCACCTACTTTTCCGCCCTTGGTAAAAGGACAGATCAGATCAATGACCTTAATCCCCGTTTCCAACACCTTCGCCTGCGTGTCCTGATCCACCAGCGTTGGAGCCCGACGATGAATCGGATAACGCTTTACCGCTTTCACAGGGCCTCGTTCATCCACAGGCTCCCCCAAAACATTCAACACCCGCCCCAAAACCCCCTCCCCCACAGGAACGGAGATAGGTGCCCCAGTATCTTTCACGGGCATTCCACGCTTGAGCCCTTCGGTCGAGGACATGGCAACCGCCCGCGCCCAATCGTCCCCCAAGTGCTGCTGCACTTCCAAAACCACACTCGTCTTCTGCCCACCTACCTCGTAGTCGACCTCCAAAGCGGAAAGCAGCGCAGGCATGCTCGCGTCTCCAGAAAATTCCACGTCCACCACAGGCCCGATCACTTGAACGATCGACCCCACATTGTTTGCTGTTTTGGTTGCCATAACTGCTCTCCTTTTTCCGTCAGGCCATGGCCATTTGTGCCGTGGCAATCTCCAACAGTTCGGTCGTAATGCCGCTCTGTCGGACTTTGTTATATTCCAGGGTTAGGTCCTTGATCATTCCCTTCGCGTTATCGGTGGCACTCTTCATAGCCACCATCCGCGCGGAATGCTCGGAGGCCTTGGCGTCCAGCACCAACTGGTACACCTGGAAATGAATATAAGCAGGCAACAAGGCCGATAACACCTCATCCCCGCTAGGTTCATAAATATACTGCAAATTTTCATCCGCCTGGATTGCGCTCTCTGAATGCTCTCCCGTGCCCGCTTGCAACTTCTCCAGCTTACCGATCGGCAATAGATCAGTCCTCTCAGGCTTCTGGACCAGTGTGTTGACAAAGCGGGTGTGAAAAATGCTTACACTATCAATTTTACCTTCCAAATACTGTTCAATCAGAAACTGACTGATCTGCTTGATCTTGTAACTCGAGGCATCATCCTTCACATCAAAATCAGCCAATAACTCTCTCCCCATCCGAGCCACAAACTGCTTCCCCTTCTTTCCTGCAGTCACAAAAACCGTCTCCTTGGGTAAGGCTCCCACTTCCCTCAAAAGATTCGTATTCAACGCCCCGCACAGCCCCTTGTCCGTACTGATGACCAGCGCACACGGCCTACGAATCTCTCTCTTCTCCAAAAAAGGATGGGAGATGGAACCAACACGATTCGCAAGCGAGGAAAGAACACGGTTCATCGCTTCCGCGTAGGGTCGACCAGCCAACGCCGCCTGCTGCGCCTTGCGCATTTTCGATGCAGCCACCATCTGCATCGCCTTGGTAATCTGCGCGGTATTTTTTACCGAGCGGATTCGGCGTCGTATGTCCCGTGTACTGGCCATGGATCAATCCTTAGGAGGAAGGCTGACTCGCAACAAAGTCACTCAAGGCACTTTTCAGATCTGCCGCAATAGCATCGTCCACTGCCTTTTTCTGCCGAATCGCCGAGAGGATATTATCCTTACGGGTTGTCAGATATTCAGTCAGACGCGTCTGGAATGCTTTCACTTTGTCCACGGGCACAGAGTCAAAGTATCCATTCTGAATCGTCCAAAGAATTGCCACCTGCACCTCAACCAGCAGAGGTTGATACTGAGTCTGTTTAAACACCTCAACAATTCGGGCACCTCGATCCAATTTCGCCTTGGTCGCGGCGTCCAGATCACTCGAGAACTGGGCAAACGCGGCCAATTCGCGGAACTGAGCTAGTTCCAGTTTGATCTTACCCGCTACCTGCTTGATGGCCTTGATCTGCGCGGCCGATCCCACTCGGGAAACCGAAAGACCCACGCTGATCGCAGGACGTACGCCTTGATAGAACAGATCCGTCTCCAGATAGATCTGCCCGTCCGTGATCGAAATGACGTTCGTCGGGATGTAGGCCGATACGTCTCCCGCCTGCGTCTCGATGATCGGTAGCGCCGTCAACGAGCCCGCCCCTGCTTTCTCGCTCAACCGAGCGCTCCGTTCGAGCAACCTCGAGTGCAGATAAAACAC
>JBBAWA010000120.1:0-4598 GCA_040397425.1 Methylacidiphilales bacterium
ATCCCGGCCTCATTAATCGCGAACCCTACGGACAGGGTTGGCTCTTTCGCCTTAAACCCGAATCACCCAAGCCTACAGGCTTGCTATCCTCTTCAGATTACGCTGCCACCCTGACCCATTGAACCTAAATCCTAAGCCTCTCCATGATCATGGGGAGGGTTTCTTTACATGGCATGCATACGACCCCTCTTGCAAAGCCGAACTCTGGTCCACTGCCTACTTATCTTCAGAGGGCACAATTCTTTTTGATCCCATCGATTGGCCCAAGGATACACCACGACCCAAGTCCCCTGTTCAAATTGTTAAAACAAATAGCAACCATGACCGTATGACCGACGTGCTTAGCAACTTGTTGCAAGGAAGTGTGGTTGAGAAAGTACAGGGATTTGATGCAATCCCACTGCCAGGTGCGGGAGAAAACGAAACTGCATATTTTCATCACGCTTCAAAGAGCCTGATCATTGGGGATGCTCTTATCAACCTCTCCCCAGACCCATTGATGCCACTACCCACCAAATACTGCACCAACTCAGATCTTTTAAAGACTAGTTTAAAGCGACTCCTTGAACTCCCAACCCAAAGAATCTTTTTTGCACATGGGGCTCCAATCCTGCAAGATGGACTTGATCAACTAAGAAAAGCAATCCCATGAAAAAACTTCTCCTTCTTCCTTTGCTCGTGATGCCTATGTCCACGCTCTGGTCAGCTCCAACCAATAAAACAGGTGTGACAAATCTCCCCAAGGTTACGACCCTGATTCCACAGCTTCTTCCAAGGAACCCGAACGCAAAACCGCCTCCCGCCGCAGTTCAAAAACAGCTGGAAGCCTTCTTCCTCGGTGTTCAAGGAGGGAAGATCGACGAATGTTTCAAAAATCTCGTCGCGAGTAATCCCACACTCTCCGATCCCGCATCTGTTCCAGAATTTGTCAGCAATATCCAAAAGGGAATTGAAGTCTTTGGCCCCCTTCAAGGCTACGAGCTATATGATCTCCGGTCCGTTGGAACACGCACTCTTTACATTACGTACCTAAGCTATCACCCACGAAAACCCCTTCGCTGGCAGTTTGTGTTTTACTCACCCGTGGGAGCCGATTGGAAGCTACTCAATCTACGCTTTGACGACACCGTCGAACAAAGCCTGATCCCCGATTAAGATTAAACGCGTCTAACGCTCTGGCGTTTACGCCAAGCCTACTTTTCCTTTTCCTCCACGATTATCCAAGAAAGCCACTAAAGCTGCTACTGCGGCTCGATCGAGCGAGCCACCTGCCTCTGCAAGAACGGTTCGTATTGCGGCATCAAGGCTTTGAGCTGGGCCATCTTGACCTTGCACAAGATCAATCAACCTCTTAACCACTGCAACCACCTTCGCAGCTGGCAAAATAGCGTCCCCACGCAACTGTTTCGGCCAACCCGTGCCATCAATACGCTCTTGAGCCTGTCGGATGACATCCGCCACTGGCCCCTCAAACTCAAGACCGGCTACAAGATCTGCACTGCGTAGGATCGCCTCACGATACTTCTTCTTCTCCTCCTCATTTCGATTTCCACCTTTGCTTAAAAGGTCTTGAGATAGAGAAACAGTTCCCAGATTCATCAACTCACCCGCCAACTCAGCTGTTTCCACATCCACGGGCGATAACCCCATCTCCTCTGCTGTTCCTCGCGCCACTCGGGAGATTAACCTAGCATTTGTACGCGCAGAATTGGGCTGCCGACTATCTACCTCGCCTACAAAAGCTTCGATCAATCCGCGGAACATCTTTTCCCTCTTCTCTCTTTCGGTAATAAATTCGGTGATATCCTGTTCGATCAGAAGAACCCCAGGAGGATGATCTCGGTCTGCCCGTAACGGAATGTGATCTGTTTTAGTGTATTTCTTTTTTCCATTCTCTTCAAATTCATGCCGTACTTTTTGCGGGACCCACTTCCCCTCCTTCTTGTCGTTGGGCCAACCCGGGTACAGCTCGTCGATCACCTGTTTATTGACTTTTTGGTAAGCCGCCGCACGTACAGGTCCAATGACTGCAGGCATCGTTTTCCCATTCACCTCCTCAGGGGTAATTCCAGCAGCCTCAGCTAATGTTCGGTTTGCAAAATTATATTTACCCCCTGCGTCCATAGCCGCAATGGCCGTGGGCTGGTTATCGGTAATTACGCGCAGGAACTTTGCAAAGCCGGTAAAACGCTCTGCGGCTATCTTAAGTTTCTGAGCCTCAGCTGAGGCACGTAACTGCGCCCCATGTTTCCAAGCCGTAGCCATAGACACAGAGGCCAACCCCAAGACGAGAGTAAAACCAATCAGCATTCCCTGCTGGCGCTTTTGGGATGGCCCCAAGGCTTCTTGTTGATCTGCAATGCGCACCAGAACCCAAGGGGTACCCGCTACTTTTCTTCCCAAAACTAAGGATGGGACATTTCCGTAACTTGATCGCAATGAAAAACCACCTGGTTTTGAGACAGCGAATGCTGCAGCAGAAGTCGCAGGTTCATTCGCAGAATCTGCTGTCATTGGCTTTGTGCCGTTTGGAAGCGGGTTACGTCTTGGAGTTAGGTACTGAATGGTGCTTCCCGAAGTCCCAGGTTTCTCTTGGACTAGAAAGTTCTCGGCAGATTTCAGAGTTTCCCCAGGTTGACTCATCAGCGGGAAAAGCTCTTTGGCAACCTGTTTCAACCCGGCGACATACGCGATCGGTTTTGCGTTATCCTGGGCATCCACAGGGTAAATCGGGACCAGAAATCCAAGACTAGGCTGTCCTTCAGAGTCCAAACGTAGATTCCAAAGCCCCTTCTGTCGTGCGGCATTTTCCTTTAAGGTATCTAAAAATCCATCCTCCTTCAAAGCGGGCAAAAATTCGCTCGCTACAAGCACTTGCCCAGAAGGCGCGAGAATTGCGATTCCCGCGATTCCCTCCCGCACGACATTGGCATTAATCTCGAGGGCAGGCGGTGGCGTAATAAATCCGTTCTGCTCGGCAACCCTCTTTAAGTAATTACGCAAGAACCCCGCGGCGCCCTCTTTTCGGTCTGCCACTGCCTGATCATCCAGTAGGGTCTCGATGTAAATTTTTTGGGATTCATTCGTTGCAATCCCTCGCAGAACATCGAACTGAGAACCCAGCCATCCCTCCACCGCAGCCGCCCTTGTCTCAACCACTAAACCCATCTGAATCTGCCAATCCCGCAAAGTCCTTTCTTTCTCCCCCTTCACAAAAGCCAAAATTCCAAAAAAACCTCCTAAGGTAAAAAGGCCAAAAAAGATGATAGCCAATATAGTCTTCCCACTCATGGGTCGACGAACCGTCTCCTCAGCGATCTTGGGGGTCTGAATCTTAAGAGTTGAGGGATCTTGAGGTGCTGCAGCGTTCTTTTGGGCCATGGTCTAGTTCCTCCTAGGAGTGCAAAGTATTCCCTACTCCGACTCCCCACCTCAAGGTTTTCCTTACAGCAAAAGCAGGCTATAATGTGAACATGACTCTCATCCCCTTTCTCATACTCGTTTTTATCTCATTCCCTGCCTGGGCTTGGGACGGTGAATATCAGGTCGTTCAACAGGACCCCATTGCGAAGTTTCCAAAGTGGACAGGGATTTTATCTAGTGTTGAGACAGAGCTTTCAAAAAAGGCAGATATTCAAGCTCCCTTTGCTGGAGGTTGGGATGATTTTATCTCAAAAACAAAGGACTCGGATCGCCTAGCTATGATTAAAAAGACCAATGAAACGTTTAACTCGATGCGCTATGTCCCTGACCAAAAAAACTGGGGAGTGCCCGATCTTTGGAATACCCCTGTCCAATTCACACAAAATACGGACTACATCATCTCAGGTCGTGTCAGTGGTGATTGTGAAGATCATGCGATTGCCAAATACTTCGCCCTTCAAAAACTAGGCTTTAGCCAAGACGAGCTTCGAATCTTAGTCGTCAAAGACCTCAATCTAGGAGTTGGGCACTGCATTCTTGGGGTTATCTACGGTGGGCAGTGCCTCATTTTAGATAACCAGATCAAAAGTGTCTGGCCTGCGAATCAAATCCAACACTACAAGCCTATCTACGCCATCAATGAAACCCACTGGTGGCAGTTCCTACCAGCAGGAGCAGCCGCACCCACAGCCGCTGCGGCAGGCCAGTCCGATTAAAATTACTTCGCACTAGGCTTTTCACCTGCACCCATCAAAGGCATTCTGCCACTCTCATGCCTGATCTCGCCCCAGCCTACGATCCCGCTCAAGTCGAGGACCGATTGTATCGCCAATGGATGGAACGAGGTGACTATCGAGCCAACCCAAGCTCCGCCAAACCCGCTTACTCGATTGTCATACCGCCACCCAACGTCACGGGAATTTTAACTCTTGGTCACGTCCTCAATAACACGATTCAAGACATACTGGCCCGGCGCGCCCGTCTCTTAGGCCATGAAGTCCTTTGGCTTCCCGGAACCGACCATGCGGGAATCGCGACCCAAACCGTCGTAGAGCGCACCCTAAAAAAAGATGGCAAGATCAGGCATAGGGACGATCTGGGACGTGAGGCTTTTCTTCAGGAAATATGGAAATGGAAAGAAAAGCACGGCGGAATCATCATCCAGCAGCTAAAAA